>DAISWF010000033.1:0-29378 GCA_036826495.1 Burkholderiaceae bacterium
CCCCCCCGCCCCCGCCAATGGGAGCAGCCGATGATGCACGGCGCGGCCCGCCCCGGCTCCCCGGACCCTGACGCCACCGTGCAGATCAATGGCCGGCCGGTGGCGCTCGCCGGCCTGCCGCAGCGGCGGCTGCTGACGATCCTGCGCGAGGAGCTGATGCTCACCGGTGCCCGTCCCGGCTGCGAGATCGGCCGCTGCGGCGCTTGTCTGGTATGGCTCGACGGCGAGCCGGTCAACGCCTGCCTGGTGATGGCGTGGCAGTTGCCGGGCCGCCGGGTGCGCCCGATCGAATCGGTGGCCGACGACGCATCGAGCCTGCCGGTACGCGAGGCGCTCGCCCGGTTCGGCGGCGTGCAATGCGGCTACTGCAGTGCCGGGCTGGTGATGATGCTGGCCTGGCTGCACGGCCGGCAGCCGCGGCCGACGATCGACGAGGTGCTCGACGCGGTGTCGGGCAACCTGTGCCGCTGCACCGGCTACGGCGGCATCCGCCGCGCGATAGACCACTTGTTCAACCCCAGCCAGGAGGCATCATGAATCCATCGGCCGGACCTCTGCACGAACTCGACCGCGAAGCGCGCATGGGCGCGCACGGCACCGAAACCCAGGCGCGCGAGGTGCGCTGCATCGACCTGTCGGACTTCGACGAGCGGCGCGCCGAGATCGCCGACCGGCTCTGGGCGGCGGCGGTCGACGTCGGCTTCTTCCAGGTGGCCAACCACGGCATCCCGCAATCGGACGTCGAGGCGGCTTTCCGCTACGCCGCTGAGTTCTTCGCGCTGCCCGACAGCGTCAAGGCCGACTGTGCGATGGCGCGCGGCACCAACGCGGGCTGGGAGAGCCGCGCGCAGGTGCGGCCGTCGACCCGCACGCCGGACCAGAAGGAGTCGTACCAGATCACGCGGCCGCGGATGGACGGTCTATGGCCGGGCGAGCATCACCTGCCGGGCTTTCGCGAGCGGATGCTGGCGTTCGAGTCGCAGTGCTGGACCGTCGGCATGCGGATCCTGTCGTGCCTGGCGGTCAAGCTCGGCATGCCGGCCGGCTTCTTCACCGAGGCGCACGACCCGTCGCGGGCCACCTACCAGAGCACGCTGCGGCTGCTGCACTACTATGCGGTCGACCCGGCGACCCGGGCCGCAGCCGGCCTGTGGCGCGCCGGTGCGCACACCGACTTCGACTGCCTGACGCTGCTGTTCCAGCGCACCGGCCAGGGCGGCCTGCAGCTCTGTCCCGGCAAGGACATGGACTCGCAGCAGTGGACCAGCGTCGAGCCGGCCGATCACCTGATCACCTGCAACATCGGCGACATGCTGATGCGCTGGAGCGGCGACGTGCTGCCGTCGAACTTCCACCGGGTGCGCAACCCGCGCGACGACGAATACCAGGGGCCGCGCTACAGCCTGGCGTTCTTCTGCCAGGCCAACACGGACGTGCGGATCGAGACCCCGGGCGGCAAGTATCCGCCGATCACCGCGCACGACTACCTGCAGCAGCGGATTGCGGCGAACTTCTGACGGGCTCAGGCGGCCGTTCGGGGGGCGCAACAGCGCCGATTCCTGCCGCTGCCAAGCCGCGGGGACCGGCGTGTCAGGGCATCGAGACGATGCTCTCGGCCCGCAGCGCGGCGATCCGTTCCGGCGGATAGCCGGCCAGCTCGGCCAGCACCTCGGCGGTGTGCTCGCCGATCCGCCAGGGCGGCGCGCCGGTCGGCACCGTCGGCCGGCCGTCGATCTGGAACGGCGTCGCGGTGACGCGCGCCTGGCCGGCGACCGGATGCGGCACCGTCGGGAAGGCGCCGCGCGCCTGCAGGTGGGGGTGCTCGACGACCTCCTCCGGCATCATCATCGGCACCGCCGGGATCCGTGCGGCCGACAGCTTCTTCATCGCCGCGTCGACGCTGCCCAGGCTCTGCAGCCAGGCACCGATCTCGGCGAGCAGCGCATCCCAGTTCTCGCGGCGCGCCAGCGGCGTCGCGAAACGCGGGTCCTGCTCGAGCCCGGGGCGGTCCATCAGCTTGACCAGCTTCGGCCACATCGTCGGCGCGCCGCCGATCTGCATCGCGATGTGACGCTCGCCGATCGGCTGCACGACCATGCCGCTGCGCGGCTGGCGCAGCACGCCGCCGCCGTTCAAGAGGCTCGGATAGTTGACGTCGTCTGCCGCCACCATGCATTCGAGCATCGACACGTCCAGCCAGGCGCCTTGCCCGGTGCGCGCGCGGCGCAGCAGCGCCGCATTGATCGCGCCGAATGCGTGCGCGCCGGCCAGCACGTCGGCGGCCTGCAGGTTCGACGCACGCGGCGCCGCGCGGCCGCCGCGCTCCAGCTCCATCAGGCCGGAGAACGCATTGATCAGATGCGCATAGGCCTGCAGCGATGCCAGCGGCCCGCTCTGCCCGAAGCCGGAGATCGAGCAGTAGACGAGCCCGGGACGGACGGCCGCCAGCGACTCGTAGTCGAAGCCGTACTTCTTCATGACGCCCGGCGAGAAGTTCTCGACCACCACGTCGGCGCGCCGCACGAGGTCGTAGACCAGCTCGCGCGCGCCGGGCTGCGCGAAGTCGATCGCGACGCTGCGCTTGCCGGCGTTGATCCGCGCGAAGTACGCGCTCTGGTGCGTGTCGGACGGATCGAACTGCGGTGCGATCGTGCGCACCTCGTCGCCTTCGCCCGGTCGCTCGAGCTTGATCACGTCGGCGCCCAGGTCGGCCAGCATCCGGGTGCAGTACGGGCCTGCCAGCACGCGGGTGAAATCGACGACGATGAACCCGGCGAGCAGCCGGTCGGTCGGTGTGGTGGGCATCGTCTGGCGGTGGTCGGTGGCGGGTGTGCAGCGGATCGTACACGGGGGCGCCGCCTGCCGCCGTCGCCGGCCGATCACGGGTCCCGTCACGCCGCCGCCGGCACCCCGGCAGCGCGCCCCATCGCCAGCTTCCACAACGGCAGCGCCCGACCGAGGAAGACCCCGCTGCACAGCCCGTAGGCGGCCGATGCGGCGAACGCGAAGCCGGCGGACTGGTGCAGCGAAGGCTGCAGGCCGAGCGACATGCCGACCGCGAACTTCAGCATGAAGATCGCCATCATCAGCGCCAGCGGCGCCCAGCTTCCGGGCAGCGCGAAGCTGCGGCTGGCGGCATCGTAGATCACCTCGGCAGGCGGCAGCCGTCGCGCCATCGGCAGCACGGCCGCCGCCACGCCGCCGGCCCAGGCCAGCAGCGGCACCGCCGCCGGGCCGAAGGCGCCGATCACGCCGTAGGCCGAGAGCCCGGTCATCGCCAGCGGCAGCACCACGGTGCGGCGCAGCGCGACGGTGCGCGGACGCGACTGGCCGATGCCCATCGCCAGCAGCGCGACGAAGATCGCATAGACGTAGGCGGGAATGTTGGACAGGATGGTCTGCATGGCGGGCTCCGGGTGAAGAGGTGTTCGGATGCCCGCAGTGTCGGCCGCGCCGTCTGGGTGCACGAGCGGATTGCGACGAAACGTCGCCGGCCGGATGTGAAACGCAGCAGGGCAGGGCGAGCGGCGTGGCGGTGGGGCCCCGCCCGCCGCGGCCGGCCTCACATCAGCACGATGTCGTACTGCTCCTGCCCGTACACCGTCTCCACCTGCAGCGCGATCTTCTTGCCGATCGCGTCGCCCAGCGTCGCCAGCGGCTGCGCCTCTTCCTCGAGGAACAGGTCGATGACCTCCTGCGAGGCGACGATGCGGAATTCGCGCGGGTTGAACTGCTTGGCTTCGCGCTGGATCTCGCGCAGGATCTCGTAGCAGACGGTGCGGGCGGTCTTGGTGGTGCCCTTGCCGCCGCAGGTCTCGCAGGGTTCGCACAGGATGTGGGCCAGCGATTCGCGGGTGCGTTTGCGGGTCATCTCGATCAGGCCCAGCGCGGTGAAGCCGTTGACCGAGGTCTTGGTGCGGTCGCGCGACAGGGCCTTGCGCAGCTCGGCGAGCACCGCGTCGCGGTGGTCGTGGCTGCCCATGTCGATGAAGTCGACGATGATGATGCCGCCGAGGTTGCGGACGCGAAGCTGGCGGGCGATCGCATGGGCAGCTTCGAGATTGGTCTTGAAGATCGTGTCGTCGAAGCTGCGGCCGCCGATGTAGCCGCCGGTGTTGACGTCGATCGTGGTGAGCGCCTCGGTCTGGTCGATGATCAGGTAGCCGCCGGACTTCAGGTCGACGCGGCGGGCCAGCGCCTTCTCGATCTCGTGCTCGACCCCGTGCAGCTCGAACAGCGGGCGGTGGCTGGTGTACAGCCGCATGCGGCCGGCGATGCCGGGCATGTAGGTGCCGGCGAACTCGGCGAGCGAGGCCATCTCGTCGCGCGAATCGACGAGGATCGCGGTGGTCGATTCGCTGGCGACGTCGCGCAGCATCCGCTGGGTCAGGCTCAGCTCGTGATAGAGCAGCGAGGCGGCCGGGCGCTCCTTGCTGCCTTCGAGGATCTGTGCCCAGCGCTTGCGCAGGTAGTCGATGTCGGCGGTCAGCTCCTCGTCACCGGCATCCTCGGCCGACGTGCGGATGATGAAGCCGCCGCGTTCGCCGTTGGGCAGCAGCCGCTGCAGCCGCTGGCGAAGCTGCGTGCGTTCCGATTCGTCGCCGATGCGCTGAGACACGCCGATGTGCGGGTCCTGCGGCAGATACACCAGCAGCCGGCCGGCGATGCTGATCTGCGACGACAGCCGCGCCCCCTTGGTGCCCAGCGGATCCTTGATCACCTGCACCAGCAGCGGCTGCCCTTCGAACAGCACCTTCTCGATCGGCATCGGATGGGCGTGGTGGTTGCCGGCGCGCGATTGCCAGAGATCGGCCACGTGCAGGAACGCGGCCCGCTCCAGGCCGATGTCGACGAACGCCGACTGCATGCCCGGCAGCACCCGCGACACGCGGCCGAGGTAGACGTTGCCGACCAGCCCGCGGGTGGCGGCGCGTTCGATGTGCAGCTCCTGCACCGCGCCCTGCTGGATGACGGCGATGCGGGTCTCGTGGGCGGTGGTGTTGACGAGAATTTCTTCGTTCATGTCAGTGGCGCCCGGCCGCCCGAAGCCGCTGACGGCCTTCGCAGCAGTCTCGCGGTCTCGTACAGGGGCAAACCCATGATACCGGAGCAGCTTCCGTCGATCCGGCGCACGAATGCCTCGGCCGCGCCCTGGATGCCGTAGGCGCCGGCCTTGTCCAGCGATTCGCCGCGGGCTACGTAGCGTTCGATGTCGGCGGCCGACAGCCGGGCGAAGGTCACGCGCGACACGCTGACGATGTCGTGCACCCGGCTGCCGCGCGCCACCGCCACCGCGGTCAGCACCCGGTGCGTGCGGCCCGACAGCGACTGCAGCATCCGGATCGCCTCGGCGCGGTCGGCCGGCTTGCCGAGGATGCGGCCGCCGGTGGCCACCGTCGTGTCGGCGGCCAGCACCGGCCGCGGCGGCAGGTCGCGCGCGATGCGCCGGGCGCAGGCGGCGGCGAGCTTGGCGCGGGTCACCCGGCGGACGTAGACGGTCGGCGACTCGCCGGGGATCACCGCCTCGAGCGCCTCGTCGTCCTCGCCGGGGCCGGCCAGCAGCAGCTCGAACTCGATGCCGATCCGCGCCAGCAGTTCCTGGCGGCGCGGGCTGCGGGAGGCGAGATAGATGCGGGCGGTCATCGGATCGGCGGGCTCAGGGCTGGCACGGGAGTGGTTGCGATGCGGCGGGGCGGTCAACTCCGATGGTACGGATGATTGGCGAGTATCGACCAGCCGCGGAAAAGCTGTTCGGCCAGCACCACCCGCACCAGCGGATGGGCGAGCGTCAGGCTCGACAGGCGCAGCGATTCGGCGGCCTCGCGCTTCAACGGCCCGTGCAGGCCGTCCGGGCCGCCGATCAGCAGCGCCACCGGGCGGCTGTCGTCGCGCCAGCGGCCCATCCGCTCGGCCCATTGCGCGGTGTCGAGGTCGCGGCCGTGCTCGTCGAGCACGACGAGGCGGGCACCGGCGGGGAGCTGCGCGCGGATGCGCTGCGCCTCGCGCTCCATCCACACCTCCGGCGCGCCGCTGCCGCCGCGGGTCTCGGCGCGCACCTCCTTCCATTCGACGCGGAAGTCGGCAGGCAGCCGCCGGGTGTAGTCGTCGACCGCGGTCCGGACCCAGTCGGGCATGCGGGTGCCGACGGCGATCACGCGGATCAGCATCGCGGTCGGCGCATCCGGCCGACGGCCATGCCCGTCCGCATGGGCGCGGCATCGACGGACCGGCGATCGGACCGGCGATCGGACCGGTCGGCAGACTCGTGCAACGGTGGCTGCGCTCGCGCACCGACGGGGCCGGATGCGCTGCGCGATCGGCGCAGGCGCCGCTGCTCAGCCGGCGGTACGTGCACCTGTGCGGCCGCTGCGTGCGCCGCCGGCGGAGGTGCGTCGGCGCGGCCGTGAAGCGGACGCGGCAGCGGCTGAAGATGCGCCATCGTCGGCGGCCGCCAGCGCGGCATCGTCGGCAGTGTCCGTCCGGGCGATCGAGCGGGATCCGCGCGCCGCCACCGTGCGACCGGACGACTGGCGCGCGGCGGTGATGCCGCCCAGCTTCACCCGCACCGGCTTGCCGCCCCACAGCTCCTCGAGGTTGTAGTAAGCCCGGATCGCCGGCTGCATCACGTGGACGACGATGTCGGCCAGGTCGATCAGCACCCATTCGCCGGTTTCCGCGCCCTCGATGGCGATCACCTCGCCGCCGGCTGCCTTGACCTGCTCCGCCACATGGGACGCCATCGCCCGGGTCTGCCGGTTCGATGTGCCGCTCACCACCACGACCCGATCGAACAGCCCGGTCAGCTCGGTGGTGTTGTAAACCTGGATGTCCTGCCCCTTGATGTCTTCCAGGGCGTCGACGACGATGCGTTGCAGCTTGCGCAGTTCCATGCTTCCTCAGGCGTGGCGGCCCGGTTCGAGCGGGCCGGGCGGCTGATAGAGCCGCCTGCGGTCAATATATTCGAGAACGGCGGGTGGAACCAGTTCCGCCGGTCGCTCGCCGGCCGCGAGTTGCCGACGCAGCACCGTGGCCGATACCGGCACGGTGGGCATCCGGAAGAACACCAGGGCGCCCGCAGGGGTATCGGGCAGCGCGCCCGCGCCGTGCTCGGCGACCAGCGCCTCCACCTCCGGCGCGAAGTCCTCCAGCGCGACCCGCTCGCGTTGCGTGACGGCCAGGTGCGCATGGTTCAGCAGCTCGCGGTAGCGGTGCCAGCTCGCCAGGTTGTGGAGCTGGTCGCTGCCGAGCAGCAGCACCAGCGCCGGTTCCTTGCCGAGATCGCGGCGCAGCTCGATCAGCGTGTCGATCGTGTAGCTGGGGCCGTCGCGGCGCACCTCGCGGTCGTCGATCGTGACCCACGGGTCGCCGGCGAACGCCAGCCGGGCCATCTCGAGGCGGTCGGCCGCCGGTGCGCCGGCCGGCCGCTTCTGCCACGACTCGCCGGTCGGGATCAGCCGCAGCTCATCGAGCGACAGTTCGGCGCGCGCCCAGCGCGCCAAGGTCAGGTGACCGGTGTGGATCGGATCGAAGGTGCCGCCGAACAGGCCGATGCGCGGCCGTGCGCCGCTCATCGGTCGGTACCGGGCGTGGCGGCCGTGCCGCCCGCCACGCCGGTCGATGCGCCGGTCGTCAGGCCGCTCGCGCCGTCGTCCGCCGCCTCGTCGGCCCAATCCCGCGGCACCAGGAACACCTCGGCCAGCCGCGCCTCCGCCGAGCCGGGCTCGGGCCGCCAGTCGTAGCGCCAGCGCACCAGCGGCGGCATCGACATCAGGATCGATTCGGTGCGGCCGCCGGACTGCAGCCCGAACAGCGTGCCGCGGTCGAACACCAGGTTGAACTCGACGTAGCGGCCGCGCCGCCACGCCTGGAAGTCGCGTTCGCGTTCGCCGAAGGGCAGTGCGCGGCGCCGTTCGACGATCGGCGCATAGGCCGGCAGGAACGCGTCGCCGACAGTGCGGGTCAGCGCGAACGATGCGTCGAATCCGCCCTGGTTCAGATCGTCGAAGAAGATGCCGCCGATGCCGCGCGGCTCGTTGCGGTGCTTCAGGAAGAAGTAGTCGTCGCACCACTTCTTGAAGCGCGGATGGTGGTGCGGCCCGAACGGCGCCAGCGCGTCGCGGCAGGTGCGATGGAAGTGGGCCGCGTCTTCCTCGAAGCCGTAGTAAGGCGTCAGGTCCATGCCGCCGCCGAACCACCAGACCGGTGCGTCGGCCGGACCGGCAGCATGCGCGATGAAGAAGCGCACGTTCAGATGCACGGTGGGCACGTACGGGTTCAGCGGATGCAGCACCAGCGACACGCCCATCGCCTCCCAGCGGCGGTCGGCCAGCTCGGCGCGGGTGGCGCTGGCCGAAGGCGGCAGCTTCGCGCCCATCACGTGCGAGAAGCCGACGCCGCCGCGTTCGAACAGGTTGCCGCCCTCGATGATGCGGCTCACGCCGCCGCCGCCCTCGGCGCGCTGCCAGGCGTCGCGGATGAACGGCTTGCCGTCGAGCGCTTCCAGCCCGTCGACGATGCGCTGCTGCAGACCGGTCAGCCAGTCGCGGACCGGCCGGGTATCGACGATGCCGCCGCTCATCGCTTGCGCTTCAGCGCCCGGTGGCCGATGTCGCGCCGGTACTGCATGCCGTCGAAGCGGATCCTGTCGATCGCCTCGTAGGCGCGGCTGTGCGCGATCTTCACCGAGTCGCCCAGGCCGGTCACGCACAGCACCCGGCCGCCGTTGGTCTCGAGCCTGCCGTCGCGGAGGATCGTGCCGGCGTGGAACACCAGCGTGTCGGCGTCGCCGTCGTTGCCGCCGGCCGGCACGCCGCTGATCTCGTCGCCCTTGCGCGGTTCCTCGGGATAGCCGTGCGCGGCCAGCACCACGCCCAGCGCGGTGCGGCGGTCCCATTCGATCTCGACCTGGTCGAGCCGGCCGTCGATCGCCGCCTCGAGGATGTCGGCGAAATCGCTCTTGATCCGCGCCATGATCGGCTGCGTTTCCGGATCGCCGAGCCGGCAGTTGAACTCCAGCGCGCGCGGCTGTCCGGCCGTATCGATCATCAACCCGGCGTACAGGAAACCGGTGTAAGGGATTCCGTCGCGCGCCATGCCCTGGACCGCCGGCAGGATGATCTCGCGCAGCACCTTCGCATGGATCGACGGCGTGACCGCCGGCGCCGGCGAATAGGCACCCATGCCGCCGGTATTGGGACCGGCGTCGCCATCGCGCAGCCGCTTGTGGTCCTGGCTGGAGGCCAGCGCCAGCACGTTGCGGCCGTCGACCATCACGATGAAGCTGGCTTCCTCGCCTTCGAGGAAATCCTCGATCACGACGCGCGCGCCGGCGCTGCCCAGCCGGTTGTCGAGCAGCATCGCGTCGACCGCCGCATGCGCCTCGGCCAGCGTCTGCGCGACCACCACGCCCTTGCCGGCGGCCAGCCCGTCGGCCTTGATGACGATCGGCGCGCCCTTGCGATCGAGGTAGGCGTGGGCGGCCTGCGCATCGGTGAAGGTTTCGTAATCGGCGGTCGGGATGCCGTGCCGCTTCATGAACGCCTTGGCGAAATCCTTCGACGATTCGAGCTGCGCGGCCGCCCGGGTCGGGCCGAAGATCTTCAACCCCTTCTTGCGGAAGCGGTCGACGATGCCGGCGGCCAGCGGACCTTCGGGTCCCACCACCGTCATCGCGATCTTCTCCTTCTTGACGAATTCGGCCAGCGTATCGATCGCCGAGATCGGCATGTTGCGCAGGTTCGGCTCGCGTGCGGTGCCGCCGTTGCCGGGCGCCACGAACACCGTCTGCACACGCACGGACTGCGCGAGCCGCCACGCCAGCGCGTGCTCGCGGCCGCCTGATCCGACGACGAGAATCTTCATCTGAGGTCCTGTCCTACCGATGGCGGGCATGGGTTCGCGGGCAAGGGTTCGTTCCGAGCGGCGCGGCCGCGAATGGCGGCCGGTCAGTCGGCGATGACGGCGCTGGTGTAGACGTGCTGCACGTCGTCCAGGCTCTCCAGCGCATCGAGCAGCTTCTGCATCTTCTGGGCATCTTCACCGGTGAACACCACCTCGTTCAGCGGCTTCATCGTGACCTCGGCCACCTCGGCCTTCAGGCCCACCTTCTCGAGCGCCGCCTTGACCGCCGGATAGTCGGCTGGCGCGCAGATCACCTCGATGCCGCCTTCCTCGTCGCTGGTCACGTCCTCGGCGCCGGCGTCGATCGCCGCCTCCATGACCCGGTCCTCGGAGGTGCCGGGCGCGAACAGGAACTGGCCGCAGTGGCGGAACAGGAACGCCACCGAGCCGTCGGTGCCCAGATTGCCGCCGTACTTGGAGAACGCGTGCCGCACCTCGGCCACCGTGCGGGTGCGGTTGTCGGTCATGCAGTCGATGATCACGGCGGCGCCGCCGATGCCGTAACCTTCGTAACGGATCTCTTCGTAGTTGACGCCTTCCAGGCCGCCGACCCCCTTGGCAATGGCCCGCTGCACCGTGTCCTTGGGCATGTTGGCCTCGGACGCCTTGTCCATCGCCAGCCGCAGCCGCGGGTTGGCGTCGGGGTCAGCGCCGCCCAGCTTGGCGGCGACGGTGATTTCCTTGATCAGACGCGTGAACAGCTTGCCGCGCTTTTCGTCCTGGCGGTTCTTGCGGTGCTGTATGTTGGCCCATTTGGAGTGGCCGGCCATGTGGAGTCCTGTTCGGGGATGTCCCGCGCTACCGATGGATAGCCCTTCAGTTTAACATTGGCCGATGTCCTTCCATTGGCCCATATCCTTCCGATGAGCCCGAACTGGAGCCTCGAATGACCGATCCGCTGCTGATCGCCACGACCGGCAAGACCTCCCTCAGCCTGCTGCCGGCGCTGGCCAACCGTCATGGGCTGATCACCGGCGCCACCGGCACCGGCAAGACGGTATCGCTGCAGGTGCTGGCCGAACGGTTCTCCTCGATCGGCGTGCCGGTGTTCATGGCCGACGTCAAGGGCGACCTGACCGGGCTGTCGCAGCCGGGTGCGATGTCGCCGAAGCTGAAGGAGCGGCTCGACAGGCTGTCGCTGCCGGAGCCGGCGTTCCAGGGCTTTCCCGTCACGTTGTGGGACGTTTACGGCGAGAAGGGCCATCCGCTGCGCGCCACCGTGTCCGACATGGGGCCGCTGCTGCTGTCGCGGATGCTGGGCCTGAACGAGACCCAGGAAGGGGTGCTGCACCTGGTGTTCCGGATCGCCGACGAACGCGGGCTGCTGCTGCTCGACGCGAAGGACCTGCGGGCGATGCTGCAGTTCGTCGGCGACAACGCGCGCGACTTCACCACCGAGTACGGCAACATCTCGAGCGCATCGATCGGCGCGATCCAGCGTTCGATGCTGGCGCTGTCCGACCAGGGCGGCGACAAGTTCTTCGGCGAGCCGGCGCTGAACCTCGACGACATGATGCAGACCGATGCCAAGGGCCGCGGCGTGCTGAACATCCTGGCCGCCGACCAGTTGCTGAACGCGCCGCGTCTGTACGGCTCGTTCCTGCTGTGGCTGCTGTCGGACCTGTTCGAACGGCTGCCCGAGGTCGGCGACCGCGACAAGCCGAAGCTGGTGTTCTTCTTCGACGAGGCGCACCTGCTGTTCAACGAGGCGCCGCGCGCGCTGCTGGAGAAGGTCGAGCAGGTGGTTCGGCTGATCCGCTCCAAGGGGGTCGGCGTCTATTTCGTCACGCAGAATCCGCTGGACGTGCCCGACACGGTGCTGGGGCAGCTCGGCAACCGGATCCAGCATGCGCTGCGGGCATTCACCGCGCGCGACCAGAAGGCGGTCAAGGCGGCCGCCTCCACGCTGCGCGCGAATCCCGCATTCGACAGCGAGAAGGCGATCACCGAGCTCGGGGTCGGCGAGGCGCTGGTGTCGTTCCTCGACGAGAAAGGGCGGCCGGACGTCGTCGAGCGTGCCTTCGTGGTGCCGCCGGCCTCGCGGATCGGCCCGATCACCGACGACGAACGCAAGGCGCTGATCGCCGGCTCGGTGGTGGCCGGCGTCTACGAGCAGGCGGTGGACCGCGATTCGGCCTATGAAAAGCTGAGAGGGCGTGCGGCCGCCGGCAAGGGTGGCGCCGCCGGCAAGCCGGGTGCCACGACCGGCGGCCCGCAGGCGCCCGCGCCCGGAGGCGGCGGCATCATGGATTCGATCGGCGACCTGCTGCGCGGCAGCGGCCGCAAGGACTCGGTGATCGAGGCGATGGCCAAGAGCGCCGCGCGCAGCGCCGGCTCGCAGCTCGGCCGGGCGATCCTGCGCGGCGTGCTGGGCTCGCTGACCAAGAAGTGATTCAACAGAGGTAAGACGACATGGATCTGGGCATTCGCGGCAAATGGGCGCTGGTGTGCGGCGCGAGCAAGGGACTGGGCTACGGCTGCGCGCTGTCGCTCGCGCAGGAGGGCGTGAACCTGGTGATCAACGCCCGCTCGGCCGGGCCGGTCAAGGAGGCAGCCGAGCGGATCGGGCAGGAGACCGGCGTGACCGTGGTGGCGGTGGCCTGCGACATCACGACGCCGCAGGGCCGCGCCGAATCGCTGGCCGCGGCGCCGCAGATCGACATCCTGGTCAACAACGCCGGCGGCCCGCCGCCGGGGGACTTCCGCAACTTCGGCCGTGACGACTGGATCCGCGCGCTCGATGCGAACATGCTGACGCCGATCGAGCTGATCAAGGCGACCGTCGACGGCATGATCGCGCGCAAGTTCGGGCGGATCGTCAACATCACGTCGAGCGCGGTCAAGGCGCCGATCGACGTGCTGGGTCTGTCGAACGGCGCGCGTTCGGGCCTGACCGGCTTCGTCGCCGGCCTGGCGCGCAAGACGGTGGTGCACAACGTGACGATCAACAACCTGCTGCCGGGCGTCTTCGACACCGACCGCATCCGCGCCACCGTCGAGGCGCAGGCCAAGGCCGCGAACGTCTCGGTCGACGACATGGTCAGGCGGCGGGTGGCGACGGTGCCGGCCGGCCGGCTGGGCGATGCCTATGAATTCGGCCAGGCGTGCGCGTATCTGTGCAGCGCGCAGGCGGCGTACGTGACCGGACAGAACTTCCTGATCGACGGCGGCGCCTATCCGGGCACCTATTGAATCCCCACCCACCGAATTCCCACCCACCCATTCATTGTCACGAGGAGAAACGGCGATGCCCAAGGCGATCCGCCTGAGCCGCACCGGCGGCCCGGAGGTGCTCGAATACGTCGATGTCGAGGTGGGGCCGCCCGGGCCCGGCGAGGCGCAGGTGCGCCACCATGCGGTGGGGCTGAACTTCATCGACATCTACTTCCGCACCGGGCTCTATCCGACGCCGCTGCCGTCGGGGCTGGGCACCGAGGGCGCCGGTGTCGTCACCGCGCTCGGCGAGGGCGTCACGCATCTGAAGGTCGGCGACCGGGTCGCCTACGCGGGCGGCCCGCAGGGGTCGTATTCGGAACTGCGCAACATGCCGGCGGTCAAGCTGGTGCGGCTGCCGAAGTCGATCGACTTCGAGACCGGCGCGGCGATGATGCTGAAGGGCATGACGGTGCAGTACCTGTTCCGCCGCACCTACAAGCTGCAGAAGGGGCAGACGATCCTGTTCCATGCGGCGGCCGGCGGCGTCGGGCTGATCGCGATGCAGTGGGCCAAGGCGCTGGGCGTCACGGTGATCGGCACCGTCGGCTCCGAGGAGAAGGCGGCGCTGGCGCGGGCGCACGGCTGCGATCACACGATCCTCTACAAGAAGGAGAACGTCGCCGAGCGGGTGCGCGAGATCACCAAGGGCGCGATGGTGCCGGTGGTCTACGACTCGGTCGGCAAGGACACGTTCCAGGCCTCGCTCGATTCGCTGCAGCCGTTCGGTCTGATGGTCAGCTTCGGCAATGCGTCGGGGCCGGTGCCGCCGATGGCGCTGACCGCGCTGAAGGGCTCGCTGTACCTGACGCGGCCGTCGCTGATGCCGCACACCGAGAAGCGCTCGAATCTCGAGGAGATCGCCGCCGACCTGATGAAGGTGGTCGGTTCCGGCAAGGTGAAGATCAGGATCGAGCAGCGGTTCCCGCTGGCGCAGGCGGCCGATGCGCACGAGGCGCTGGCATCGCGCAGCACCACCGGGTCGACGGTGCTGATTCCGTAGTGGGTGTGCGGCCGCGAGAGCCTGACGCTCGGAAGGCCCTGGCCACGGACACGGGCTCCGTGCCGCAAGCCGGGGCCGCGCACGCCGATGCACCGGGCGCCTGCGCGGTTCCCGACGCGATGGCCGGCATGGCGGGGTCGATGTCCGATGAGCGCCGGTTCGGCGGCATCGCGCGCCTCTACGGCGAGGCCGCGCTGCGGCGGCTGACGGCGGCCCATGTCGTCGTGGTCGGCGTCGGCGGCGTCGGCTCCTGGGCCGCCGAGGCGCTGGCGCGCAGCGGCGTCGGCCGTCTGACCCTGATCGATCTCGATCACGTCGCCGAGTCGAACATCAACCGGCAGGTGATGGCGCTGGAGTCGACGGTGGGCGCCGCCAAGGTGCAGGTGATGGCGGCGCGCTGCCGCGACATCGCGCCCGGCTGCCGGATCGATCCGGTCGAGGAGTTCGTGACCGCCGACAACGTCGCCGCGCTGCTGCCGCCGGCCGATGCGCTGATCGATGCGATCGACCAGCCGCGCGCGAAGGCGGCGCTGATCGCGCAGGCTCGGCGGCGGCGCATGCCGCTGGTGGTCTGCGGCGGCGCCGGCGGCCGCAGCGATCCGCTGCGGCTGCAGCGCACCGATCTGGCGCTGGCGCGCGGCGATGCGCTGCTGGCGTCGGTGCGAGCCCGGCTGCGTCGCGAGCACGGCTTCCCGCGCGAGGCCGGCCGCCGTTTCGACGTGCTGGCGGTGCACAGCACGGAGCCGATGGCCGGCGGCGGCGTGCGTCCGCCGGTCTCCCCCGACGTGACCGCTGACGGCGGCGACGGTGCCGCCGGGCCCGCCGGCGCGCCGCTCGCGTGCGCCGGCTACGGATCGATCGTCACCGTGACCGCGGCGCTCGGGCTGGCGGCTGCGCAGACCGCGATCGACCGGCTGCTCGGCCGGCGGATCGTCATCGCGGGCGTCGGACGCTGAGCCTCGGCGTCGCGCGGCGCGCCGAGGTGGCGGACCCCAGGCTTGTGTGCCGGCCGGCGGTATGGTATGGAAACGCTGTACCGTGGGCGCAACGTGTGCGCCGTCAACGAGCAAGGTTCGTCATGTGGCCGTCGGTGTTGAAACTCGACATCAGCGGCGTTCCCGAGGCGTGGATCAACGTCGAGGAGGCCGCACATTACTACGCAACCGATTCCGTCGCCTATTCGTACGGAGATGTCTGCGCTCGGTTGCACGGCGGCTTCAGCCGGCTGACGTTGCGCCGCTCGTTCATCGACGTCCATCCGATCCTCGCGGTGCGCGGTCAGTGCGCGGCCGGCAAGCTGCTGAAGGCGCAGCCGCGGCTGACGCGCTTCAACAACAAGCTGTTCGCCCGTGACCGCTTCACCTGCGCGTACTGCGGCGGCGTGTTCGCGCCGACCGAGCTCGAGCGCGAGCACATCCTGCCGTGCTCGCGCGGCGGGCGCGACACCTGGATGAACGTGGTGGCCTCCTGCCGCCCGTGCAACCAGCGCAAGGCCGACCGTACGCCCGAGGAGGCGCGGATGCCGCTCCTTTATGTGCCGTACGTGCCCAGCCGCTGGGAGGATCTGATCCTGCAGGCGCGGCGCGGCCATGTGCTGGGCGACCAGATGGAGTTCCTGCGGGCGGGGCTGCCGGCGCATTCGCGGCTCATGGGGCAACTGCAGCTCGCCTGACGGGCGTATTGCACGACAGCGCTGCGCGCGGGTCGGCGCGCAGCGGATCGCCGGGTGCCTCGGTCGCGGATCGTCGTGCCGCAGGCGGCCGGAATCAGCCGCGGATCAGCGTGATCCCGCCGCCATGGCTGGCCGTCGGCGGTGGTCCGCCGGGAAAGAGCTGCGTCAGTTGTTCGGCCGGCAGACCCAGATGGCTTACGCACGCTTCACCGATCACCTGCCGGAAATCGGTGGTGACCGGCAGATCGCGGCCCTCGTGCAGCCGGCCGTCGTCCAGCCCCTGCCAGGTGCCGTGCACCTGGCCGCCCGCGGCCGGTTCGCCGAGCAGCCACAGCACGTTGCCGTGGCCATGATCGGTGCCGCGATTGCCGTTCTGGCGGACGGTGCGGCCGAACTCCGACATCACCAGCACCAGCGTGTCGCGCCGGCGTTCGCCGAGCGTCTGCACGAGGCTCGCCAGCCCTTCGCCCAGCAGCCGCAGCCGGGTGGCGAGATTGCCCTGCGCGGCGCCCTGGTTCACGTGGGTGTCCCAGCCGCCGACCGCGACGAAGCCGAACTGCGCGTTGGCATCGCGGCGCATCAGCGTGCCCAGCCGGGCAGCCTCCTGCGCGAAGCCGCGCACCGGCAGCGCGCCGTTGTCGGCCATCGCGTCCATGCCTTCGAGGCTGGCGCGCATCTCGCGCCGCGCCGCGCTGCCTTCGGCGAGCGACCGGCTGATCGACGGGTCGTCGGCATAGAGCGAGCGCAGCGCGTCGGCCACCTGCGGGCGGTCGACCAGGGCGGCATTGCCGGCGCCGGCCGACAGCGTCGCGAAGCCTTGCGGACCGGCGAGGATGCGCGGCGTCACCGGCCCGACGTTGATCAGCCGCATCCGCGACGGTTCGGCCGGCAGCAGCCCGGCCAGCCGGTTCAGCCAGCCGCTGGCGGTGCTCTTGCGGCCGGGCGTGCCGGATTCCATGTAGTCCTGCGCATCGAAGTGCGAGCGGGTCGGGTTGGGCGAGCCGCAGGCGTGGACGAAGCCGAGCGTGCGCTGTCGCCACATCGGCTCGAGCATCGCCAGCGACGGATGCAGGCCGAAGCGGCCGTCCAGATCGATCAGTCCGCCCGCTTCGCCTGGGCGCGGCAGCGCGATGTCGGGGCGCAGCGCGTAGTACTGCGGATCGGTGAACGGCGCCACCACGCTCAGGCCGTCGACCGCGCCGCGCAGCATCACGACGACCAGCCGGCGTTGCACCGGCTGCGGCGCGGCCAGCGCCCAGCATGGCGACAGCGCGGCGCCGGCGGCCGCCAGCGATGCGCAGCGGGCGAGCCAGCGGCGGCGCGGCAATCTAGGGAGGGTCCGCATAACCTAATGGGCTCCAGATCTTGCCAGACGGGGATGATCGGGCGGCCGGTATCGACTCAGAACCGCGCCTTGCCCTCGCCCCGTTGCGGCCCGTCTGGAGCCCATCAGGTTATGCGGACCCTCCCTGATGGCGGCCATCGGCGTTTCGCGGCGATCCATCTTCACCTCCGCATGAATTCCGGACTGCCCATCAGCAGCGCGGTCTGCATTCCTGGCGCGCTGCGCGCGATCACGTCGCGGCTGCGCTCACCGAGCATCGGGCCGATCACCGGCCAGACGTTCACGGGGGGCACCGGCGCGTTCGCCGATGCGCGCCGAGACGCATCGGCCGCCGAACCCGATGCTTCCGAGCCGGACGCCACGGAGCCTGATGCCGCAGCGGGCAGCGCGCCCGGCGGCGCATCCAGTCGCAGACGGCCGGCGGCCAGCGCCGCGGCGAACGTCAGCCGGCGGTTCATCGCTTCCGGCGCGAGCCAGGCGTCCTCGGTGTTGCGATAGCCGTCGGGCGTCTGGCAGCCGTACAGCGGCATGCCGAGCTGCGTCATCGTGCCGGCCAGCGGCTGCACGTTCGCCGGCAGGCTGATGCCGGCGGCGCGTGCGCACGACAGCACGTACTGGTAGGGCGTCTTGAACTTGCCGCGGCCGGGCGACTCGTCGAGCAGCTCGGGGCTCGTCAGCAGCACGCGCAGCAGCGTGCGGATCTCGCCGTGCGAGGCGTGGTAGGCGCCGGTCAGCCGCTCGACCAGCCCGGTCGGCGGGTCGTCGGCGACGAACGCCTGCGCGAGCTTGAACGCGATGCGCCGCGCGGTCGCCGGATGGGCGGCCAGCACGTCGAGCGCCCATCGTCCCTCGCCGACGCCGGCCGGCTCGACCCGGTGCCCCAGCCACTGCTTGACGCCGTCGTCGTGGCGGCGCGCGACGAAGCGGAACACGTCCTGGCCGGGACCGCGGCGGTCGAAGGTCCAGCCGGTGAACATCCGCGCCAGCTCGGTCACGTCGCGCTGCGTGTAGCCGGCATCGGCGCCCAGCGTGTGCAGCTCCATCAGCTCGCGGGCGTAGTTCTCGTTCAGGCCGCGCGGGCCGTTGCCGCCGGGCGGCTGGAAGCCGGGCGCCACGCTCTGCGCGTTGTCGAGATAGAACAGCATCGCCGGATGGCGGGCGGTGGCATGCAGCAGATCGCGGAAGCGGCCGAACACATGCGGCCGGATCGCATGCTGCTCGTAGTGGCCGACCAGCACGCGGTCGATGCCCTTGCCGATGAAGACGTTGAAGTGGTTGAACCAGAAGTCGACCATCACCTCTTCGAGCTGGCGCGGACTGTCCAGCGCGCGCAGCAGACGCGCCCGCACCGCATCGCTCGCCGCCTCGCGGATCACCGCGCGGCGCGGCGCGGCGCCGGGGGTGGGGGTGGGGGCTGAGGCGGCGGGCACAGCGGCCGGCGCGCCGGCCGCGGCCGGGGCCGCGGGCGCAGAGGCGGCAAGGTCAGCGGGGGCGGGCACCGCCGGCGCGCCGGCCTGCTGGAGCCGGCTGATCGCGGTCTGGTACTCGGCCAGCAGCTCGCCCGGCGTCATCGCCGACGTGGTCAGCGAATCCAGCTCGCGGGTCAGCGCATCGGGCATCGCGATCGAGCCCGGGGCGAGCTGCTGCTCGATCCATCGATCGATGCCGAGCTGCTTCAGCGCTTCGAGGTCGCCGGGCCGCGGGCCGAGGGTTGCTCGGTTCAGCAGCCTGACCATCCGCCGTTCGGCGTGCGGATCGACCTCTCCGGCGCGCGCGGCCGATGGCTCTCCCGACGGCGACGACGCGCAGCCGGTCAGGCCCAGCCAGCCGGCGCCGGTGACGGCGAGCCCGCCATGCATCCAGCGGCGCCGCGGAAGGTTCGGGTGAGGCGACATCCGTGCACGATAGGCGCAGCGGCGGCTGCCGGCAACGCCGGCGCGGAAAAAATCGTAAGCACCTGTAAATGCGCCCCGGCAGCACGGATGCGCCGGCTGCGTGCGGCCTGGGGCGCCGGGGCGGGCCGGGAATGCGATTCGCGGCGCGCGCGGGCCAGGCGCCGCGTGCCCCGGATCTCAGGCCGCCGCGTGCGCGATCGCCAGCATCCGCGACAGCTCGCCGTTGTCGGCCAGGCGCTGCAGGTCGCTGGCGCCGCCGATCAGCACGCCGTCGATGAAGACCATCGGCATCGTCGGCCAGCCGGTCCACATCTTCAGCGCGTTGCGCCGCCGCCATTGACTCAGGTAGCTGCCGTACTCGATGTAGTGATACGTGATGCCCTTGCTGTCGAGCAGCCTGCGCGCGCGGCGGGGAAACGGGTTCTGCGCCATGCCGACGACGACGACGCGGTGATTGGCGATCGCGTTCTGCACTTCGCTGACCACGTCGCCGTGCAGCGCGCCGACCCGGTTGCGGATCGACGGATGGATCTGTGAGTCTTCGAGGATGGGTCGCATCGGACGATGGTACCGCAGCTACAACTGGAACCCCAGCCACAGCACCGCGCCCTCGTACAAGTCGCGCAGCATCGATACCGGCTGGGGCCGATAGGGCTGCGCATCGGCGCGCAGCCGGTCGATCCACTGCGCCAGGTCCTCGGCCACCCGCGGCTCGTACAGCACCATCGTCAGCTCGAAGTTCAGGAACAGGCTGCGGATGTCCAGGTTCGCGCTGCCGGCGAGCGCGACGTCGTCGAACACCACGGCCTTGCCGTGCACCATGTCGGGCACGAGCCAGACCGACACGCCGGCGGCGGCCAGTTCGCGCAGCGCGCGGTGGCGCGCGGCATCGGCCAGCACGTGATTCGATCGCGCCGGCAGCACGATGTCGACCGCCACCTCGCGGCGGGCCGCGAGCCCCAGCGCCTGCTGCAGCGCCGGGTCCGGAATCAGGTAGGGCGTCACGATGCGGATGCGGCTCTGCGCGCGATAGCAGCCGGTGACCAGCAGCGCCTGCAGCCCGTCCTGCGACTGGTCGGGGCCGGAGGCCACGAGCTGCAGCTCGCGTCCGGAGGCAGCCGGCTGATCGAACCGCGGCAGCGGCGCATCGACGCCGGTGGCCAGCCGCCAGTCGGCGAGGAACACCGCCTGCGCGTCGCGGGCCACGTCGCCCGACACGTGCAGACTCAGGTCGATCCAGGCCGGCTGATGCGCGCTGCCGACGAAGTACTCGTCGGCGAAGTTGCGCCCGCCCATCCACAGGTGCCGGGCGTCGACCACCACCTGCTTGCGGTGGTTGCGGAAGTTCGACTGACGGTGCAGCAGCCGGCGCAGCGGCGGGAACGCGCGCGCGACATGGCCGCCGGCCTTCAGCAGCGGGGCGAGCCGGTGGCGGCGCACCAGCAGGCCGCCGACGCCGTCGAGCAGCAGCCGCACGTCGATGCCGCGTGCCGCATGCGCGGCGAGCCGTTCGATCAGCAGCCGGCCGATGCGATCGTCGCCGATCAGGTAGGTGCAGACGTGGATCGAATGCTCGGCGCGATCCATCGTCGCCCACAGCGCCTGCTCGGCCTCGCCGCCGTCGTGGTGCAAGGTCAGGCCCACGCCGTCGCGCGACGGCGCCGCCCCCAGGGTCTGCAGCATCGACGACAGCCACTGTCCTCGTCCGTCGGCGGGCGGCGGGCCGCTGCCGTGCGCCGAGCCGATCCGGCTGGTCAGCGCCATCTTGCGCTGCCCGAAGAAGAAGTAGGCGGGCAGCGCGAGATACGGCACGAAGAAGAACGACAGGATCCAGCTCATCGCGGCCGCCGGATGACGCCGCTGCTGCAGCGCATGGGTCGAGGCGACATACAGCAGCAGGCCGAGGATGGACATCGACAGATGCATCCAGGTGGCCCAATGAGTGAGGATCGCGATCAGCATCGCGTGCAGAGGCCCCAGGACCTCACGCGGGCACGGGCGCAGGGTGAACGGGATCTGACCGGCCTGGCGATCAGAACGCCTCCTCGAGAAACGCCTGGACCTCCTGGATCAGCCGCATCCGGTGCCGCTCGAGCACCATCGCATGAGTGCCTTCGGGCAGGATGCGCAGGCGATGCACCGGCGCATTGACGAGTCGTGCGTCGATGTCGCGGGCCATGTAGGGCGGGGTGTCGCGGTCCCATTCGCCGACCAGCAGCAGCACCGGCACGCGGATCGCGGCCGGGTCCCAGGTGGGCTTGCCGGCGGCCCAGTGGTCGCGCAGATCCTGCATCACGCCGTTGGGTGCGCGCAGCGCCGGCGGCTTGCGGGCGGCGCCCTGAGGATCGGTGGCGAGATTGGCTGCCCACCACTTGTCGAACCAGGCGCGCGGGCTGATCTCCTCGACCCGGCCGGCCGGTATGCCGGCGACGTTGCGGCTGCGCGCGGTGTTGCGGTCGACGGCGCGCCAGGCGCCTTCGACCGGAATCGTCACCGGCGAATCGAACAGCCACAGCGGCGCATAGAGCACCAGCCGCGCGACCTTCTCGTTGGCCTGCTGGGTGAAGCCGGCCATCAGGCTGGTGCCCCAGGACCAGCCGATCAGGTTGACCCGCTGCACGCTGCGGCGGCGGCGCACGAAGTCGACGACCGCGGCGACGTCGGCGATCGCCTCGGCGGTGCCGGCGAACGGCGGATGACGGGATGGCGGCTCGTTCATCGCCGGCGGGCGGGTCGAACGGCCGTAGCCGCGTACGTCCAGCGCATAG
The DNA here is from genome assembly GCA_036826495.1 of Burkholderiaceae bacterium. Lineage (GTDB taxonomy): Bacteria > Pseudomonadota > Gammaproteobacteria > Burkholderiales > Burkholderiaceae_E > DAISWF01. The sequence goes on from DAISWF010000033.1 coordinate 21,797, forward strand.
ACGTCGAAGCCGCGCTGCGCGAGGAAATCCATCCAGGAGCCGCCGGGCAGATCCAGGTCGAAGCCGGTCTCGGCCGGATAGGTCGCGCCATGCACCAGCACCACGACCCGGTTCTCGTCGAACCGTTCGACGTCGGCCGGGCGCTTGTTGCGCACGTGGATCGCCAGCGAAGGATCGCTGGAGTCGAGGAACAGCGTCTCGGCGGCGACCGCGGGGGCGGGGGTGGCCGGGGGCGCGGCGGCACCGGCCTGCCCGGCCAGCGGACCGATGGTCATCATCGTGGCGAGCGTGCGGCGCCGGTGATCGATCGACGGATCGGTCGACGCAGGATGGCCGCGGGATTCGACGCGGGCAGCGGCGGGGTTAGACGGGGGGATCGGGACGGGGATCGGCGGGGGGAAGGGAGCGGGCGGGCGGCCGTTCAGGCCAGGCCCAGCACCGCGTCGTCGGTCTGGTCGTCCGCGTCGCCGTAGCACACCCGGATCGCCTCGTCCTCGGCATCGTCCCAGGCCTTGGCGGCATCGCGGTTGAACAGCTTGCGTTCGGTACGCGCCATGACGGCGCGATAGGCGAACTCGATCGAGAAGCCTCGCTTCTGGATCAGTGCTTCAGCAGCCGCGGCACCGGCGGCGATGTCTTCCTGACTCGCGGTCGAGTCGACGAGCGTGAGTTTCATCGCTCCCCTCCGAATGACGATGCGCGCAGAGTTTACCGGCAAAATCGACGCCCGCCCGCGCGATCGACGTCGGCCAGGGGAGGGGCGTCAGGCCGCGGCCGACAGACCCGGGGCCGCGCGTCACGCCGCGACCCGCACGGGCCTCGGGCCGGGCGTCACGCCGCGACCCGCATGGACCTCCGGCCGCGGCGGATCAGGAGCCGGCCCGTTCGGCGGTGGACGCGTCGGCCGTCGCCGGCTGACTCCGCGCCGGTGCGGTCAGGCTCGCGAGGGCCCGCTGCAGGCTCGCGGGGCTGGGGTTGTCGACGAACAGGCAGCGGGTGCCGGTGCGTTTGCAGTGATCCTTGACCCGCCAGTAGGCGCCGTGACTGAGGCAGCCGGTATGGCAGATCACCACGTCGGCGGCCGACAGGCTGGCATCGAGCCGCGCGCTGTTGTCCTCCTGCCCGCCGTCGTGATGCAGGAAGCGGCCGCCGCTGCGTTCGATCAGGAAGCGGTAGAACGGCACGCTGGCGGGCCGCCCGCCGACGCACAGCACCGCCTTGTCGGCGAGCACCTCGGGCAGCGGCGCCGGCTCGGCGGCCATCTCGGCGTCGCCGTCGGCGGCCGGCTCGGCGACCGCGGCGCTGGGGGCCGGTTCCTCCTGACGCTCCTGCAGGTTCTGCAGCTTGTGGCGGGTCTGCACCAGCTCGCGTTCGAGCTCGTGGATGCGCGCGAGCTGCGACTCGATGCGGCGGGCCTGCTCGATCCGCGAGCGCAGACCGGGCAGGGTCGCCTCCAGCTCGTCGAGGTCGGCGCGTAGCTCGGCGATCACGTTGTCCTTGCCGATCAGCGCAGCGCGCAACTGCACGAGGTCGGCGGCCTGGCGCTCGGCCAGCGCGCTCTTCTCGGCGACCAGCCGGTTGGTGCGGGCCTGCACCGCGGCCAGCTCCTGCGTCAGCACCGCGTTTTCTTCCGACAGCTCGTTGAGCCGCCGCGCGTCGACCCGCTGCGCGGCGCCGACCTGGTGCTGCTGCATGTGGATGTCGCGCAGCACCTTGTCCTCGATCGTCGCCCGGCAGCGCGGATGGGTCAGCGTGGCCCACAGCGCGCCGGAGACGTCGGCGCCGAAGCGCTCGTCATGCCACCACTCGAGCAGCGCCTCGCCGGTCTTGATCCGGGCGGCCTGGCGGATCGCCGCCGCATGCCGCTGGTCGAGCTCGCGCTGCAGCCGGTCGGCGATCGGCGAACGGTTCGCCGATTGCGACACCGCGCTGCAGTGCAGGTCGTAGTCGTCGCCGTCGAGCTCGCGGCCGAGCGCCTTGCGCATCACCGCGCGCAGCGCCGGCATCGGCAGGCAGACGCCGACGATCGGGCAGTGCGACTGGGTGGACAGCTCCCACAGCTTGCGGCGCCGTGAGCCGTTGTCGGGCTCGGCGTCGGCGCGGTCGGCGTCGGGCTCGTCCGCCGACGGCCGGGCGATGCTGGCAGCCGCGGCCGCCGTGGCGGAGGCCGCCGTGTCCGCCGCGGTCGGCGCGGGCTGCGGCGCGGTCAGCGGTGCGCGGGTCAGCCCGGCGGCGCTGCCGAACAATGGCGCGGCGCCGAATGGTGCGCCGGCGGCTGGTGCGTCGGGGTTCAAAGGCCCGCCTGCGAAGATCGCCAGCGATCCATCGCCGCCACGCATCGCGGCTCGTTCACGGTTGCACATCGCGGTCTCCCGGTCAGTGCATCAGACCCGCCGGCGGCGGATCGTTGGGGAGCTGCGCGCCCAGCGACGGATCGGAATCGATGCGCCGCTGCGAGAACACCAGCAGCCCCGCCAGTTCGCGGAACGCTTCGGCATCGAAGCGCAACGTCATGTACTGCAGTTCCAGATGCACCTGCCGGCAGTGACGGCACAGCGTGACGGTGCCGGCGGGCGAGCGGGCAACGGACAACTGCTGACAGCGATCGGCGTCGTCGGGGGTATTGGTCGACATGGGCAGCGCCTCCGTCCTGGGGTGTCGGTGGATTGTAATGAGAAGTATTCGCATTTACAACCCGAAATCCGATCTTTCATGCTCGGATCGGAAGCTGCCCGCCGTCGGCGAGCCGGCGGCCGGAGCGGCGACGGCCGCTGCGCGGGCACGGCGTCCTGTGGACAGGCACAGGGACCCTCCCTAGTCGTAGCGCAGCTCGGACGCCTTCCCGCGGAACACGTAGTACGAGTAGGCGGTGTACGCGGCGATCATCGGCAGCACCACCGCCGCGCCCCACAGGATCACCTTCAGCGATTCAGGCGCCGCGGCGGCCTGCCAGATGTCCATCCGGTCGACGACCAGGTAGGGCACCATGCTGAACGCCAACCCGCAGAAGGCCAGCACGAAGATCGCCACGGTGCCGGCGAAGGGCGCCCACGCATAGCGGTCGTCGGCGCGCGGCAGGCGCCGCAGCACCACGGCGATCAGCACGAACAGGCCGGCGGTCACCAGAGGAATCGGCGCGAGCAGCAGCAGGTTGGGCAGCGAGAACCAGCGCTCGAAGATGCGCGCGCTGACCATCGGCGTCATCAGCGAGATCGCGGCGATGCCAGCCGCCGTGAAGATCAGGCTGGTGCGGGCCCAGGCCGCCGCGCGAAGCTGCAGCTCGCCGCTGGTCTTGATCAGCAGCCAGCTCGCGCCCAGCAGCACGTAGCCAGCCACCAGGCCGATGCCGACGAAGGCGTCGAACGCCAGCACCCACGGGCTGCGGTCGAAACCCGTCACGTACTGTCCGAGCATGACGCCCTGGGCGAATGCGGCGATCAGCGAGCCGGCGAAGAACGCCCGGTTCCAGGCGCTGCGATGGGCGGCCGCCGCCTTGACACGGAAGTCGAACGCGACGCCGCGCAGGATCAGGCCGCCGAGCATCACCGCGACCGGCAGGTACAGCTCGCCGAGGATCAGGCCGTGGGCCAGCGGAAACGCCGTGAGCAGGATGCCCACGCCCAGCACCAGCCAGGTCTCGTTGGCATCCCAGAACGGGCCGATCGACGCGATCATCTGGTCCTTGTCGTCATCATCGGCCGCGGTCAGCAGCACGCCGACGCCGAGGTCGTAGCCGTCGAGCACGACGTACACCAGCATCGCCAGGCCCATCAGCACCATGAAGACCAGCGGCAGCCAGCCGCCGGGTTGCGCGAGTTCAGGCATCGGCCGTCTCCACCGGCACCGGCGTGCCGATCGTACGGGGTTCGACGTTGGCGCCGGCCAGCCGCGCCAGATGGAACAGCACCGACACGTAGGCGATCACCAGCACGGCGTACAGGCCCAGGTACATCGCCAGCGTGCCGGCGATCATCGGCGCGGGCACCGCGGAGGCGGCCTGCGCGGTGGTCAGCACGCCGGTCACCAGCCACGGCTGGCGGCCGATCTCGGTCACGTACCAGCCGGCCACCACCGCGACCCAGCCAGACAGGGTCATCGCCACCAGCCCGCGCAGCAGCCAAGGCGGCGGTGCGCGGGTGCCGCGCATCAGCCAGCAGCCGGCCCACGAGGTGAGCAGCATCAGCACGCCGACGCCGACCATGATCCGGAAGCCGAAGAAGACCGCCGCCACCGGCGGATGCCGGTCGAAAGCGTCCAGCCCCTCGACCTCGCCGTCGAGCGAATGGGTGAGGTACAGGCTGGCCAGCCGCGGCACCGCCAGCTCGTGGCGATTGATGCGGGCCGACTCGTCGGGCAGTGCGAACAGCACCATCGGCGCGCCGCGCTCGGTCTTCCACAGGCCCTCCATCGCGGCGACCTTGGCCGGCTGGTGCTCCAGCGTGTTCAGGCCGTGCAGGTCGCCGGCGATGATCTGCAGCGGAATCAGCACCGCGGCCACCTTCAGGGCGCCGCGCAAGGTCGCCGAGACGTCATCGCCCTGGTCGCCGCGCAGCCAGCGGTAGGCCGACAGCCCGGCGATCAGGAACGACGTGGTCAGGCCGGTGGCCAGCAGCATGTGCGTGAGCCGGTACGGAAACGACGGGTTGAAGATCGCCTCGAACCAGCTCGTCACGTGCGCCTGGCCGTCGATCATCTCGAAGCCGGCCGGCGTCTGCATCCAGCTATTGAGGGCCAGGATCCAGAATGCCGACACGGTGGTGCCGAAGGCCACGAGGAACGTCGCGAGCGTGTGCAGCCGCGGCGACACGCGGCGGGCGCCGAACAGCATCACGCCGAGGAAGGTGGCCTCCAGGAAGAACGCGGTGAGCACCTCGTAGGCGAGCAGCGGGCCGGCCACGTTGCCCACCGTGCGCATGTAGCCGGGCCAGTTGGTGCCGAACTGGAAGCTCATCGTGACGCCGGACACCACGCCGAGCGCGAAGGTCAGCGCGAACACCTTGACCCAGAAGCCGTAGGCGTCGATCCACCGCTGCTCGCCGGTGCGGTTGGCCTTCATGCGGAACCAGAACAGGAACCAGCCGAGCGAGATCGAGATCGTCGGGAACAGGATGTGGAAGGTGATGTTCGCGGCGAACTGGATGCGCGCGAGCAGCAGGGGATCGAACGCGGCGTCGGACATCGGCGCTCTCCATCGGTGCTGCCGCGACCGGGCAGCGCCCTTGCGCGCCCGCCGGGCGCCTCTGCCTGCTTATGCTATCGGCGGGGCGGCAGCGTCAACAGCTCATCTGTCCGCTGATGTCGGGCCGCCTTTCCGGCGGACGGGTGAACACCTGCAGATGCAGGCCGCGCGGATAGCGCAGCTTGCAGATCTTCTTCGCATGGGCCGGTGTGCCGGCCAGCACCAGCACCGTGCGCCGCGCCGCATGCGCGAGCGAACGGCCGGCCACCGAGAACGCCACCAGGTATTCGGTTTCGGGCGGCGAGATCGCCGCGTTCTGAAGGATGCGCACTGCCGATTCCTTGTCTGCCGACCAGCCGCCGGCGGCCATTCCGGCCGCCGTCCGCGTCAGGTCATCTGTTCGCGGATCACGATATCGCCGGTTCATTGCGCCACTGTGTCGGTTGGCGCAACTGCCATCGTCGAAGCTGCTCGATCGCTTCGTCGAGCCGGCGCTCGGCGTGGGCCAAGGTCACTGCATCCTGTTCACGGCGGGGCAGCTCGAACAGTGCCCGTCGGTAGCGGGTCAGCATCGCCCGCTGGGAGTTCAGGCGGTCGATCAGATCGCTGACCACCGCATCGCGCGTACGGAGTCTGGTCATTCGGTCCCCCGTGTCGATATGTCATCGACATTCGCACGAGGTGGGGTTGCGGGATGTGCGCAATCTCACGCAAGCCGCATGCCTGGCGAGTGGGGCGGTCGGCGGAATCGGCGCGGCGTGCGTTTCTGCCGGCCAGTGGCCGCGTGCGCTGCAACGCAGCGCACGGATTCGGTTCGGTCGTGGGATCAGCGGTCGGCGTTCATCGCCGTGACCAACGCTCCGTCGAGCCGCTTCCCGTCGAGCGAGCGCGGGGCGCCGTCGCTGTCGGCGACCGGCCAGCCGTGCGGATCGCACAGCATCACCAGCGGACCTTCGCCGCCGGTGTCGAGCGCGCGATTGCGCAGCCACAGGTACATCGCGGCGGCCGCCAGCCGTTCGTCGTCGGACAGCGCGCGGGCCTGGCGGACCGCCACCGGCGCCTGCGGCGACTCTCGCCAGGCGGCAGGCAGGGCGGCGGGCACGAACGACAGCGGCGGGCATTCGACGGGTGACGGATCGCTGCCGCGAGCCGCGTCTGCGATGCGGCCGCCGGGCCGCTGCTCCAGCCGCATCATCGGCTTGCGCGGCAGGTCGGGCATGCGGTCGGCTTGGCTGCTCATCATGGTCTCTCGTCGTTGTTCATCGGCGGTTCGATGGATATCGGCGCGGTGCCGGCTGCCGCCGGCCTGCGACGGTCGTCATCGGCCTTCGGGCTCCAGCCGCCGGTACTGGTTGAAGTGGCGGATCGCGAGCTGCGGATGGCCGAGCCGCTCGTGCAGCCGCCCGAGGTTGTAGTGCGCATCGGCCAGGTCGGGTTCCAGACGCAGCGCATGTTCGTACTGCTCGATCGCGGCACGCGGGCGGTCCAGATCCTCGAGCACGGTGCCGAGGTTGAAATGCAGCACCGCCTCCGGCGCGCAGCGGGCGATCGCGAGCTGCAGCACGTCGGCTGCCTCGCGCAGCCGGTTCTGGGCCGACAGCACGATGCCCAGGTTCACATAGGCGGCGGTGTAGGTGTCGTCGGCGTCGATCGCCCGCCGGTAGGCTTCGATGGCGGCCTGCGGCCGCGTCGCCTCGATCGCCGCGCCGCGCAGCGTCCAGCGTTCGGCGGCGTGTGTCCCGCGGCCATCGGCTGCTGGTTCGTCGGCCGGCGCTTCCGCGCGGAACGTGAACAGCGACGCCGTATCGTTGGCCGGCCGGCCGAAATCGAGCAGCAACTGACCCGATTCGATGCTCTGCAGCGATCCGTTGCCCGCCACCGTCACGTCGCGCCCGACGGGCTGCAGCCGGATCGGCGAGGCGGCCGCCACCTCCGGAGAGGCGGCGCGCAGCGCGGCGAGCGAGCGGGCGATGCGGCGCGGACTGATCCGCGCGGCCATCAGCCCGCGGGCCGCCTTCAGCATCACGATGTCCTGAAAGCTCAGCCGGTACTCGCGCCGATGGCCACGGGTGTCGGGCACATAACCGGCGCGGATCAGCGAGATCAGTGCCGCCCGTGGAATGCCGAGCAGCTTCTCGGCGTCGCGCAGCGTGTAGGGATGGGTGGCCATGCGCGGCGATCGGACATCGTCGGGGAGGCAAGGCCGGATCAGGAGGCCTTGCGCTTGCGCGGCGCCGGCGCCGGTGCGGCGGAAGCCGGGGCCGGAGCGCCGGCCAGGCGTCGGGCCGAGCGGCGCGGCGTCGTGTCGGCTTCGTCGTCGGCCACGGCCGCCTTGGCGGCGGCTGTGCGGCGGGAGGCCGGACTTTCCGAGTGCCTGGTGCCAGCGGACTTGCCGGCGGCTCC
>DAISWF010000034.1:0-29276 GCA_036826495.1 Burkholderiaceae bacterium
GGGAGTGCTCTCCCATTGAGCCCCATGGGGAGGGGGACGCCCCCGGGGCCACAAACCCCGGACCGCGCCCCGCCGTGATCAACATTCCTGGAGCGGGTGAAGGGAATCGAACCCTCGTCATAAGCTTGGAAGGCTTCTGCTCTACCATTGAGCTACACCCGCTTTCCGCGACCCGCCCGAGGGCGGCCACTCACTGCTGTCAAGATCGCCGACGGCGAAGTCAGTACTTGCTAACAGTCGAAAACGTCGTATTCCCTCGCCATCACCCAAAGGACTCCAGCGAACCGGCGATTTTAGCCGTTCCGCGGATTTGCGTCAACGTGGCGGCTTGACGGCGGCCGCGCCCGCCGTCGACAGCGACCGCTCCGCACTGCGCACCAGCGAAAGGGCGATCCGGTTCAGGTCGATGTTCTGCGGCTCGAACACCCATTGCGCGATCGATCCGCGGATCGCGCTGAAGAGCGCCATCGCTTCCAGATCGGGATCGACGTCGGCGCGGATCTCGCCGCGGGCCTGCCCTTCCACGATCAGGTCCCGCAGGGCCCGGCGGTACGACTCGCCCAGCACGGCGACGCGCGGGCGCAGCTCGGGCACGACGGTCAGCGATTCGAAGTACAGCAGGAACAGCGCGCTGGTGGCGTCCCAGCTCGCGGCGGCGGCGTTCAGATGGGCCTGCACGCGCGCGAGCAGCGCCTCCAGGCCCTGCTTGCCCTGCAGGTGCGCGAATGCGCGCTGGTTGAACCAGACCTCGGTCCGGTCGATCAGCGCCTTCAGGAACGCGAGCTTCGAGCCGAACCGCTCGAGCGGAAGGCTGCGGCTGAAGCCCGCCTCCAGGCCGATCTCGGCCAGGGTCGCACCGGCCGCGCCCTTGCGAGCGACGATCCGCAGACCGGCGTCGAGCAGACGCCGATCGGAATCCTGGCGCCGCTCGTTCTGGGTTCGTCGTTTCCTCGGGGCGGCGCGGGCCGGGGAAGAAGAGGGGGAGATGGAAGCCACGTCGATCGGCATCGAAGGTCGGCCACCGAAGGGCGGCCCGCTTGGCAACGAGTATACGAGGCCGAACTTATTGTGTGGTTGACCAGTTAGTATTACATTGGAGCACGACAACGAAGCGGAGCCATCCGCACGGAGACGGATCATGAGCAGCTACCGGCACGGGCGACGGCGGGCGATGATCGAACTTGCCGCCATGGTCTCCAGCGCGGGCGCCAGAGTCGGATGGGCGCAGGCGCCCTATCCGAACAAGCCGGTGAAGATCGTCGTGCCGTTTCCGCCAGGGGGCTCGACCGACATCTTCGCGCGGCTGCTCGGCCAGCGGTTCGCGGACGCGCTGGGTCAGCCGTTCGTCATCGAGAACCGCCCCGGGGCGGGCGGCAACATCGGCGCCCTGGCGGTGGCCAAGTCGGCTCCGGACGGCTACACGCTGCTGATGGGCACGCCCGGCACCCAGTCGGTCAACGTCCACCTGTACCCGAACCTCGGCTTCGACGGAATCGCCGACTTCGATCCGGTCACGCTGGCGGTCAAGGCGCCCAGCCTCCTGGTCTGCGGCACCAACGTACCGGTACGCACGCTGGCGGAACTGATCGAGTACGCCCGCAAGAACCCCGGCATGCGCTACGCGCACACCAGCATCGGCGGCACCAAGCATCTGGCCGGCGAGCTGCTCAAGATGAAGGCGAACATCGACATCGTGCAGGTGCCCTACCGGGGCAGCGCGCCGCTGCTGGTCGATCTGGTCGGCGGCCAGATCCCGATCGGCTTCGACGACGTGCTGACGTCGCTGCCGCATGTGCAGGCCGGCAAGCTGAGGGCGCTGGCGATCACCGGCAGCCGGCGCTGGCCGACCCTGCCCGACATTCCCGCGGTCGCGGAACTGGGCGGCGCCTTCGCGGACTACGACGTGACCGCCTGGTACGGCCTGCTGGCACCGGCCGGTACGCCTCCCGCGATCATCCAGCGGCTGAACGCGATCGCCGGCGCCACGCTGAAGGATCCGGCCGTGGTCAACGATCTGCTGAGCAAGGGTGTCGAGGCGGTCGGCAATCAGTCGGAGGAGTTCCGCTCGTTCATCAAGTCGGAGAACGTCCGCTGGGGCGACGTCATCAAGAAATCGGGCATCACACTTTGACGGGCATCACGCTTTGACGGGCATCGCACTTTGAGAAGAACCGCTTTGGGAAGTTCGGCCTCGGGCAGACCGGCTGCGGAAGACGTCGCTTCGGGCGATTCCGCTTCGGGCGATTCCGCTTCGGGCAATTCCGCTGCGGGCGATTCCGCCCCGGGCACCTCTGCCCCGGGCAACGCCGTGACCGCGGCCGCACCCGACATGCGGGCGTTGATCGGCATGATGGAAGGCCGGCGTGCCTCGGTGATGGATGCGCAGCGCCCCGACGCGGTGGCCCGCCAGCATCGCGATGGCAAGCTGACCGCGCGCGAGCGGATCGAGCGCCTGTGCGATCCGGGGTCGTGGCGCGAGCTGGGTGCGCTGGTCACCGCAGCGGCCGATACGCCGGAGACCAGCGACCTGGACGCACCGGCCGACGGCATCGTGACCGGCACCGCGACGATCGACGGGCGCCCGGTGGTGATCACGTCGCAGGATTTCACCGTCTACGGCGGCAGCAGCAGCGTGATCGGCAGCCTGAAGCTCGCCCGTGCCGTCGACAAGGCGATCGACGGCGGCCTGCCGCTGATCCGGCTGCTGGAAGGCGGCGGGCACCGCATCCAGGAAGGGCTGGATGCGCGCCACTTCTCGTCGGCCAAGGGCATCTTCAGCGCATTCACCCGCGCGTCGGGCTGGGTGCCGATCGTCGCGGCGATGCTGGGGCCGTGCTTCGCCGGCCCGACCAATCATGCCGCGCTGTCGGACTACGTGATCATGGTGCGCAAGATCGCGACGATGGGCATGGCGGGGCCGGCGCTGGTCAAGGCCGGCATCGGCGAGGAGATCGACAAGGAGACGCTGGGCGGCACCGATGTGCAGGTCAACGAGACCGGCGCGGCCGACCTGGCGGTGGACACCGAGGACGAGTGCTTCGCGGCGATCCGCCGCTATCTGTCGTACCTGCCGTCGAACGCCCGGGCGCCGCTGCCGGTGAGCCGCTGCGACGATCCGGTCGGCCGGCGCGACGACCGGCTGCTGGACCTGGTGCCGGCCGATCTGCGCAAGGCCTACGACATGCGCAAGGTCGTCGCGCTGCTGGTCGATGCCGGCAGCGTCTGGGAGATCAAGCCCACGCATGCGCGCAACGTCGTGACCGCCTTCGCCCGGCTCGATGGCCGTCCGGTGGGTGTCATCGGCAACAACCCGATGTACATGGCCGGCATGCTGGACTCGAACGCCTGCGACAAGGTGGCGCACTTCGTCGCGATCTGCGACGCGTTCGGGCTGCCGCTGGTCTACCTGATCGACGTGCCGGGCTTCTCGATCGGCCCGAAGGCCGAGGTCAGCCGGATGCCGCGGCGCAGCGCGAAGCTGCTGCACGAGCTGGGCAATGCCTCGGTGCCGCGGGTGTCGGTCGTGCTGCGCAAGGGGTACGGGCTGGCCTACGTGGCGATGTGCGGCGGGCGCGGCTTCGGCGCCGACGCCTGCTACATCTGGCCCACCGCGCAGATCTGCGCGATGTCGGTCGAGGGCGCGATCGATGTCGCCTATCGTCGCGAGATCGACGGCGCGCCGGATCCGGCGGCCAGGCGCAAGGAGCTGATCGGCGAGATCCAGGGACGGCTGGGGGCGCTGCGCGCGGCCGAGCACTTCGGCGTCGACGACGTGATCGATCCCCGCGACACCCGCCGGCTGGTCGCGGAGGCGCTGGCCCTCTGCCCCGCCCGCAAGCCACCGAACATGCCGCCGAAATACCGTTCGATTCCGCCGATCTGAGCGGCCGATCCGCGGCGCGTCCGCGGCCGATTCACAGCCGAACCGCGGCCGATCCGCCGCGGTTTAGCGACGCAAGGACACAGACCTCGCATCGCACGTCCGACAATGGAGCATCGATGATGAAAGCTGGATTCGTGGGGCTCGGTCGCATGGGTGGCGCGCTCGCCCGCCGGATCATTCGCGAGCAGCCGCTGCGGGTGTTCGATCTGAGCGAGCAGACGATCGCCGCGCTGGTGTCGGAAGGGGCGCAGGCCGCTGCGAGCCTGGACGAGCTCGGGCGCGCTTGCGACATCGTGGCGTTGTGCCTGCCGACGTCGGCGGAGGTGAAGGCGGGGATCTTCGGCGAAGGCGGACTGGCCGGATCGCTCGCCCCCGGCAGCCTGATCGTCGACATGACGACCGGCGACCCCAACGCGACGCGCGAGATGGCCGGCGAACTGCAAGACAGGCGGATCGACCTGATCGATGCGCCGGTCAGCGGCGGCCCCCATGGCGCGGCGGCCGGTACGATCGCGATCCTGGTCGGCGCCACCACCGCGCAGTTCGAACGCTGCCTGCCGCTGATGAAGACGATCAGCCCGCGGATCTTCCATACCGGCGACGTCGGCACCGGCCAGATCATGAAGCTGGTCAACAACGTCATCGCGGCCGGCGTCCGGGCCGCCACCTTCGAGGCGGTGACCCTGGGCGTGAAGAACGGGCTGTCGCTGAAGACCTGCGCCGAGATCCTGGCGGTCGGCACCGCGCGCAGCTACACGACCGAGCTCGCGCTGCCGAGCCTGCTCGACCCCAACCGCAAGATGACGTTCACGATGGGCCTGATGCACAAGGACGTGCGGCTGGCGACCGACGTGGCGGCGCAGAGCGGCGTGCCGATGCCGGTGGCCGGGGCGGTGCGCGAGATCTTCCAGACGGCGGCCAACGAGCTGGGCGCCGAGGCGGACCTGAACGATCTGATGCTCATGTTGGAACGCCAGGCCGGTACGAAGGTCGTGCCCCGCTGACCGGCCAACGATTGGAGAACAGAGTGCAAGCGAAACGCGAACGTGGCCGAAGAGGTGCCGGGTGAACGTGGCCTCGCCCGGTGATCCGGGGACGGCCGGGCGGCTACCCGGACAAGCTGGCGGGGACATGCTGGGCGTCGTCTGTCACGCGCCCGCCGACTACGAGAGCCTGGCCGTCGAGCGTCTGCCGCGGCCGCCGATGCGGCCGCACGGCGTGCGGATCGCGACGCACTATGCCGGCGTGAGCTTCGCCACCACGCTGATCACCGCACGCAAGCACCAGACCAAGCCGCCGTTTCCGTTCGTCCCGGGCACCGAGGTGTCCGGCATCGTGACCGAATGCGCGCCGGAGGTGACGCGGCTGCGCGTCGGCGACCGGGTGTGCTCGTCGCCTGAATGGGGCGGCCATGCGGAGGAGGTCGTCGCGCTCGAGCACAACGTGTTCAGGCTGCCCGACAGCCTGCCGCTGGACGTCGCGGTGCAGATGCCGCTGTCGTACGGCACCGCCTACGGCGCGCTGGTGTGGCGCGCCCGGCTTCAACCCGGCGAGACGCTGCTGGTGTTCGGCGCCAGCGGCGCGGTGGGGCTCGCCGCGGTCGAGGTGGGCAAGGCCCTGGGGGCCACCGTGATCGCCTGCGTCGGCACGCCGGAGAAGGCCGACTTCGCTCGTCGACACGGTGCGGACCACGCGCTGCTGAACGACAGCGACGATCTCGCCGGCGAGATCAGGCGGCTGAGCGGCGGCCGCGGCATCGACGTGACGTTCGACCCCGTGGGCGGCTTCGCATTCGACGTCGCGCTGAAGGTCGCCGCCGGCCTGGGCCGGATCGTGCTGATCGGCTTCGCGTCGGGGCAATGGCCGTCGATTCCCGGCAACATCCTGCTGGTCAAGAACATCGACGTGCTGGGCTTCTACTTCGGCCGCTACATCTGGGACGGCGTGGTGCCGCGCGTGCCGTGGGATCGCCAGGTGGCCGACGCGTTCGCGCACCTGTTCGCCTGGCATGCCGCGGGCCGGTTGCAGCCGAACGCCTCGCACGTCCATCCGCTGGCGGAGTTCCGCGCCGCGATGCGCGCCGTCATCGAACGGCGCGGCATCGGCAAGGTGGTGCTGCGGATGCCGGTGGCCGGGCCGGGCGCGGCGGACGTTGCGCCACGCTGCTGAAGACGGCGGCCCGGAAGACAGCAGCCCCCTCCCCCCGAAGACGGCGCCCCCCGAAGACGGCGCGCCCCGAAAGACGGCGCACCCGCTCCGCGGCGCATGGTTGCCGCGGGAACCTCGATCCACGGCCGTCAGGGCCGCTGTCCGGACGGATCCGACGCGCCTCCGGACGGCCGAACCTCGCGCCTCCGCACATCAGTCCCACCGCCGCGATGCCGCCGCGATGCCCGGCGGACGAAACGCGTTCTCCCGTTGACAGCGCGAACCGACGTCCGTAAAGTGGTCGCAACAAAAGATAGTCTCGAATTAAGATCACTTTGAATTAAGATCACTTGATCCCGCGATCGTCGTCCGACGTGGAACTCGATCCGTCGATTCCGCACCCCCGGCCGTCGTCGCGCTGTCCGCTCTGCTCAGGAGACGCGATGCTGAGTGCCTCGAACAACGAGCTGCTGACGCGGGTCGGCAGTCAGACGGCTGCAGGGTTGCTGCTGCGCGCGTTCTGGATTCCTGTGCTGATGAGCGTGGAGCTCGACGAGTGCGATGGCGCGCCCGTACGGGTCCGGCTGCTGGGCGAATCGCTGGTCGCATTCCGTGACAGCGCGGGCCGGGTGGGCCTGCTGGCCGAGCACTGTCCGCACCGGCAGGCGTCGCTGGCCTTCGGACGCAACGAGGCGTCGGGCCTGCGCTGCGTCTATCACGGCTGGAAGTTCGACGTGACCGGCCGCTGCGTCGATCTGCCGAGCGAGCCGCCGGGGAGCCCGATGGCATCGAAGGTTCGCGCCCGTGCCTATCGATGTAGGGAGCGCGGCGGTCTGATCTGGGCATACATGGGCACGGACGACGAGGTGCCGGACCTGCCCGACTTCGAGTGGGCACTGGTGCCCGACGACCGGCGCTACATGAGCAAACGCCTGCTGGATTGCAACTGGGCGCAGGCGCTGGAAGGCGACATCGACAGCAGCCATGCCTCGTTCCTGCATGCGCTGCTCGATCCTCGGGACTACGTGCGGTACGAGCGCTCGAGCCGGGCGCTCTACATGCACGCCGACGGTCACCCCCGCTACGAGATCGATGCGACGCCGTACGGACTGATGATCGCCGCCCGCCGCGACGCCGGTCCGCGCGACCACTACTGGCGCGTCGCACAGTACGTGATGCCGTTCACCACGATGCCGGCGCCGTACGAGGACGAGCTCTACCGGTGCAACATGTGGGTCCCCGTCGATGACGAACACACGATGGTGTACGTGATCGACTGGCATCCGTCGCGGCCGATCTCCGACAGCGAACGCGCGAGCCGGCGCACCGGCCTGACCGCCCATTGCACCGAGTTCCTGCCCGGAGCAGGCGGCGATCTTCGCTGGCAGCCGCAGGCCAATGCAGCGACCGGCTACGGACGCACGATCGACAGCCAGCGGAACACCAACTACAGCGGCATCCGCGAGATCTGGGCGCAGGACAAGGCGGCGGTGGAAAGCATGGGTCCGATCCTCGACCGCACCTGCGAGCACCTGGGTTCCAGCGATCAGCCGCTGGTGCACTGGCGCAGGCGCTTCCTGGAAGCGGTGCGGGCCATGCAGCAGCGGTCTTTCGAGAGGGCGAGCGGGGCCAGCGCAGCGGTGCGGTCGGCGACATTCGTACTGCCTCGCGAGCGGAGCTGGCGGGACGTGATCGGCGAGCACGCATGCGCGCAGGTCGGAACTCCGCCGCACCCCGAAACGGTCTGAGGCCGCACATCCGATGACACCGTCAATGCTCGGGGTCACGCAGCCCTCCCGACAGGCGTCCGCCGCGGGAGCAGCGTTGCGCATGCACGGGCTGACCCGCCGGTTCGGCGCGCTGGTCGCGGTCGATGACGTGACCTTCTCGGCCGAGACCGGTCGCATCACCGCGGTGATCGGTCCCAATGGGGCCGGAAAGTCCACGCTGTTCGGCCTGATCGCCGGCGCGCTGGTGCCCGACGCCGGCACCGTGCGGCTGTTCGGCAACGACCTGGGCGCCGCGCCGCCCCACGTGCGGGCCCGGCTGGGTCTGGCGCGCACGTTCCAGGCCGCGATCCCGTTTCCGAACATGACGGTGCAGGAGAACGTGATGGTCGGGATGCACCGGCAGTTCAGGGCCGGCCTGTGGCAGCACTTCCTCGGCCTGCGCCCGGCCGCCGAAGAGGAGGCCGTCCTGCGTACGCATGCCGGCGAGTGCCTGGCCGCGATGGGACTGGAGGCGCTGCGGCACACGCCGGCATCGGTGCTGACGGCCGGACAGCAGCGCCTGCTGGCGGTCGCGCGGGCGGTGGCCGGGCAGCCCGAGGTGCTGATGCTGGACGAGCCGGCCGCGGGACTGAACGAGTCGGAACGCGCGATGCTCGCCCAGGCGGTCCGCGCGCTGCGCAGCCGAGGCATGACGATCCTGCTGATCGAGCATGCGATGGATTTCGTGATGGAGCTTGCCGACCACATCGTGGTGCTGAACCACGGGGTCAAGCTGGCCGAAGGGAGTCCGGCAGAGATCCGCCGCGATCCGGAGGTCGTGGCGGCTTACCTGGGCATCGACTGATCGACTGATCGACCGATCGGGCGTCGGGAACCGCTCGATTCAACGCAACGGGAAGGAGAATCCGATGATTCGTCGCAGGGAATTCGCCGCCGCGGCGGGCGGGCTGTGCACCATGCTCGCCTTGCATCCGCGAGCAGGCTTCGGACAGTCCGGGGGACAGGCAGGCAGCGGCCCGTACAAGCTGGCCGTGCTGGCATCGCTGACCGGTCCGCTGAGCGCCCTGGGCGTTCCTTCGAAAGCGGCCATCGAGCTGGAGGTGAAGCGGCTCAACGATGCCGGCGGCATCGCGGGGCGGCCGATCGAGCTGGTGTTCGGCGACGATCAGAGCGACCCGAGCAAGGGGGTGATCGCCTTCAAGCGCCTGCTGGACGAAAAGCCGGTGGCGATGATCGGACCGAACTTCAGTTCGACCGCGCTGGGGCTGATCCCGCTGGTGGAGCAGGCCAGGCTGCCGATGCTCAGCATGGCCGCCGAAGATGCCCAGGTCCAGCCGGGCCGCAAGTACGTGTTCATGATCTCGCTGACTTCGCGCCTGAATGCGGCCGCGATCCTGAGCTACCTGCGCAGCAGCAGCCTGCGCGACGTGGCCCTGCTGCAGGACAGCGGCGCCTACGGCCGCGGCGGCGCCCGGCTGCTGACCGAGCTGGCGCCGCAATACAACGTGCGGATCATTCAGACCGAGACGTTCAACCTTGCCGATACGGACATGACGCCGCAACTGACCAAGGTCCGCAACAACAGGGAGGTCCAGGCCGTCATCGTATGGGCCGCCGGTGCGGCCCCCGCGACCGTCGCCCGTCAGTATCGCTCGCTCGACCTGAAGCCGCCGCTGATGCTGACCGGCGCACAGGCCGATCCGGGCTTCGCGAAGTCCGCCGGAGCGGCCGCCGAGGGTGCGCCGTTTCCGACGGCCCGTGCGGTGCTGCATGCGTTCCTGCCGCCCGGCAACGGCTCGCGCCGCCTGCTCGATGCGTTCGTGCCGGCCTACCGCCAGGCCACCGGCGTCGATGCCAACGTGTTCGCGGCGGTGGCGCACGACGCGGTGCTGCTGATCGCCCAGGCATTGAGGGCGGCCCCCGGCGGCGACCCCGATGCGCTGGTGACGGCGCTGGAGAGCGCCAGCTTCACCGGCGGCAATGGCGAATACCGGTTCGCGGCGGACGCGCATTCCGGGATGCTGCCGTCGTCGGTCGCGATGGCGATGTGGAAGGACGGGCGCATCGTGCCCGCGAAGCCGAACTGCGCGGGCTGCTTCGAAACCGTTGCCGGCAACTGAGACGGAGGCGAGCATGATGTCCGCGCAGAACAACGAGCTGCTGACGCGCGTCGGACCGGGTACGCCGATGGGCCGCCTGCTGCGCTCCTACTGGATTCCGGCGCTCAGGAGCTCGGAGCTCGCGGAACCCGGTGGGCCGGCCGTCCGCGTGCGGCTGCTGGGTGAGCCGCTGGTCGCGTTCCGCGACAGCGAAGGACGCGTCGGACTGCTCGCCGAACATTGCCCGCACCGGCAGGCATCGCTGTTCTTCGGCCGCAACGAGCAGGGCGGTCTGCGCTGCGTCTATCACGGATGGAAGTTCGACGTGACCGGCCGCTGCATCGACCTGCCGAGCGAGCCGCCCGGCAGCCGGATGCGGGACAGGGTGAAGGCGCCGGCCTATCGATGCGGGGAACGCGGCGGCGTGATCTGGGCCTACCTGGGGGACGAAGAGCCGCCGCCGCTGCCCGAGCTCGAGTGGGCGCTGGTACCCGACGACAACCGGTACCTGAGCAACCGGCTGCTCGAGTGCAACTGGGCCCAGGCGCTGGAAGGCGACATCGACAGCAGCCACGCGTCGTTCCTGCATTCGATGCTGGATCCGGTCGACTACGACAGGCTGGACGGCCGCCAGGAGCTTCTCTACTTCCACCGCGACCGGTATCCCCGCTACGAGGTGGCCGACACCGAGTACGGCCTGATGATGGCGGCGCGCCGCAATGCCGATGCGCTGCGCCATCATTGGCGGGCCGCCCAGTGGATCATGCCGTTCCACGTGATGATCGCGCCGTTCGACGACCAGTTGTTCCATACGAACATCTGGGTGCCGATGGACGATACGACGACGATGGTGTGGGTGATCAACTGGCATCCGGACCGCGCGCTGTCGGCCGCCGAACGGGCGCATCGCGATTCGAACCGCTTCTTCCACTGCACCGAGTTCGACCCACCGACCGAGGAGGCCGGCGGCGCGTGGCGGCCGCGCGCGAACGCGGCCAACGGCTATCGGCTCGACCGGGAACTGCAGAAGACGAAGATGTTCTTCGGCGTGGCGCCGCTGTGGTGCCAGGACAAGGCCGGGCAGGAGAGCATGGGCCCGATCGTCGACCGGACCCGCGAGCACCTGGCGCCCGGCGACCTGGCGATCGTGCGCTGGCGGCAGCGGGTGCTCGAGACCGCACGCGAGTTCACGGGCGAGGTCCACGCGCCGGCGCGCGATCCGGCGACTCATCACGTCCGTCCGATCGGCACCCTGCTCGGCCGCGACAGCGACGCGCTGAACGACCTGCGCAGACTCTCGGCCATCCGCTGATCGATCACTTGCTGGACACCCGCATGCTGACTCCGTCCGACAACGCCCGTTTGACCCGGGTCGGGCCCGGTACCCCGATGGGGCAACTGATGCGCCGCTACTGGATCCCGGCGGTGCTGACCGAAGAGATCGTCGAGCCGGGCGGAGCGCCGGTCCGGGTGGGCCTGCTCGGCGAAGCGCTGGTGGCCTGGCGCGATCCGGCCGGCACCGTCGGTCTGATGAAGGAGCATTGCCCGCACCGCGGAGCATCGCTGTTCTACGGCCGCAACGAGGCCGGCGGGCTGCGCTGCCTTTACCACGGCTGGAAGATGTCCGAGCGCGGAGCGATCGTCGACACCCCGGCCGAACCGGCGGGAAGCGCGATCAGGAATCGCCTGCGCCATCCCCCGTATCCGACGCGCGAAGCCGGCGGCATCGTCTGGGCCTACCTGGGCCCCCCGGAACTGGAGCCGGTGTTCCCCGACTACCCGTGGATGCACCTGCCGAAAGAGCAGCTTCTGGTGGTCAAGATGCACCAGGCCTGCAGCTATCTGCAGGGGGTGGAAGGCGATCTCGACCCCGCCCATCCGAACTACCTGCATCAGGACTTCAGCCAGCTCGGCGATAGCTGGGACGGCGCCGGCTGGAACTCGATCGCGCAGCTCATGCACGACGGCGCGCCGAAGATCCACTGCGAGAAGACGCCTCACATGATGCGCGTCGTGGCGACCCGCACCACGCGGTCCGCGTCGCATCACTACGTTCGGACCACCGAATGGGTCGCTCCGTTCTACTGCCTGACCGCCAGCGGTCCCGGCGAATCACGCGCGTTCAAAGCATGGCAGCCGATCGACGATCATCAGTGCTTCACGTTCTACATCCACTACGATCCGTTCAAGCCGCTCGACGTGCCGGCGATCCACCGGAACTGGAACCACCACACCGAGCCGCCGCACTACCGGACGCCTCATACGCTGGCCAATGGCCACCTGCAGGACCGCAGCGCCATGCGTGACCGCAACTACTCGGGCATCGCCGGCGCGGCGATCCAGGACCGGGCGGTGCAGGAGAGCATGGGCACGATCTACGACCGCACCCAGGAGCACCTGGGCGTCAGCGACACCGCGGTCGTCTTCTATCGCCGCTACCTGCTGGCGCTGACGCGCGACGCCGAAGCCGGCAGGCCGCTGCCCGGCCAGGATCCGGCCTTGTCGTTCGACCTGCATTCGGCCTCGCTCACCGTGCCGGCATCGGCGAGCGGGACCGATGCGGTGGCCATTCAGCGGGATCTCGAAGCCGAGGCGCTGGCGGCCGCGCGCGGGCGGGGTGTTGCCGGCCGGATCGCGCCCCGCCTTCCCGGCCTCGAGGAGGGAACGACAGGGCAGAGGACGGGGGAATGAGCGACGACATCGAGATCGCCGTCGAGGGGGTCAGCGTCTCCTACGGAGGGCTGCGGGCGCTCGAGAACGTGTCGCTGGAGGTGCGCTTGGGCGAACTCGTCTGCGTGATCGGCGCCAACGGCGCAGGCAAGTCGACGCTGCTGAACACCGTCTGCGGACTGCTCCGGCCGACGTCGGGAACGGTCCGCTTTCGCGGTGAGCCGATCGCCGGCATGTCGCCGGCGCGGCTGATCCGCAAGGGGCTGGTGCAGATCCCCGAAGGCAGGCAGCTATTCACGGATCTGTCGGTGCTGGACAACCTGCAGCTCGGCGCCTTCGCGCGCTTCTTCGACGACTGGCGGCTGCTGTCCGGCTGGCGTGCGCATCGTGCCGGGCGGGCGTATCTGGACGAACGGCTGGCGTTCGTCTATTCGATCTTCCCGCGGCTGCGCGAACGCAGCACGCAACGGGCGGGCAGCATGAGCGGAGGCGAACAGCAGATGGTGGCCGTCGGGCGGGCACTGATGTCGCAGCCGCGGGTGCTGCTGCTGGACGAGCCTTCAATGGGGCTGGCGCCCGCGCTGGTGCGCGAGATCCTGGCATTGGCCCGTCGTCTGCGCGATGCCGGGCTCACCGTGCTGCTGGTCGAGCAGAACGCCGCGCAGGCCCTGAAGATCGCCGACCGCGCCTATGTGCTGGCCGATGGGCGGGTACAGAAGGAAGGCAGCGCTGCCGCGCTGGCCGGCGATCCGCAGGTACGCGACGCCTATCTGGGCGGTCGCGCGTTGCGCACCGAACCGGCGATCGCGGCGGGCCATGAGGGAGCGGCGACATGATCAGCGAGCTGCTGCAGTTCCTGATCACCGGCCTGGCCGTCGGCGCCATCAACGGCATGGTCGCGCTCGGGCTGGTGACGATCTACAACGTCACCGGCGTCGTGAACTTCGCGCAGGGTGTCTTTCCGATGCTGGGCGGGCTGCTGATGGTCACGCTGGTCAACGCGCACGTGCCGATCGTGCCGGCGCTGCTGGTCTGCGCGATCGTGCTCGGCATCGCGGGCATCGGCTATGGCGCGGTGATCATCCTGCCGTTCCGGCGCGGCTCGCTCGGTCCGTTCATCGCCGCCCTCGGCGCGGCGATCGCCACCGAGGGCGTCGCATTGCTGCTGTGGGGCTTCGATCCGCTGTCCTACGAGCCGTTCACCGGCAGCAAGGCGATCGACGTGATGGGCGCGCTGATCTACACGCAGGCGATCTGGATCCTGGGCTTCGCAGCGGTGCTGCTCGCGGTCACGCACTGGTTCTTCGAACGGACCTACCTGGGCAAGGCGGTGCGCGCCTGCGCGATGTCGCGGATCGGCGCACGTGCGGTCGGCGTCGACGTGCGGCAGATGGCGCTGCTGTCGTTCTCGGTCAGCGCCGCCGCCTGCGGGGTGCTCGGCGCGGTGGTCACGCCGCTGTCGCCGATGGCGTTCACCTCCGACATCGGCTTTTCGGTCAATGGCTTCGCCGCAGCCGTCTTCGGCGGCCTGACCCGGCCGCTGGCGGCCTTCTGCGGCGCGCTCGTGCTCGGCGTCATCGGTTCGTTCTCGCAGGCCTACCTGGGGCGGGGTTTCGATCTGGCGGCCACGCTGACGGTGATGCTGGTGGTACTGGTCTGGCATCCCGACGGCGTCTTCGATGCGCTGTTCTCGCGCCGGGCGGCGTCGCGATGAGGTCGCCGAAGATGGATGGGCAGCCGCTGCTGCCGCGACTCGAGCCGGCCGCCGCCTCGCCGGCACGGTCGCGCAGCGCCCGGCTCGCACGATGGTCGACGCTGGTGCTGCTGGTGGCGGTGCTGCCGGCCGTGCTGCCGGGCGGCTTCTGGCAGTCCGTGGTGGCCTTCATCGGCTTCTATACGCTGGCCGCCCTCGGCCTGCAGCTCCTGATGGGGTACGCGGGGCAGATCTCCGTGGGGCACGCCGCGTTCTTCGGCTTCGGGGCATACGGCTACGGGCTGCTGACGGTCAGACTGGGCTGCAATCCGTGGATCGCGCTCGCCGGCGCGGCGGCCGTCAATGCCGCGCTCGCGTACCTGCTCGGCCGGCCGATCTTCAGGCTGAAAGGCCCGCAGCTTGCATTGGCCACTCTCGGACTGGGCATCATCGCCAGCACCTTCTTCATGCAGGCGGAGAACATCACCGGCGGGGCGCTCGGCCGGGGCGGCATACCGCCGCTTCCGACCGCCGGCTTCGCGCTGAACACGGATCGGCGCCGCGCCGGCGCGGCGCTGGCGATCGCGGCGGCGGCGCTGCTGCTGTGCGACAACGCGATGCGCGGACGTTTCGGCCGCAGCCTGCAGGCGCTGAGCGTCGACGAGGCGGTGGCCGGCTCGCTCGGAGTCGATGCATCGAGGTACAAGCTGTGGGTGTTCGTCGCGAGCGGCTGCGCGACCGGCATCGGCGGGTCGCTCTACGCCGCGTATCTCACCTACATCTCGCCCGACGCGTTCACGTTCATCCTGTCGGTCGAGCTGCTGCTGATGGCGATCATCGGCGGGCTCGGCAGGATCTGGGGCGCACCGGCCGGCGCCGCGCTGGTGGTGCTGCTCGGGCAGGGGCTCGACGCGCTGGCGCGCCTGCTGCCCAGCGGCGCCGACGTCATGCTGAAGAGCGTCGCGTTCGGCGGCATCCTGGTGCTGCTGGTGATCTTCCTGCCGGGCGGCCTGGTCGAGCTGTTCGGGCGCATCGCGAACGCACTGCGCGCGCGCGGCGGGCGAACGAAGGAGCGCCGGCCATGAGCGATTCCGCCCGGCGTGCCACGCGCGGCTATCTGCCGATGTCCTGCGGCCAGATGCACTACGCGATGCTGGGCCGGGGACCGGCGGTGCTGCTGCTGCACCAGAGCCCGAGCTCCGGCGCCATGTGGCTGCCGCTGCTGCCGGCGCTGGCGGCCGCGGGCCGCACCGCGCTCGCGCCCGACCTACCCGGCTACGGCGCATCCGATCCACCGGCGCAGACACCCGCGCTGGAAGACTACGCCCGGCTCACCCTCGAGTTCCTGGACGGGCACGGGATCACGCGATGCGACCTCGTGGGACATCACACCGGCGCCGCGGTCGGCCTGCAACTGGCCGCCTGCTGGCCGGACAGGGTGCGCCGCATGGTCCTGTGGGGCGTGCCCTTGCTGAACCAGCGGCTGTCGGAACAGTTGTCCGCGGAAGAAGCGCCCTCCTACGATGCCGAGGGCGAAGCGCTGAAGGCCTGGTGGATCCGGCGGCGCTCGTTCCTCGGCGAGTTCCGCGAAGACGTGCTGATCCGCTCGACCGTCGAGATGCTGCAGACGGGTCACCGGCGACCCTGGGGCCACTGGGCGGTGGCCCGCGCCGACATGCCGGCGCTGCTGGCGCGCGTGGCGCACCCAACGCTGGTCCTGGCGGGCGAGCGCGATCCGGTGTGGAGCCGCGCGCAGGAAGCCGCCGGCCGGCTGGCCGGCGGCTCGTTCCGGGCGATGCCCGGGGCGGGAATGGACATCGTCGACCAGGCGCCGGACGAGCTCGCCCGGCTGGTGATCGGCTTCCTCGCCGAGGATCAGGGATCTGCCGACGCTACGCTCGCGCCGGCGCCGGAGATCGATCGCCGGCGGCGGCCGCCCAGCGGGCGGCCTGGCCGGCCGTCGCGATCCACACATCGTCGCGGCGCGTGATCGCGTCCAGCAGTTCGTCGACGTAGCTCATCCTGAACGGGTGCCCGATCAGCCAGGGGTGCAGGTTCAATGCCAGCAGCCGGCCGCTCTGCCTGCCATCCTCGGCCAGGCGCTCGACCGCTTCCAGCACGGAGGCGGCCCAGCGGCGCATCGAGATGCGGCGGTGCCAGTGCGCATTGACGTCGTCCAGGTCCGCCGACATCGGAACCGACATCAGCGGGCCGGCGCCGGTCTGCATCGCGACCGGCTGCTCGTCGTTGGGCCAGTCCAGGCAGTACTCGAATCCCGCCTCCGCGAGCAGCGTGGGCGTGTCGGCCGATTCACCGTATTCGGCACCGTGCCATCCGACGGGCCGCGTGCCGCAGGTACGGGTCAGCACGTCGACCGAGTCCGCGATCAGCCTGCGCTCCTGCTCCTGCGTGGTACGCGAGCTGACCACGCGGTTGACCGCGAAGCCGTGCGCGGCGATCTCCCAGCCGCTGTCCAGGCAGCGCCGCACGACCGCGGGACAACGCCGGGCGGTGGACGAATCGAGGGCCGCGGTGGCGGCGCAGCCGAACCGGTCCAGCGAATCGGCCAGACGGAAGAAGCCGACCCGGTTGCCGTAAGCACGACGGGAATACGAACCGACGTCGGGGTAAGGCGCGCGGCCGAAGAGCCCCGGAAGATTCGGCGGCACGAATTGCGCAGGGTCCTGGCGCAGCTCGTAATACTCCAGACTGACCACCAGGCACAGCGCCAGGGCCTTGCCCGCGGGCCATCCGAGCGGCGCACGCCGATGCAGCACCGAACGCGGATAGTAGGCATGCTCCGAAGACATCATCCGGAACTCGCCGCACCGGGCCCGCCGCCACCGCCCGCGGGCCGCGGCGTGACCGCCAGATAGTGATCCGCGATCTCGCTGCCGGTGGCCTGCCAGACGCCGCCGCGCGACAGGCAGTGGCCGAGCGCCCGTTCCAGGTAGCCGATGCGCTGCGGCTGACCGAACAGCATCGGGTGCACCGAGACGCACATCACGCGCCCGGAGCGCAGGCCCTCGACATGCAGCCGGTCGAACTGACGCCTGACGATCTCCTCGAAGTCATCGGCCTCGAACGCCGACCCCAGCACCGGAGAATCGTTCAGCTCGACGGAATAAGGCATCGACAGCAGCCGGCCGCTGCGGACATCGATGTCGAACGGCTGTTCATCGCAGAAGAAGTCGGTGTAGTAGGTGTAGCCCAGTTCCGCCAGGATATCGGGTGTGTTCTCGGTCGCCGACTGCGGGCCGGGGCCACCCATCCCGCGCATCCGCTGGCCGGTGGTGCGCCGCACCGAGTCCTGCATCGCCTGGTAGTACGCGCGCTCCTGACCGGCCGACAGGCCATAGGTGAAGCGGGTGTTGCACTGGCCATGCCCGGCCACCTCCCAGCCGCGTTCGGCGATCGCCTCGGCGATGTCGGGATAGAGCTCGAGCGCGAGCGGATTCGCTATCGCCGTGCAGCGCACGCCCAGCCTGTCCATCACCTGGACGATGCGATGAAAGCCGACACGATTGCCGTACTCCTGCCGCCCGAACCCCATGACGTCCGGCGCGGGCATCCGCGTCCAGCACTCCAGCCAGGGATCGGCGGGGGGCAGGTACTCGTAGTGCAGCACGTTCACGCACACCCACAGCGCCACCGGCGCGGCACCCGGCCAGCGCAGCGCCGGCCGCTCCGGAAGGGCCGAGTAGCGGATCCAGCGCTGCTCGTCCTCTCCCGGCCCCGGCGGCGTCGCGGGAGTCGGAGGGTAGTCACGCCGATAGCCGAACTGGAGCATGGATGCGCATCGCCGACGAAGCCATTTGATCTTAATATGAGATTAACTCGTTTGCAAATCACCTGAACGACGCATGACGGTGCGTTTGCTAGCATACCGGGCCCGCGATATTCGCGTTTCGAGAACGCCCGGGATAGGCGCCCATGACCAAGAAAGAGGATCTGTACACGCCGGAGCTCGACCTCGAGAACCGGATCTCCTACCGTTTCGCGATGCACGCCGAAACCAGCATGCGATGCCTGGCGGCGATGTTCACGAAGAAGTATTCGCTGACCGTCGCCGGCTGGCAGGTGCTGGCCGTCATCGGCCGGTTCGAGCCGATGTTCCCTACCGACGTCGCCGCGCGCACCTCGATGCACGCGGACAAGGTCACGCGGACCGTCGACGTGCTGGTGCGGAACCGGTGGGTGGCGCGTGAGCCCGACACCGAAGACCGTCGCCGGATCATCCTGAAGCTGACCGCCAAGGGCAAGCAGACGTACGAGGAGATCGACCGGGTCCGGCGGATCCTGGAGACCGAGGTGCTGGGCAGGCTGAGCGCGCAGGAAAGGCGCGTGTTCTTCCAGGCACTCGGGAAGATCGAGGCCGCGACGCGCGAGCTCTTCCCGGACCGGGATAGCTGGAAGACGGTCGTCAAGAACTACGAGTCCCGGCACGGCTGACCATGCCCGCCGGGGCCGCGGATCGCCAGGAGGGTTGACGGCGCTGCCATATAGTCTCAATATGAGATAAGCGCGATTGCAATTACCTGAGGATCCTCCGCCATGGCCTGGCTCGATGATTCGATCATGCACCGGCGGGGCCTCTCACGCGGCAAGGCCGGCGCGACCCATCATCTGACCGAGACCGTCCAGGGCAGGTTCCACTACACCATCGGTCCGTACTCCGACCCGGTCATGCAGGTCAGGCCGGGCGACCGCATCGTCGTGGAGACCCGCGACGCGTTCGAAGGGGCGATCCGTACCGAGGCCGACATGCCGAGCCAGAAGCTGCGCATGCCGTTCGTCAATCCGCAGAACGGCCCGATCCTCGTCGAAGGCGCCGAGAAAGGCGACACGCTGGCGGTGCACATCGAATCGATGGTGCCGCGCGGCGACAATCCGCGCGGCACGTGCGCGATGATTCCCGATTTCGGCGCGCTGACCGGAACGGCCTACACCGCGCTGCTGAATCCCTCCCTCCCGGAGAAGGTCCGCAAGATCGACCTGGACGAAAAAGGCGTCTATTGGAGCAGGCGCGTCACGCTGCCGTACAAGCCGCACATCGGCACGCTGAGCTGCTCGCCGGAGATCGATTCGATCAACTCGCTGACGCCCGACAGTCACGGCGGGAACATGGACGTGCCCGACATGGGTCCGGGCAGCATCACCTACCTGCCGGTGCGCAGTCCCGGGGCGCGGCTCTTCATCGGCGATGCGCACGCCTGCCAGGGCGACGGCGAAGTCTGCGGAACGGCGGTCGAGTACGCCAGCACCTGCACGATCCGTGTCGACGTCATCAAGGGCTGGACCATCGAATGGCCCCGGCTGGAGAACGAGCTGCTGATCATGGTGATCGGCAGTGCCAGGCCGCTGGAGGATGCCGCCCGCATCGCGTGCCGGGACCTGGTGCTGTGGCTCGAGGCCGACTACGGATTCGATCGCTGGGATGCGTACATGATGCTCAGCCAGTGCGCGCAGGTGCGGCTGGGCAACTTCGTCGATCCCAAGTATTCGGTGGGCGCGGGCATCCGCAAGAGCTACCTGACTACCTGAAAGGACACGGCCATGGATCTCGGCTTCGAAGGCGTCGGCGTCGTCGTCACGGGCGGCACCAAGGGCATCGGTCGGTCGGTCGTCGACCTCCTGGCCGAAGAGGGAGCGAAGGTCAGCTTCTGCGCGCGCAACGCCGCCGAGGTCGACGAGACCAGCAGAGCACTGTCTGCCCGCGGCGCGACGGTCATCGGCCGCGCGCTCGACGTTGCCGACGGCCAGGCCGTTCGGCAGTGGGTCGACGACGTCGGCCGGGCCTGGGGCGGAATCGACGTCGTGATCTCCAACGTCAGCGCGCTGTCGGTCGCACCTGACGAACAGAGCTGGAGGACGACCTTCGAAGTCGACATGCTGGGCACCGTCCGGCTGGTCGATGCCGCGATGCCGTTCCTGGAGAAGAGCAAGGTGCCGGCGATCGTGACCGTCGCCAGCGTGTCGGGCCGCGAGATCGACTTCGCGGCCGGCCCGTACGGCGCCTTCAAGGCGGCGCTGATCCACTACACGCAGGGGCTCGCCTTCCACCTGGCCGGCAAAGGCATCCGCGCCAACACCGTGTCGCCCGGCAACACCTACTTCCCCGGCGGCATCTGGACGCAGATCGAAACCGGGAATCCCGAGCTGTTCAAGGCGGCGATGGCACTGAATCCCACCGGCCGCATGGGCAGGCCGGAGGAGATGGCCAATGCCGTGGCGTTCCTGGCCAGCCCGCGCGCCAGTTTCATCACCGGCACCAACCTGGTGGTCGATGGGGCGCTGACGCGCGGGGTGCAGTTCTGACGCCGATGGAGCGGCTCACCGCATCTGATCGTAATCGAGCACCAGCTTCCACCGCCCGCCCTGCAACTGCGACAGCCGCGTCGCCGTGCTGCCCAGGTGGTTGTTCGCGCTCCAGCGCATCGCCGGCGTGCCGAACAGGTCCGACGGCACCGACAGGCTTTCGAGTGCCTTGACCAGGCTCTCGGTCGTCGGATTCGCGCCGGCCTTCTGCAGCGCGGTGACCAACCGGTCCATCAGCATGTAGCCGTAGGTCGAGAACACGTTGGGCGCTTCGCCGTACGCCGTCTTGTACTTGCCGGCCCAGAAGCGCAGCGCCTGGGACGCATCGTCCTCGTACGGGAACAGCGACGCCATCGTCACGTACAGGCCGTCCATGCCCTTGCCGCCCAGCTTCGGGATCAGGTCGGTGTAGGCGGCGACCGATGCGACGAAGGTCGGATGGAAGTCGACCTTGCGGGCCTCGGCGATCGCGCCGACGGTCTCGCGGATCACGGTTCCCAGCACGACGAAGTCGCAGCCCGCCTGCTTCAGCCGCGCCACCTGGGACGAGAAGTCGGTGGCGCCGCGCTTGTAGGTGGTGCGCTCGGCCAGCGCCACGTCGATCGATTTGAGGCCCTGCTCGGCGCCGCGCATGACCTCCAGGCCGAATTCGTCGTCCTGATGCAGCGTGCAGGCCCTGGTCGCCTTCTTCTCGCGGTACAGACTCGGCACGGCGCGCGACATCTGCTCGACGTACGAAGAGAACACCGCGAACTTGAGCTTGTGCAGCGGCTCGTACATCTCGCGTGCCAGCGCCATCGGGAACAGGTTGATGACGTTGCTCTGTTCGAGCACCGGGAAGGCCGCGTTGGCAGGAGCGGTGCCCAGCACGCCCAGCATCACGAAGGCCTTCTCCTGCTTGACCAGCCGCTGGGCGGCCAGCACCGCGCGCCTGGGATCGTAGCCGCTGTCCTCGATGAGCAGCTTGAGCCGGCGGCCGTTGACGCCGCCCTGCTCATTGGCCTCGGCGACCCGCAGGTTCATGCCGTCGCGCACGCTCTTGCCGTAGGCCGCCAGCGGCCCCGACAGGTCCTGGATCGTGCCCACGACGAGCTCGTTGCCGGCCCCCTTGGTCTGCGCGGTGGCCGGCCCGGCCAGCAGCACACCGGCGGCCAGTCCGAGACAGGCAGCAGCCGTCCGCACCCGGGTCTTCGTCATCCTCTTCATGTCCCCCTCCTTGTTGATCTGCAATATCGGCGCCGATCGTCGCGCCGCTCAACCTTCGCGGAGTGCCGCACCGCTTTCCGCCGACCGGCGCAGCGACGCCGGCACCGCGTAGCGCTGCGGCAGATGCCTGGCCAGCTCGTCGCAGGCCCGCACGAATGCGGCTGTGCCGACGGTGTCGATCTGGCCGAGCACGCCGCCCAGCGCGGCCGGGAAGCCCCAGCCGAGCAGCGAGCCGACGTCGGCATCGCGCGGGCCGACCACGCCATCCTCGACGCAGCGGGCGGCCTCCAGCGACTGCGCATACATCAGCCGGTTGCGCACCGTCTCCAGCGTCGGCTGCACCGCCGCGCGCGGCCACTGCTGCGCCAGCCCCGGCCACAGCCGGCGCCGGCCGTCGGCCGGATAGTCATAGAACCCCCGGCCGGCCTTGCGTCCGGGCCGGGCCAGCGTCTCCACCATCGTGATCAGCACCCGGTCCTGCGGCTGCTCGACATAACCGCGGCCCTGATCGATGCGCGCCTGCTTCATCGCCTTGTGCAGCAGCTCGATCGAGAACTCGTCGATCAGCGCGAGCGGCGGCATCGGCATGCCGGACAGCCGGCCGGCGTTCTCGATGAGCGCCGGCTCGACGCCTTCGGCCAGCATCGTCATCGCTTCGTACGGGTACATCGCGAAGGCCCGGTTGCAGTAGAACGCCGGGCAGTCGTTGACCAGGATCGGCGTCTTGCGGATCTGCCGCGCGAAGTCCAGCGCCTCGGCGATCGCCGCATCGCCGGTGCGCGGCCCGCGGATGATCTCGACCAGCGCCATCTTCTCGACCGGCGAGAAGAAGTGCATGCCGACGAAGCGGGCCGGCCGGCGCGACACTTCGGCCAGCCCCGCGATCGGCAGGGTCGAGGTGTTCGACGCGAAGATCGCGTCGTCGGACAGCGCCGCCTCGGCCCGCCGCGTCACGTCGGCCTTCACCTGCCGGTCCTCGAACACCGCTTCGATGACCAGCTCGCAGCCGGCGAGCTTCGCGTAGTCGGTGGTCGTCGTGACCCGCGCGAGCATGCGGTCGCGCTCGTCCGCGGCGAGCCGCCCGCGCGCCACCTGGGCGTCGAGCAGCTTCGCACCGTACTCCTTGCCGCGTTCGGCGGCCTCCTGGCTGACGTCCACCAGCACCACCTGCAGGCCGGCCCGCGACACGACGTGCGCGAGCCCGGCCCCCATCATGCCGGCGCCCAGCACGCCGATCCGCGAGAACCTGCGGCGCGGCACGTCGCGCGGCCGGTCGGCCAGCCGGTTGCTGTCGGCCATGTCGTAGAACAGGGTGCGGATGATGTTCTTGGTCTGCCGCGACACCGCCAGCTTCGCGAACTGCCGCTGCTCGATCGACAGGCCGGTGTCCAGATCCACCTGGCAGCCGTCGTAGACGCAGGCGAGGATCGCCTCCGGGGCGGCGAGCAGCCCCTGGGTCTTCGCGAGCAGCGCGGCGGATGCGCCGAAGAAGAGCTGGGTCGGGCCCGGCGTCTGCGGCGTTCCGCCCGGAAAGCGGAAGTCCTTGCGGTCCCACGGCTTGATCGCCGCATCGGCGCCGGCGGTGCGCAGCCACGCCTTCGCGCGGGCGATCAGCTCGCCGGCCGGCACCACCTCGTCGACCAGGCCATCGGCCAGCGCGGCCGCCGGATCGGCCTTGCGCCCTTCCTGCAGATAGGGCAGCGCCTTCCGGATGCCGATCATCCGCGGCAGCCGCTGCGTGCCGCCGGCCGCCGGCAGCAGGCCCAGCCCGACCTCGGGCAGGCCGAGCTGGATGGCGGGATCGTCGGCGACGATCCGGTGATGACAGGCCAGGCAGATCTCCAGGCCGCCGCCCAGCGCGGTGCCGTTGATCGCGGCCACGAACGGCTTGCCCGAGCGCTCCAGCCGACGCAGCACCCGGCTGACCGGGCCGGCGGCCGCCATCGACTGCTCCGGCGTGGTGATCCGCCGGATCAGGTCGAGGGCGCCGCCGGCGACGAACTCGGGGCGCGACGACGTGACCACGACCCCCTTGACCGCCGGATCGCCCATCGCACGTTCGACCGCCTGCCCGAACGCCTCGACGGAGCCCGCGTTCAGCACGTTCATCGGCCGGTCGGCGACGTTCCAGCTCAGCGTCGCGAAGCCTTCGTCATCCAGATTCCATTCGATCATCGTCAAGACCTGTTCAAACTGCGTTCGTGCCCGCGCCGGGGCCGGTCGTTCACCGGGGCAGCCCGCTCAGACACGTTCGATCACCATCGCCGTGCCCATGCCGCCGCCGATGCACAGGGTCACCAGCCCGGTCGCGAGGTCGCGCCGCTCCAGCTCGTCGAGCAGGGTGCCGAGCAGCATCGCGCCGGTGGCGCCCAGCGGATGGCCGAACGCGATCGCGCCGCCGTTGACGTTGACCCGGTCGTGATCGATACCCAGCTCGCGCATGAACAGCAGCACCACGGCCGCGAACGCCTCGTTGCATTCGACCAGATCGATGTCGCGCGGCTGCATGCCGGCTCGCGCCAGTGCCGCACGGGAAGCCGGCGCCGGGCCGGTCAGCATGATCGTGGGCTCGCTGCCGACGGTGCGGAACGCGCGGATCTTCGCGCGCGGCCGGACCCCCAGGCGGTCGGCGGCCTCGCGGCTGCCGATCAGCACCGCCGACGCGCCGTCGACGATGCCGGACGAGTTGCCGGCATGATGGACGTGGTCGATCGCCGCGAGCTGCGGATAGCGCTGCAGCGCCATCGCATCGAACCCCATCTTCTCGCCCATCGCCGCGAACGACGGCTCGAGCTTCGCGAGGCTGGCCATCGTCGTGTCGGCACGCGGATGTTCGTCGCGCCCGGCGAGCGGCGTGCCGTTGACGTCGCACACCGGCACGATCGAGCGCGCGAAGCGGCCGTGCTGCCAGGCCAGCGCCGCGCGCCGCTGGCTCTCCAGCGCATAGGCATCGACCGCCTCTCGGCCGAAGCCGTGCAACGTCGCGATCAGGTCGGCCGACACGCCCTGCGGTACGATGCGGTTCGGAATCGTGATCTGCGGGTCGGTCACCCAGGCGCCGCCGCCGGCGAACATCGGCACCCGCGACATGCTTTCGACGCCGCCGCCGATCAGCAGATCGGCCTGCCCGGCCATCACCCGGGCGGCCGCGAAGTTGCAGGCTTCCAGGCCCGAGCCGCAGAACCGGTTGATCTGGATGCCGGGCACCTGCGCGAAGCCGGCGGCGAAGGCGGCGGCCTTCGCGATGTTCGACGCCTGCTCGAGCGATGGCTCGCCGCAGCCGAGGATCACGTCGTCGATCTGCTCGACGGCGAAGCCGTTGCGCGCCCGCAGCGCCTGCAGCGTGCCGGCCGACAGGCGCGCCGGCGCCACCTCGTGCAATGCGCCGCCGGCGCGGCCCTTGCCGCGTGGCGTGCGCACGGCGTCCAGGATGTAGGCTTCGGTCATCGATCAGTCCTTGGTCGCCGCGCCGCGTGCCGTCACAGGCCGCGGCCGATCAGCTCGCGCATGATTTCGTTGGTGCCGCCGTAGATGCGCTGGGCACGGGCATCGACCCAGGCCCGGCCGGCGGCATGCTCGGCCATGAAGCCGTAGCCGCCGTGAAGCTGCACGCAGGCATCGGCGACCCGGCCCTGCATCTCGCTGCACCAGAGCTTGGCCATCGACGCCGCCTCGGCATCGAGCCGGCCCTCCATGTGCTCGGCCAGGCAGCGGTCGACAAAGACCCGGCCCAGCGCGATCTCGGTCTTCAGGTCGGCCAGCACGAAGCGGGTGTTCTGGAAATCGATGATCCGCTGCCCGAACGCCTCGCGCTCGCGCACGTAGTCCACCGTCATCCGCCAGTTCGCCTCGGCCGCGGCCACCGCGGCGACGGCGAGCTGCAGCCGTTCCCACGGCAGCTCCTGCATCAGGTACGCGAAGCCGCGGTTCTCCTCGCCGAGCAGATGATCGGCGGGCACCCGCACGTCCTCGAAGAACAGCTCGCCGGTGTCCTGCGATTTCAGGCCGATCTTCTTCAGCGGCGCGCCGCGGCGCACGCCGGGCAGCGCGGCGTCGACGACCAGCAGGCTGACGCCGCGGGCCCCGGCCTGCGGATCGGTCGTCGCGACGACGATCACCAGGTCGCACAGCGACGCATTCGAGATGAAGGTCTTCGAGCCGTTCAGCAGGTAGTGCCCGTCCTGGCGGATCGCCCGGGTGCGCACCGCCTTCACGTCCGACCCGCCGCCCGGCTCGGTCATCGCCAGCGCGCCGATCGCGGTGCCGGCCACCATGGCCGGCAGCCATCTGCGCCTGATCAGCTCGCTGCCGTAGTGCAGCAGATAGTTGGTGACGATCTCGGAGTGCATCGACAGCGACAGGCCGAACTGGCTGAACGGCGCCGCCTCCTCGAGGACGATCGCCGAGTACAGCGCGTCCGCCTGCGGGCCGCCGTACTGCTCGGGCACCGTCGGGCACAGCAGGCCGGCCGCGCCGGCCCGGGCGAACACCTCGCGGTCGTACCGGCCCTGCGTCTCCCAGTGGGCGATCCGGCCAGCCACCTCGTCTTTCAGGAAACGGCGTACCGTGTCGCGAAAGGCGTCATGCGAAGCGTCGAAGAGCTTGCGTTGCATGCCGACAGTGTGCCGGCCGGCCCGCGCGCGAAATATCGTCGGATCCGATGAGTTTTCGACGTCGGCGGGGCAGGGGCGGCGCGCCCCGGCCGGCGGACCCTGCCGCGATCCGGGAAGATCCTGGAATACAGTAGCGTCGATCGCTCCGCGCCCGCCCCGCATGTCGACATCCCGCCCCCTTTCCGTGAAGCTGATGCCGCCGCAGCCGTCGGCCCGCGAGATCGCGCGGGCCGAGGTCTGCGACCGGATCTTCGCGGCGGCGGCGGTCCGGCTGGTGCTGCTGCATGCGCCGGCCGGGTTCGGCAAGACGACGACGATGCGGCAGGTCCGCGATCGCTTCGCGGCCGCCGGCGTGCCGACCGCATGGCTGACGCTCGATCGCGCCGACAACGATCCGGCACGCTTCCTGTCCGCGTTGTCGCTGGCGCTGTCGCCGGTCGTCCCGGGGCTCGAACCGGATGCGGGTGCCGGTCCGGACGAGCTGGCGCTGCGGCTGCTCGATCGGGTCGCCGCGCACCCGGCGCCGTTCGTGCTGTTCCTCGACGACTTCGAGGCGTTGAAGGATGCCGGCTCGGTCGGCATCGTCGCCGAGCTGATCGAGCAGCTTCCGCGCGGCGCGCAGCTCGTGGCCGGCACCCGCAGGATGCCCGAGCTGGGCGTCGGGCGGCTGCGCACGCGCGGGCGCCTGCTGGAGGTGGATCCGGCCCAGTTGCGCTTCTCGGAGGCGGAGGTCGGCGACCTGCTGCGCCAGCGCCCCGGCCCGATGCTGTCGCCGCAGGACGTGCGGCGGCTGCATCGCAGCACCGAAGGCTGGGCGGCGGCGCTGGGGCTGGCCACGCTGTCGCTCGAGCATCGCGACGATCCGGCGGGCTTCATCGCGACCTTCTCCGGCTCGGACCGGGCCGTCGTCGACTATCTGCTCGAGGACGTGCTGGCGCACCAGCCCGAGGACGTCCGCGAGTTCCTGCTGCAGACCTGCGTGCTGTCGGAACTGCATGCGCCGCTGTGCGACGCGATCCGCGGCGCCAGCGACAGCGCGCAGATGCTCAGGCGGCTGCAGACGCTGCACCTGTTCCTGCTGCCGCTGGCCGGGCAGCCGGACGAGTACCGCTATCACGGCATGTTCGCCGAGTTCCTGCGCGGCGAGCTGGCCCGTCAGCAGCCGCAGCGGGTGCCCGCCCTGCACCATGCGGCGGCCCGCTGGTTCGCGCAGAACCAGCGGCCGGTGCCGGCGATCGAGCATGCGCTGGCGGCCGGCGAGAACGCCCTGGCGCTGCAGCTCCTGGACGAGCAGGCCTGGGCACTGCTCGACGAGGGCCGCGTCCGGCTGCTGGCGCGCTGGCTGGATCCGCTGCTGGCGGCGGGCGCGCTCGCCGGACACCCGATGCTGCGCATCGTCCACGCGTGGGCAGTGCTGTTCGCCCGCGGGCCGCGGGCGGCCGAACACCTGCTGGACCGGTTGGCCGACGATGAGAATGCGGGTGCGGCGAGCACCCGTCATCGCGCGGTGCTGCGGGTGCTGATCCTGTCGCTGACCGACCGGATCGAAGAAGCCGTCGCGCGGGGGCTGCACGCGCAATCGGAGGTGCCGGCGTCGTTCCCGTTCGCCGGGCCGCTGCTGCGGGTCACGATGGCGAACCTGGCGCTGATCACCGGCCGGCTGGACGACGCGCGGCGGTATGCCGACGAAGCCCGCTCGTCGCCGGCGGGCGGTGCCGGCGGCGCCTTCAACCTGACCTTGTCCGAGGCGACCGAGGCGAGCATCGACCTCGCGCAGGGGCGGCTGCGCAAGGCGATCGCCGGTCTGCGCGTCGCGATCCGGACCCGCGCGCACGATCCGCGGCGGCCCACGAACGGCAATGCGCTGGTCGGCATTCCGCTGGCCCATGCGTTGTACGAGGCCGGCGAGCTCGAGCAGTCCGAGCGGCTGCTGGGCGTCTATCTGCCGCTGATCCGCGGCGTCGGCATTCCCGACGACCTGATCACCGGCCACCTGGTGATCGCGCGGATCCTCGCGGCGCGCCGCGACGAGGAACGGGCCGAGCAGATGCTGGCGGAGCTGGAGCACATCGGGCATGCGAACGGCCTGCCGCGGGCGGTCGCCACCGCCCGCCTGGAACGCGTGCGCAGGCTGGTCGTCGACGGCCGGCTGTCGCAGGCGCGCCAGGAACTGGACCGCTGCGAAGACGCGGCGTTCTGGTCACGGATCGGCAGTCTGTCGCCGCGCGCCAATGAAGTCGAAACCTGGGAGGTGGCGCTGGCGCGCGTGCTGATCGCCGAAAGCCGGTTCGCCGAGGCGGCGACGGTGCTGCGCGAGCAGCTCGCGCAGGCCGAACGGCTTTCGCGCAGCCGGCGCGCGCTGTCGCTGCGGCTGCTGCTGGGCGTCGCGCTCGACGGGCAGGGCAGCCGCAGCAAGGGGGCCGCCACCGTCGCCGACGCCGTCGGGCAGGCGGCCGGCGAGGGCTACGTGCGCGTCATCGTGGACGAAGGCCCGGCGCTCACGCGGCTGCTGCGCGAAATCCGTGACCTCGGCGGCTTCCCGGAGACGGGGGACGTCAGGCGTTTCGTCGATCGGCTGCTGGCCGAGGACTCCATCGCCCGGACGCAGGGCCCGGCAAGGGACGATCGCAGCGGGACGGTCGAAACGCTGACCCGCAAGGAATTGAAGGTGCTGCGGCTGGCGGCCGAAGGGCATCGCAACGAGGAACTGGCCGAGCGCCTGTTCATCGCCGAGACCACGATCCGCACGCATCTGCGCAACATCAACGTGAAGCTCGACACCCGCAGCCGCGTCGAGGCGATCGCGGCGGCGCGCCGGCTGGGGTTGCTGGATTGAGGGGGCCTGCCTGCGTCTTCTAGGACGAATGTCGCTTACTTAAGCCTGCGGAGCATGACCGTACTTTCGGACGCGCTCGC
>DAISWF010000035.1:0-10943 GCA_036826495.1 Burkholderiaceae bacterium
CTTCGCGACCTGCTGCCGCCTGGGCGTCCTCGGCGAGCAGGACCCGCCGGCGGTGTGATCGCCGCCGCGAGAGCAGAGCCACTCACGAGAGAAAGGAGACACCATGGGCATTTCGACGTTGCCGATCATCTCGAGCTTGGACGGATTCGAAGCCGTCCCCGGCGCCGAACCGCCGCTCGTGCATCTGCGCTATCGCGATCCGTCGGGTGCGACGTATTCGCTGCCGGTCAGGCGGGATCAGCTCGTCCGTCTGCAGAGCCAGATTCGCGCGGTGCTCGATCCCCTCGCCCACACGGCCGTTCCCGCCGGCGACGATCCGGCACTGCGCAAGATCTGACAAGCCGGTCGGCGCAGCGGGAGCGTGGATTGCTTAACCGGATAACTACACGGAGGATCGAATCATGCTCACGAGTTCCCGCGCGTTGATCGCCGCCACGGTGATGGCGCTGCCCTGGCTGGTCCACGCTCAGCCGGTCGTCAAGGCCGACAGAGACACCGTCAAGTTCGTCGAGAAGGCCGGCGTCGCCGGTGCCACCGAGGTGGCCCTCGGTCAGCTCGCGCAGCGCAAGGGCACGTCCAGCGACGTCAAGACCTTCGCCGCCCAGATGGTGGAGGACCACACCAAGGCGGGCGACGAGCTGAAGACGATCGCCACGAGCAAGGGAATCACCGCACCGGCCGGGCCCGACAAGAGCGCGAGCAGGGACATCGAGAAGATGTCGCGGCTCGAAGGCGCCGACTTCGATCGGGCATACGCGAAGCAGATGGTTTCCGACCACCGCAAGACCGTGTCGTTGTTCGAGAAGGAAGCCAAGTCGGGCAAGGATGCCGAGATGAAGGCCTTTGCGTCCAAGACGCTGCCCACGTTGCAGCACCATCACGAGATGGCGAAGACGATGAACGAAGCGGTCAGGAAGTAGGTCCGGCGATGGATGACGCCCCCGGCGGAATCGAATGCGCAGATACGTGGTGATCGGCGCCTCGACGGGCGGAATCGCAGCGCTGAACACGATTCTGTCGGGTCTGGCGCGCGACTTTCCGGCGCCGATCATGGTGGTCCAGCACATCGGCGCATACCAGAGCATCCTGCCCGAGGTCCTCGGCCACAACAGCCCGCTGACAATCGCTCATGCCGCCGACGGCGACGAGATCCTGCCGGGCCACGTGATGATCGCGCCGCCCGACCACCACATGGTGGTCGGCGGCGACGGACGGATCAACATCTACCGCGGGCCGCAGGAGAACTATGCACGGCCGGCGATCGACCCGCTGTTCCGCAGCGCCGCGCTGCGCTGGCAGTCGGCCGTGATCGGCGTGCTGCTGAGCGGCCAACTGGACGATGGGACGGCCGGCCTCCAGGCGATCAAGCGACGCGGCGGCTATGCGATCGTCCAGGATCCGGCGGACGCGATCGCCCCGAGCATGCCCGAGAGTGCGCTGCGGCACGCCGCCGTCGACCTGACCCTGCCGGTGAACGCGATCGCCAAGGCGCTCGCCGAGTTGCTCGCGCGCCCCGAAGTCGAGGCGCCGAAACCCGCCGATGACCTGCTGGCGGACGAACACCTGCTCCATCTGGGACGAGGGGATCATCTCGAGCAGCTTCGCGCACTGGGGCAGGCATCGGGACTGACCTGTCCCGCCTGCGGCGGCGGGCTGTGGGCGGTCCGCGATAGCTGGCCTGCGCGCTATCGATGTCATACGGGCCACGGCTTCTCGGCCCGCACGCTCGATGCGGCGATGCGCAGCGCCACCGAGGAGCGGCTGTGGGCGGCTCTGCGGGCGATCCAGGAGCAGTCGGCGATCTACCGGCAGGAGGCGCCGCGGCTGCGGGCGGACAGGAAGGAGGAACTGATCGTCGCGGTCGAACGCCTCGATGCGCTGGCCAGGCTGCTTCGCGA
Source organism: Burkholderiaceae bacterium (assembly GCA_036826495.1). GTDB lineage: Bacteria > Pseudomonadota > Gammaproteobacteria > Burkholderiales > Burkholderiaceae_E > DAISWF01. The sequence goes on from DAISWF010000035.1 coordinate 1,899, forward strand.
CCTGATCGAGTCGATGCCGGACCTCTATGGCGAGTGACGCGGCACGGGTCCTTCGTCGAACCGACGATCAAGGCCAGGAGCTTTCGGTCATCGGAATCACCATCATCTCCGGAATGACGGTCTCCGCCGGCAGGCACAACAGGTAGTGCACCGCATCGGCGACATGAGCCGGATCCTGCAGCCGGGCCGGATCCAGCTCCGGAAAGCGGTCCAGCAGGAACGGCGTGCGCATGCCGCCGGCGACGATCGCGCTGACCTTGATGCCGTCGCCGCGCAGCTCGGCATGCAGCGCATGCGACATGCCGAGCAGTCCCCACTTGGTCGCGTGATAGGCCACCGCGTTGGGCCAGGCCCGCTTGGCCGCGGTCGACGCGATGTTGACGATCTGGCCGCGGATGCCGGCGGTCTGTTCCCGCATCACCGCCGACGCATGCTTGGCGAGCAGGAAAGGCCCGGTCAGATTCGTGCGCACGATCCGGTCCCAGTCGGCGGTCTCGAGCCGGGCCAGCGACGTGGTCACGTCGATCGCCGCGTTGTTGATCAGGACGTCCAGCCGCCCCGTTCTCGACAGCACCTCGTCGATGCCCGCCTGCACGTCGCGCTCGTCGCCGACGTCCAGCCGCACTCCCAGCGCTCTGACGCCCTCGGCCTGCAGACCGGCCACCACCTGCTCGATGCGCGGCGGCGCGACGTCGGTGACGATCACCGTGGCGCCGGCCCGGCCCAGCCGCCGCGCGATCGCGGTGCCCAGTCCGCCCGCGCCGCCGGTGATCAGCACGCTCCGGTACAACAGCGCGCCGTTCGCCGGGCCGGATGTCTGTGCCTGTTCCATGATCTGCCCTCGTCGATGGTGTGCGCTGCTGGCACGGCAAGGGACGGGCCTGACGCGCTCACCGGGCTGCGCTGCGCGCTGCGGGGCTATGAGCCTTGGGACGACCCGGCGGCTCATGCCCGCTCTCGTTGCAGAGGCGTTCCGGCCGCAGCCTCGATGATCGCCCGGTGACGCGCCCGCCGATGGCGGGACAGCACCGACAGCAGGCGGACCACGTCGGTGGGAACCACGCGCCGCCGACGCAAGGCCCAGCTCAGGCCGGCCAGCGTCCGGCCGACGACCGCTCCGGTCAGCCGCTGCTGCCAGGCGGCCGCGAGTGCTCGCAGCGTGATGCGCCACGCATGGCCGACGGGCAGGCGCATCCAGGCGATCCAGATCCGATTGCGCAGCAGCGCGATGTGCCGCCGCCGGGGATCGCGGGCCCGCTCCGACGGCCGATGATGGACGATCAGGTCCGGCGCGTAGACGAGGCTGCGGCCGCGCGCGAGCAGATCGAGGCTCATCAGCCATTCCTCGGCGCCCAGGAAGAGCCTGGCCTCGTAGCCGTTCACCGCGCGGAATTCGCTGACGCGGACGACCGCGGCGCCGGCCATGAAGCTGACGATCGCCGGTCCCGGAAGACCGCTGGAATCGAGCGGACTGTCGGCCATTGCGGTACAGACCGGATCCTCGGTTCCGTCATCGGCGATCAGGATCCGCGCCGACAGCAATGCCACGGCGGGATGGGCGTCCAGCAGGTCCGCCGCATGCGCCAGCGCGCCGGGCGCCCACCACGTATCGTCGTCGCAGAACGCGACGTAGGGCGTACCGGCCCGCGCGACTCCGGCGTTGCGGCCGGCCGCGCCGAGATTGCGCGGGCAGCGCACGTACTCGACATGTTCGAGTCCGCCGAGCACGCCCCGCACGTCGCAGGTGGAGGCGTTGTCGACGACGACGATGGCCGCGCGATCGGGCAGCGCATCCAGACGGCCCAGCACCGCCGCCAGTTCATCGGGACGATCGTGCGTCAACACGACCACCGTCACCCGGTGCTCGGTGATCATTGATCCCTCCCCAGCCGACGCAGCTCCCAGATCCGCTCGGGCCGCCAGGCGTCGGGGATGCCGGCCCGGCCGAATGCCCGAAGCTGACTGGCGTAGGCGGCCACCGCGCGCGCCTTCGGCGCCGCCGCCCGCCAGTCGGTCATGCGCGGATGCGGAGTGGCGACGATGCCCTGCGCGTGCAACTCCGACAGACGCCCCTGCAGCGCGCCGACCATCGCCCGATACGGCACGTCTTCGTAGACCAGGGTCTGCCGCCCGGGCCGGTCGGCCAGCGCCAGCACGACCGCCCGGTGGGCGAGCCGATGGTCCGAATGGAAGAGGCCGATCGGAAACAGCACCGGCGAGTCGGGATGGTGATCGAGCAGCGTCCCGATCGCCAGCACCAGCGAGGCCAGCGACACCTGCTCGTCGTACTGGTCGTCACAGAAATCCAGCCACTGAGGGGCCGCGCCGAGCAGATCGAGCGCGTGGGCATCCTCCGCGCGGCGCGTCCAGACGGCTTCGGTGGCACTCGCGAACCCGCAGCGGCCGTCCCAGTCGGTGCGCAGATCGCCGTTGCGCGGCGTGCCGGCGAACAGGGTCACCACCACGGCGCCGGGGTTGGCACAGAGGAATTCGCCGCAGGACAATGCGGCGTCGTCCAGATGAGGAGAGATGACCAGCACGTCGCTATGGCCGACCCGTCCGGTCGCCCTCCTCCGATGGCCGCTGCCGGAACCACGCGCGCCGCTCGGAGAGACGGTCGAACGAGAACAGGCTGCTCAGCAGGCTGCCGATCGACGACAACTGATCCACCGTGCGCTGCGCCTCCAGCAGCAGTTCCTGGACCACCCGGCGCTCGCTGATGTGATTGCCCTCGCGGATCCGCGACAGCGCGTGCATCACGTACAGCCCCAGCAGGCCGGCGATCGCGAACAGGAACTCGAAGTGGGCGAAGCGCAGCACCGACAGCTCGTGCAGCGCCGACGCGGAGCTCCAGCGGAGCAGCAGCTCCAGGCGGCTCGACTCCAGCCATTCGCCGAGGCTGCCGGCCACCAGCGGCGCCAGCCCGCCGGCCGCCGACGACACCAGACCGACGGCCGCCAGATAGGCGGTGCCCTGGCCTGCCGGCGCGAGCTTCAGTCCCAGATTGCCCATCGCCAGCCCGATGCCGCCGCCCACCACGCCCATCACCACGTGCACCGCCGCCAGCAACGCGAGCTGCAGCCCCAGCGGCGCGCCGGCCCGGGCCAGCGCCAGCGCCACCGTGCACAGGAAGAACACCGGCAGCGCGACCGACAGGATCGCCTTGTTCGACAGCCGATCGGAGACCCGGCCCCAGGCATACAAGGTCAGCGCATTGGCAAGCTGATTCAGCACCCAGAGCTGAGTGACCGTTCCCATCCGGTAGTCGAGCTGCTGGATCAGGTAGACGGTCAGGAACGGCGCGGCGAAGTTGCTGGCGAAGTTCCAGGCCCCCAGCGTCACCAGCAACGGACGGAACTCGCGGTCGCGAAACGGCGCCGCCAGCTTCGCGGCCATCGATACCGCCGGTCCGGCCGGCATCATCAGCGGCTCGGGGCAGCGGACCAGGTAGCGGACGCTGATCAGTCCGGCGATGCCCGAGGCCGCGAACGCGATCGCAAAGCCCAGGTTCATGTCGTCCAGCGGCGGATGCTCGACGACCCAGCCCGCCGCCAACGTGAAGAGACACCCGAGCACCGTGCCGGCGACCAGCCGCCGCGAGAAGAACGACCCGAGCGGCTGCCCGGCCAGCAACTGATGCAGCCAGGAATTCAGCGCACAGCCGGCGACCGACGACAGCGCGCTGATGACGAACTTGCCGGCCAGCAGCAGCGGCACCGTCGCCGCACCGACCGCCCACACCGGCAGCAGCGCCAGCGCCACGATGATGAAGCGGGCGATGGTCAGCAGCACCACCGACAGGCGCTTGCGTCGCCGGTAGCGCTCGACGATCACCGTCGCCGGTATCTGCAGCACCTGGACCAGATACGGAATCGCGGCCAGCAGACCGATCTCCAATGGCCCGGCACCGACCTCGATCGCATAACCGACCAGCACCACGCCGCCGAACAGCGCACCGCAGACGCTGGACCAGCCGGCGTCGCGCACCAGGCAATGCTTGGCGAACTCGAGATCGCGCTCGGAAACGACCGGCTGCGGATCCAGGCGCATGACGGTGACCGGGCGCGGTCAGACCGCGACGATGCCGGTGCCCCGGATGGACGACGCGGTCTCGCCGCCGATCGGCAGGCCACGGGCCCTCAGCAGCGCAGCGAACCAGTCGATGGTCCGCGTGAGCCCATCACGCAACCCGACCTGCGGCTGCCACTGCAGCAGCCGCTCGGCTTGCGCGACATCGGGGCAGCGCTGACGCGGGTCGTCGGCGGGCAGCGGTTCGAACATCCGCGGCGACCGCGAGCCGGTCAGCTCGACGATCGTCCCGGCGAGCTCGAGCAGGCTGGTCTCGCAGGGGTTGCCGATGTTGACCGGCCCGGTCACGCCGGCGGGTGTCGCCATCAGCCGGAGAAGCCCCTCCACCGTATCGTCGACGTAGCACAGCGACCGTGTCTGGCGGCCGTCGCCGTAGATCGTGATCGGCTCGCCGGTCAGCGCCTGCACGATGAAGTTCGACACCACGCGCCCGTCGCCCGGATGCATGTGCGGCCCATAGGTGTTGAAGATCCGCGCGATCTTGATCGGCACCCGGTGCTGGCGGTGATAGTCCATGAACAGCGTTTCGGCGCACCGCTTGCCCTCGTCGTAGCAGGCGCGCGGGCCGACCGGGTTGACGTGCCCCCAGTACGATTCCTGCTGCGGATGGCAGGCCGGGTCGCCATACACCTCGCTGGTCGACGCCTGCAGGATCGGCACGCGCAGTCGCTTGGCCAGGCCCAGCAGGTTGATCGCACCGTGCACGCTGGTCTTCGTCGTCTGCACCGGGTCCGTCTGGTAATGGACCGGCGATGCGGGGCAGGCCAGATTGAAGATCGCATCGCATTCCACGTAGAGCGGGAACGTGACGTCGTGCCTGAGCAGCTCGAATCGCGGGTGGCTCAGCAAGGGCGCGATGAACTCGCGCGAACCGGTGTAGAAGTTGTCGACGCACAGCACCTCGTCGCCGCGCTCCAGCAGGCGGGCGCACAGGTGCGAGCCCAGGAAGCCGGCGCCTCCGGTCACGACGATGCGGCGGTTGTGCAGCGGCAGTCTCATCGGGGCTCCAGGCATCGGTCGGGGGAGGAATCAGCGGAGGAGTCGGAGGAGGAATCCGGGAGCGAGCCGGCTACGCGGGTCAGCAGCGCATCCCAGTCGGCGACGAAGCGCCCTATGCCGAACCGCTGTTCGGCGGTGCGCCGGGCCGCCTCTCCCCAGCGCCGCGCCAGCGCAGGGTCGTGAAGCAGCTCGCGCATCACGTCGGCCAGCCGCTGCGGCCGGGTATCGAGCCAGCCGTTGACGCCGTTGGTGATCACGGTGGGCATCTCGGTCGTGGCCAGACCGACGATCGGCAGACCGACCATCATCGCCTCGACGACCGCCAGCCCGAGACTGGTGTAGCGGATCGGATTGAAGAAGAAGCGGAACTGCGCGATGAAGCCCGGCAGGTCGCGATTGGCCACCTCGCCCTGCCCGCCGAGCCGATCGGCGCCCATGCCGACCAGCACCAGCGGGATCTGCTCGCGCATCGCCAGGAAGACGTCCGGCCCCAGCCGGCGGCCTCGGGAGCCGAGATTGTTGACGACGGCCACGCCCTGCTCGCGGCTGCCCTGGTAGCGGGCGGGCGCCAGCAGCCTGACACCGTGCTCGATGACGCTGACCGGCGATTCGCGGTGCTCCCACATCAGCGCGTTGAAGCCGGTCACATGGACGACGTGGATTCGCCCGTCGTCCGCCCAGTGGCGCTCATCGGTCGGCGCGTTCAGCGGCGGATCATGCTCGAGATAGATCGCCGGCAGCCGCCGCTGCGCGGCCGACAGCAGCTCGCGCGCATGCTCGAACTCGGCGCGCGACTGGTACAGCACGACGTCGAAGTCCATCTGCCGGATTCTCTCGACCGGCGCCTCATGGACGTTGTCCCCCCATGGAAGGGTGCCGCTCCTGCCGGTGTGATGGGCCGAGCGGGCCGCATCGGTCACCAGAAAGAACTGATGGGGCACCTGCGTCAGGTACCACAGATAGTTGCCGTGCACGTGCCAGGTCAGGATCCGCAGCTTCCGGCTGCACGCGGTCGTCATCGGTGACTCCGCAGCAGCTCCAGCGAGCTTCGCACCACCTCGTAGGCGGGCACCCCGGTCGCGCATTCGTGCGCGGTGGGACAGCTCGCGTGGCTGCATGGCCGGCACGGCGAGGGCGCCCAGTGGACCCGATGCAGCCGCCAGTCGAGCGGCGCCCAGCGTTTGACATCCGAGCCGCAGGCGACGATGACGCTGGGCGTGCGGACAGCCGCGGCCACGTGCGAGATGCCGGTGTCGTTGGCGACCACCAATGTCGCCGCCTCGACCAGCGCCGCCAGATCGCCGAGCGTCGTGCGGCCGGTCAACTCGTGCACCGGGCTGCGGCAGGCCGACCGCACCGCAGACGCGATCGAGGCCTCACCGCTGCTCCCGGTCAGCACGACCGCCAGACCGCGCCTGGCCACCTCCTCGGCCACCAGCGCGAACCGCTCGGGAAGCCAGCGCCGCGATGGAAGCTGCGAGCCGGGATGGACGATCGCGAAGGGTCCGCGGACCCCTGCCTCGTCGAGCAGGCGGGACGCCCGCTGACGGTCGGTGTCGGACAACGGAAAATCGAGCTGCATCGCGAGCGGCGGAGCCCCCAGCGCATCGGTCAGCGCCAGACAGCGTTCGATCTCGGTGCCGCGGTCGGGCCAGCGCACCGGCAGATCGAGCAGACCGGCCGTCTGTGGCAATGCGAAACCGGCGGTCCAGCCGGCATCGAAACTGGCGATCAGCGGATTGACGACGCTGCCGCTGCCGTGCATCTGCACGACCACATCGAAACGCCGCTGCCGGACCTGATCGACGAAGCGGGCCAGCACCGCCGGCGACACCGGTCTTTCGGGCAGCGCCGGATGGCCCGGAAACTCGAGGAACTCGTCGACCGACGACAGCCGCGCTGCCAGCTCGGCCGTCCACGGCAGGCCGCACAGCACGATGCGGGCTTGCGGCGCCAGCGCACGCAACGCCCGCAGCGCGGGTGTCGCACACAGCCAGTCGCCGAGCATCAATGCCCGGAACACCAGGATCTCACGCGCATCACGGATCGGATTCATCGGCAGCTCAGAAGAAGGCCACCCGCCAGCGCAGCGCGCCGGCGAGCCGCCAGTACAGCGACACGAACGGGATCACGGCCGAGCTGACCAGCATCTCGACCACATTGGCGGGTGTCCGGGCCAGCCCCTTCAGCCGCCGCCGCGCGAGCCGGGCGATCAGCACCACCGCCAGCGCCAGCGCGCCCGCGGCCGCGGCCCCGGACAAAGGCCAGACAGCCAGCGCCGCCACCGTGGCGGCCACGATCGAGGTGTACTCCGGCGGCGGCCGCCGGAAACCGATCCGCTCGTCGTAGAGCGAGGGATACTTCTTGAACAGCAGCGCATCGAACGCGATGTTGGCCTGCTGCCCGATGCTGATCAGGAAGCGGGCATCACGGACCGGATGCAGCACCCGCGCGCGCGGGGCAGGCGCGATGGCGTCCTCGCCGGGCCAGGCCGACAGCAGCGCGAAATACAGATCCGAGTCCTCGCGCCAGGCCCGCCGGTACCGTTCGTCGAAGCCGCCCACCGCCTGCAAGGCGCTGCGCCGGACGATCGCGTTGGCCGTCACGAACACCGCGTTCTGCAGGCCGGCGGTGTTCAGCGCATGGTCCGTCAGCCGGTCAGGCAGGGGCACATCGACGCGCCCCCAGACGGCGACGCGGTGAGCCGGCTGCATCGCTGCCTGTGCCTCGCGCAGCCAGTCCGGATCGGGAATCGTGTCGTCGTCGGTGAACGCGATCAGCTCGCCCCGCGCCGCCCGCCAGCCGAGGTTCCGGGCGGCGGCCGGCCCGCGCCGCCGCCCGGTCTGCAGATGCTGGATCGCCGGGCCGTCCGACGCGAGCGACTGGATCCGCCGCTCATCGCAGACCGCCAAGGTGCCGCCATCGTCGCCCTCGCCATCCTCGACGACGACGATCTCGTACGAGCGGCCCGACAGCGACTGGCGCAGCAGCGCCCCCAGGCAGCGATCGAGCAGGAACGGCCGGCCGCAGGTCGGAATCACGACACTGATCGCGGGTCGATCGCCGTTGCGGGCCGTCATGGCCGCTTCTCGATCAGGAACCGCCCGATCACCAGCGCATCGAGCGGCGTCGAGAAGAACGCGTTCAATGCATCCCGGGGCGTGCAGACGATCGGCTCTCCGCGCACGTTGAACGAGGTGTTGACCAGCACCGGCACGCCGGTCAGCGCCTGGAACGCGCGCAGGGTGTCGTAGTAGCGCGGATTGGCGGCCCGCGCGACCGTCTGCACGCGAGCGGTCCGGTCGGCATGGCAGACCGCCGGGATGCGCGCCGCCTGCTCCGGCCGCACGTCGAACAGGAACAGCATGTACGGCGCGCCGTCGGCATCCGGCGCGGGCGACGTGAACCAGTCGCCGAAATCCTCCAGCGGCACCGCGGGCGCCACCGGCCGGAAGTCCTCGCGATCCTTCAGCTCGTTCAGCCGCGCCTGCATGTCCGGGCTCAGCGGCGAGGCGAGGATCGAGCGTCCGCCGAGCGCGCGCGGGCCGAACTCCATGCGGCCCTGGAACCAGCCGATGATCCGATCCTCCGCGAGCAGCCGCGCGGTCTCGACAGCGACGTCCTGCAGCGGCCGGTAGCTCACCTTCGCCCACCGCAGCAGCTCTTCGATCTGCGCATCGCCGAAGCCGGGGCCCCAGTAGGCGTGGGTCATCGTCCACCGGCGAGCCGCGTCCACGCCCTGCCGATCCGTCGTCCGAGGGGCCCTCGTCTGAAGGTCCCTCCTCTCAGGGTCCGTCATCTGATGATCGATCCACAAGGCCGCACCGAGCGCGGTCCCGGCATCGCCGGCTGCCGGCTGCACCCACACCCGCTCGAAGACCCGGGCATCGCGCAGCCGCGCATTCATCACGCAGTTCAATGCGACGCCGCCGGCCATGCACAGATGGCGCTCGCCGC
>DAISWF010000035.1:10953-15487 GCA_036826495.1 Burkholderiaceae bacterium
GCCCGGCCCCTGGCCCATGTACAGGCGCGGCAGCCGGAGGGGGATCAGGTCGTGCACGACGGCGATCCGGCGGACCCCGCGGACGGTGACCAGCGGCAGGCCGTAGTTGGCGCCGGCGACGATGACGTCGGGCCGCTCCGCGCGCAGCCAGCGCGCCAGCCGCAGCACCGTGCGCTCCAGCGCCTGCTGCAGCGAGGCCGCCAGATCGAAATGCGTCTGCGTCAACGGCTCGCCGCGTCGACGGGGCGGTCCGAACCGCTCCGCCGGATCGAACCCGGCGATCGTGTAGCGTCCCTCGGGCCCCAGGTCGATCAGCTCCAGGAAGGACTCGAGCCGGGTCGGACGGCCGAGCGCGGCGAGCGCCATCACCTTGTATTCGTCGCTCGAATGCAGGAATCCCAGGTGACTGGTGATCCGCTCGTACAGCATGCCCAGCGAGTGCGGCATCTCGACCCGTCCCAGCGGCCGGTATTCGCGTCCGGTCCAGCTTCCATAGGTCGTCGTCGCCCGTTCGCCGCGTCCGTCCAGGGTCATCACCGCGCAACGGTCGAACGGGCCGGCCAGAAACGCACTGGCCTGGTGACACAGATGATGGCCGACGTGGTGGAAGCGGAACGGCCCCTGATGCGTGACGCCGCTGAAACGCCGCCGCAGATGATGGGGAGCGCCGTCTACGAGCTGCCGCGGAACATGCTGCATGTAGCAGGCGAACAGCGGATCCCAGGGACTTTCCCACTGCTCCGACGGCGGGGGGTCCAGCGCCATCGGCAGCCAGGCGCGGCCGTCGTCCAGCCGGTCCGCGATGAACTCGGCGGGGTCGTAGCTGTACGCGACATGATCGACATGCGCGAGCGACAGGCCCGCTTCGCTCAGGCAGTAGTCGATCGCATTGAACGGCAGCTCCCATGCGCTGAACGGCACCGGCCGCTTGCCATGCTTGATGCGCGTGAACCGCTCCTCCTCCGCGGCGGCGACCAGCGTCCCGTCGATCACCAGCGCGGCGGCGCTGTCGTGAAAGGCGGCATTGATTCCGAGCGTGATCATCAGCCGGTCTCCCTCGCGCTCGGGCCTGTCGACTCGTCCAGGTCGAGCAGCTCGAGCGCCGCCCGGGCCGCCTCGGCCGGCGACACGTCGAGCAGGCAGCGGTGATGTCCTTCAGCGCAGCGGCTCTTCAGGCAGTTGCGGCACGGCACGTCGCGGTTCAGCACGCGGCTGGGCACCTGCCAGGGAGTGTGCTGGGGGTTGGTCAGCGCATACAGGTCGACGATCGGTGCGCCGACCGCGGCGGCGATGTGGGCCGGACCGCTGTTGTTGGTCAGCAGCACGCCGGCACGCGCGATCAGCGCGGCCAGCTCGCCGAGCGACAACCGTCCGGCCAGCGACACCGAAGGGCACCGCATCGCCGCGCGCGCCGCGTCGATCAGCGGCGCTTCATGATCGCTGCCGGTGAAGATGATCGGCGCGCCGCAGGCCTGCACGATCAGATCAGCGGCCGAGCCGAACCGTTCGGGAGGCCAGCGCCGCGACGGCGCGGTGGCACCGACGTGCACGACGACCGGCGGAACCTCCAGGCCGAGCAACCGTTCGCGGGCCAGCAGCGCCTGGACGCGCCCGACATCGGCGGACTTCAGCGCGAACCGCAGCCGGTCATCGTCGCAGGACCAGCCGACCCGCGCGACCAGATCGAGCTGCCTGCGCACCTCGTGACGCGCGCTGGCCAGATCGCCGTCGGTCTCCGGCACCCAGTCGGTCAGCAGACCGTACGGATTCTCGCGCACGCAGGCCAGCCGCAGCGGGATGCCGGCCATCCGGCAGATCATCGCGGCAGGCAGCGCGCTCTGCGTGCAGACCGTGAAGATGACGGCGGCGTCGAACCGGCCGGCCGCCAGCGTCGCGATCAGCGCCCGTTCGTCCTCGGGACCGGTCTGCTCGTCGTGACGGACCCAGGGGACGCGGACGGCGATGACATCGTCGACCATCGGCAGGTGCGGCGCGAGCGCGGTCGCCGCATTGCCGCCCAGCAAGGTGATCGACATCGCGGGAACCGACGCGGCCGCCGCGGCCAGCGCCGGCGTCGTCATCAGCACGTCGCCGAGGTTGTCGACGCGGACCGCCAGCAGCCGGCGCACTCTGCGCCAGACGGCCACGCGCGCCGCATCGACGGCCCGCGAGTCCGGGACCCTGCGCTGATCGACCGATCGAAGTGTCACCGCACTCATCGGACGGCTCCGGAGAGGACCGGCTCCATCGAGGCCGTCCGAACCTGCGCGGACAGCGTCACTGCGGCGGCCTGCAGAAGGTCCGGGCACCGGAACTCGGGTTCGCGCAACGGCCCCGGCAGCCATCCGGTTTCGTTGCCGACACCCAGCGGGATGCTGCGGCAGCCGGCGCGATGCCCCGCCTCGACGTCGTTCAGGATGTCGCCTACCATCCATGACCGCTCCAGATCGATCCGCAGCACCCACGCCGCCTGACGCAACAGCAGGTCCCCCGGCTTTCGACAGGCACAGCCCGCATCCTGCGGATGCGGACAGGCGAACATCCCGTCCAGCGGCACACCGGCCGTCGCCAGCCGGGCCGCCAGCGCGCGATGCAGAATCGACAGATCGGCACGGTCGAAGAGGCCCTGCCCGATGCCGGGCTGATTGGTGATGACGACCAACCTGTAGCCGGCATCCCGCCACAGCCGCAGCGCCTGCAGCGCGTGGGGCGTGAAGCTCAGCAGCGCCGGATCGACGTTGAAGGGCACGTCGCGCACCAAGGTGCCGTCCTTGTCGAGAAAGATCGCCGGCCTCGAAGGCCGCAGGTCCGAAGCCGGCCGGGCCGGCAGCGGCGCATCGGCAAGCTGCAGCATCGATCGCGACGGCTGTGCGGCCCGGCTCGATCGGCAGTCGGCGATCGCCGCGGCGAACACGCCGTGCAGCGCGAAGGCCACCTTCTCCCAGGTGAACTCCCTTTCGACCCGCGACCGGCCGTTGCGACCCATCTCGGCAGCGCGCGCCGGGTCATCACTCAGCGCTCCCAGGGCGTCGGCCAGCGCACCGGGATCCTTGGGAGGAACCAGCAGGCCGGTGCTGCCGGCGACGACCGAATAGCGGATGCCGCCGACATCGCTGCCGATGACCGGCCGTGCACAGGCCATCGCCTCGAGCGGCGTGATGCCGAACGGTTCGTACCACGGGGTGGTCACGAACACGTCGCAGGCCGAATACCAGTCGCGCAGCTCCGATCGGGGCTTGCGTCCCGCGAAGATCACCCGCTCCGATACGCCGCCCTCGCGCGCGATGGCCTGCAGTCTGCCGATCTCGGGCGATCGCAACGGATCCGGAACCTCGCAGTCGCCGCCGACGACCCGCAGCCGCATATGAGCGCAGCGATCGTGCGCCATCGCCCGCACGACGGTGTCGATGCCTTTGCGCGGCACCATCCGGCCAAGCTGCAGCACCATGAACTCGTCCGCTGGAATCCCCAGCCGCGCGCGGGCGAGCCGCCGCTCGAGCGGATGGAGCTCCTCGCAGTCGAACCCGCACGGAACCATCGCGACTCTCGCCGGATCGGCGTCGTACAGACTCTGCAGATCATGCTGATCCTGAGGGCATTCGGCGACGATGCGCTCGCTGCGCACGACGAGCTGCCGCTCGATGTCGTCACGCGCGGCCGGAAAGCCATCGGCCTCGGCCTGATGCAGCTTGCGCACCAGGCCGAGCGCATGGAACGTCGTCACCAGCGGCAGGCCGAAGCGATCCTTCAGCCGCAGGCCGACCCACCCCGACATGAAGAAGTTCGCGTGGATCACGTCGTAGGCGGGCGCCGTGCGGATCCATTGCTCGCAGAAGCGCGCGAACTGCGGCATGAAGTCGAGCAGCTTCTCCTTCGGCACGAACGCATGCGGCCCGGCGCTGACGTGAACCATTTTGAGGTCCGGCTGCACCTGGACGACGGTAGGCTGTTCCTCGGCATCGCGGCGGGGGAACACGTCGACCCGATGCCCCGCCTGCACGAGGTGCCGCGCGACCTGCCACACATAGACGTTCTGGCCGCCCGAATCGATTCCGCCGATCGCCGCGAGCGGCGAGGCATGTTCACTGATCATCGCGATACGCATTGCCTTGACTCTGATTCCGAAGCGGCCCCCGTGAAGGCGCCCTCGGCAATGGCTGTACCCGTGACACTCGACAACGAGATTCGGGCCGCCAGGGCAGTGGCGAACCTGCGCATCTCCCTCTCTGGCATCCGTTGCGGACGCTACGTCAAGCCGGACGACGGATCGGCATCCCGGCTAACCGGGCGTTGTAACCGCTGCTGCAATTACTGCGTTCATGCAGGCTGCCGACGCCGTCGGACGACGTGGCATGCCTCTTCCGGGCCGATCCGCGCTGGCACGGTTCCCGCTTAAGTTCGACGGCTACAGGAAGATCGCGAATGAAAGAGACCCGTACCATGCAACGGTCCGCAGCGGACGGCCGCATCGATGTCGAGCAGCCTTTCGAGCTCGACTACTGGTCCAGCCGGCTGGGAGTGCCCGTGACGGAAT
>DAISWF010000035.1:15497-28788 GCA_036826495.1 Burkholderiaceae bacterium
CGCCGCGTCGGAGTACGGCTGGAGGACATCCTGCTGTTTCTGCGGACCCAGGCGGATCGGACCCGCCAGCGACAATAGGGATCGGAAGCCGGATCGGAAGCCCGATCAGGAGCCGACCATGTCGTCCTGATCGACCGACGGGGAGTTGGCATACTCCTTCAGCCGGTTGTAGAGCGTCTTCAGGCTGATGCCCAGTACCGCCGCCACGCGTTCCTTGTGTTGTCCATAGTGTTCCATCGTGGCGAAGATGACCCGCCGTTCGATCTCGGACATCGACATGCCGATCGGAACGGTGATCGACGGTTCCTGCGGCGCGTTGACGGCGACCGGCGGGGCGTCCCATGCAGGAACAGCCTCCGGCACGGCCGGAACCGAAGGCGGTGGCGATGCAACGGGCGCGGAGCGCGCGAGCGGCGCGAGCCAGCGCCGGTCGATCCGCGTTCCTTCGGTCATCACATAAGCCCGATGGACCAGGTTGCGCAGCTCCCGCACATTGCCCGGCCAGCCGTACCCCGCGAGATGCGTGAACGCATCGTCGCTGAAGACCTTCCGGGCTCCCTCGCGTGCGGCGATCGCGACGAGGAAGCTCTCGGCCAGCAGCGGAACGTCCTCGGGGTGATCGCGCAACGAAGGCATCGTCAGCGGGAACACGTTCAGGCGATAGAACAGGTCTTCGCGCAGCCTGCCTTCGCTCACGGCCAACTGCGGCGAACGGTTGGTGGCGGCGATGATCCGGACGTCGGTTTCCATCAGATTCGACGAACCGACGCGCATGAAGGTGCCGGTCTCCAGAACCCGCAGCAGCTTGACCTGCAGATCGAGCGGCATCTCGGTGATCTCGTCGAGGAACAGCGTACCGCCGTTGCAGCGCTCGAAGAAGCCGGTGTGCTGCTTCTCGGCACCGGTGAAGCTGCCGCGTTCGTGGCCGAACAACTGGCTCTCGATCAGCGTCGGCGACAACGCGCCGCAATTGATCCCGAAGAACGGCTGCTTGCGCCGCCGGCTCAGCTCATGGATGGTCTGGGCCGCCATCTCCTTGCCGGTGCCGCTCTCGCCGGTGATGAACACCGACACCGACGTCTGCGCGACCCGTGCGATCTCGTTGAAGATCCTGCGCATCGCCGCGCTGCGGCCCAGCAGCCTGCCGAATCTGCCCGACGTCTGCCATTCGCTCTCGATGCTGTTCAGTTCTTCCCGCATCGCCGACGGGCGGGTGACGCGGGACAGCGTGCCCTGAAGCTGCGTCAGGTTGATCGGCTTGATCAGGTAGTCGGCTGCGCCGAGCCGCAATGCCTGGATCGACGTGTCGAGCGTCGCATGGCCGGTGATCAGCACCGTCTCGCAGTTCGCCATCAGTGCGTCGTCGGCGAACAGCTCCATGCCGTTGCCGTCGGGCAGCTCGATATCCAGCAGCACGACATCCGGCGGCCTGACCAGAAGCTGCTGGCGCGCGTCCTTGATCGTGTGGGCGATGGCCGCGGTGAACTTCATCCGCGCGATCAGCGCGCGAAGCGTTTCCGCGAAGTCGGTATCGTCCTCGACGATAAGGGCGTGGCTCATTCAGGTGCAGCAGGGGTTGGTATGCGTCGACGACGCCTTGGTAGCAGCGTAGGATAAGACATCCGCAACGCTTGACCGCGAGAACTCAACCGGTCCGATGGGTCAGCGCCGTCGTGCGGCTCGCCGGCGCCCCCGCCGGCAGCAGCATCTCGACGTCGAAATCGCCCCCGGCGGCGTTGAGCCTGGCCTGCCCGCCGTTGCGCTGACAGAAGGTCTGGGCTCGCTGGAAAACCGGCACCAGCCTGTCCTGCCGGGTTCGCCGGTCCGCCTCGGTCTCTTCGAAGACCGGCTTGCCGATGGTCAGTTGCACACGCACGAAGTGCCGGCTCCCCGTGTTCCGCGGCGGCGGCTCCTGGCCCGCGGCGTTGCGCGCGCCCACATGGATCTCTCCGATCGAAGGGTGGAGGTGGCGCGCCTCCAGGACCATGCCGATCAGCAGCAGCTCCAGATCGCCTGCCTGGATCCGGACGGGCAGGCTGAAGGCGTCGACGCGCGTCGAGATCTTCGCCCGGGAGCCGAGCAGAAGCTGCAGCGCTTCGGTCAGATCGGGAAGAATCGCCCGCAGATTCACCCATGGCACGGTATCTCCGGGGCGGTCGGTGTATTGCAGAAGCACCCGCGTCAGGCGCATGCCGGTGTCCGTGCAACGCTGGATCGCCTGCCGCGCGATCCGGCGATCGTCCTGCGACGACTCGTCGTCCAGCAAATGGACACTGTTCGAAATGACGCCGAGAACGTTGTTGAACTGATGCACCACGCTGAGCGTCAGACGGTTCAGCGTCGCTGATCGGTCATCTTGCAAGATCGACTCCGGAAGAATAGCGGACCGCCCATGCACCCTTCGTGCCAGGCCTCGCCGGCCTTCAACGCCCCGCCCTGCCACGTTTCCGGTGCAGGCCGGCGCCGGGCCGAAAAATCTGCCGAAAGCTTTGCAGCGCCCGCTGCAGCCACCGATGGAAGCGCATGAGACCGTCGAGCGGCTACTTCGCCGCCCGCAGCCGACCGATCGCCCGCGCAAGCTCCTCGAGCGACAGCGGTTTGATCATGTGCAGATCGAAGCCTGCCTCGGTGGCCTCCTTCTGATCCTGCTGCTGACCCCAGCCGGTCGCGGCGATGAGCGTCGTCCGGTCGCCCCCGGGCATCGCCCGGATCCGCCGGGCGACCTCCAGTCCGCTCTGGTCGGGCAGCCCGATGTCCAGCAGCACCACGTCGGGCCGGAATTCCTCGTACAGGCGGGTGGCCTCCGCCCCGGAAGCCGCCGAGCTCACCGCGCAGCCCACACGCTTCAGCAAGGTCGAGATCGACCACACGGCATCCGCATTGTCGTCCACGACCAGCACGCTCAGGCCGCCGAGCGATCCGGCCTCTGCCTTCGTCTGCGAATCGTGCCGCGCCGGCACCGGCATGTCCGACAGCGGCAAGGTCAGCACGAAGCGGCTGCCGCGGCCCGGCCCCTCGCTGTACCCTGCGACCGACCCCTCATGAAGCTGGGCGATGCTGCGCACCAGCGCCAAGCCTATGCCCAGTCCGCCGATGTGGGAGTCGGATGGCGTGGGCTGCGCAACCTGGAAGAACATCTCGAACACCGACTCCGCGGTCGCCGCATCCATGCCGATTCCGTCATCGGCGACGGTGATGACCACCGTGCTGCCCTCCCTGGCGACCTCCAGCGCGATCCGGCCGCCGTCGGGCGTGAACTTGGCGGCGTTCGACAACAGATTGGACACTGCCTGCGCCAGCCGCACCGGGTCGCCGAACACCGCCATCGGCGACGGATCCACGCGAACGGTAAGCCGGTGATGCATGGACTCGATCAGCGGCCGGCAGGTCTCGACGGCGGCTTCGATGAACGCCGCGACGCCGACGGTCTCGCGATGCAGCACCAGCTTGCCCAGACGCAGACGGGACATGTCGAGAAGGTCGCTGAGCAGCGTCTTCATCACATCGGCCTGACGCTCGATGACTTCGGAGGCGGACCGCAAGTCCTCCGGCGACGTTGCAGGCGCCGAGATCACCTGGGCAGCGCCGTTGATGGCCGCCAGCGGATTGCGCAGCTCATGCGACAGGATCGCCAGGAACTGGCCCTTGGCCCGGTCCGACGCTTCGAGCGCCGCCCGGGCCAGCTCCTTGTCCGCCAGCGCGCCGAGCAGTTCCGCCTGGCTCGTTTCAAGCTGCTCCTGCGCCTGTCTGAAAGTGCTCTGGTCGCGCAGGATCTTCACGAACCCGCGCACACGGCCCGTCGGATCGTGCATCGGCATCAGCGCGCCGCTCGCCCAGAAGCGGCTGCCATCCTTGCGCAGATGCATCCGGTCGTCGGCGGCGCGTCCTTCCGTCATCGCCCTGCGCGCCTCTTCCTGGGGGACGTTCGCGGCCCGGTCTTCCTCGGTGAACACGATGTCGCATCGCTGGCCCAGGATCTCGCTTTCGGAATACCCGAGCAATCGCGCGGCGCCGATGTTCCACATCGTGACCCGGCGTTCCAGATCGGTCGAGAAGATCGCGTAGTCGACCGCGTTCTCGATCATCAGCCGAAGCCGCTCTTCGCTCGCCCTGAGCATTTCCTCCGCGCGCTTGCGCTCGGTCACGTCGGTGCAGACGATCAGCGCAGACGCCGGCCCGGTCGGCGTGTCGCGCAGCAACGACGTGCTGCTCTGCAGCCACAGCTTCGTGCCGTCCCGTCGGTCGCACTGGACCTCGGCCTGCGCCGGCTTGCCGACGGAAGACTGCGCGTCGGGCGACAGGGCCGATATCCCGAACAATTGATAGGCATTCCTGCCCAGCAGCTCGTCCTCGGAATAGCCGAGCAGCTCGCGGAAGTAGCGGTTGACCAGAGAGATCCGGCCATCCATCGCCACCTGCAGCACGCCGACCGGCGCCTCGTTGACGATCGCGCTGAAGCGGGCTTCCGATCGGCGCAACGCCTCCTGACTCCGTTTCCGCTCGCTGATGTCGACGAAGGTGAGCACGACGCCGGCGATGCGGTCGTCGATCGTGCGGTAGGGCAGCGCACGAACCATGAACCATTCGCCGCTGGTCATGCCCACCTCGCGCTCGACCGGCACCAGCCGCTCCAGCACCAGACGGGCATCGGCGCTCAGGTCCGGGTAGTCCAGCCGCGACGTCAGATCGGACAGCGGACGGCCCACGTCGGTGGGTATCAGGTTGAACAAGCTGACGGCGGAGGGCGTGTAACGGGTGATCTTGAACTCGCGGTCGAGGAAGATGGTCGCGATCGCCGTCGCATCCATCAGGTTCTGCATGTCGCTGTTCGAGCTTCCGAGCTCGTCGACCTTGTTCTTCAGCTCGTGATTGACGGTGGTCAGCTCTTCGTTGATCGACTGCAGCTCCTCGCGGCTCGTCTCGAGTTCCTCGGTCGCCGATCGCAGCTCCTCGTTCATCGCCTGGAGCTCTTCGTTGCTGGCCTTGAGCTCCTCGGTGGAGGCCTCGTACTGTTCCACCGTGTCGCGCAGATGCGACTTCAGGCGATCCAGCTCCTGATCGAGATGTTGAGCCAGCGGTTCGGGCTCTCCGACCGACACCGAAACCAACGGCGCGGCGGATGCCGCCCCGTCGTCGTCCTTCAACGAGCGGATGAATACCAGCAGCAGCCCGCGAGCCAGCTTCGAAGCCGGCTTCACCGTCATCTGCACGGTCTCGACGTCCGCGCCCATCTCGATTCGTAGCGGCGCCACCTGGACCATCGTGCCCGAGCGGCCGGATTGATAGAGAGCGGCGCGCAACTCGATCCGCAATCCGGGGTGAATCGTCCGGAGCAGATTCCGGCTGACCTCACCGCCGCCGTACTGCAGATATCGTCCGACCGTCGCCGACAGATGGACGATGTCGTACTCGGCGTCCACCAGCATCGACGGAGGCGCCAGCTCTTCGAGAAGCTTCAGATGAAGTTCGCCCCAGGAAGCGGCGCGGTTCTCCGGCGACAGGAATGTCGGACGCGCTGCCACGTGGGGTTGATTGAACCCCGACCCCGCGATGGCCACCGGCGCCGGCAGTTGCCTGTTCTGCAGGAGACCGACAAGCGCGCTGGCGCCCGCCGGCGGATACGCCACCGTCCGGGGCGTCGCCCGATGGACGTAGAGGCGACGCTTCTTGTCGATGACGGCGAACAGCGCATTGCCGTCGTCGACGGACTCCGAGGAGCCGAGGAACAGGTGGCCACCCGCAACCAGCGAGAAATGGAAGGTCTGCAGGACCTGGTTCTGCGCCTGCCGCGACAGATAGATCAGCAGATTGCGGCAGCTCACCAGGTCGACGCGCGAGAACGGCGAGTCCTTCAGCACGTCGTGGACCGCGAACAGCACCGTTTCCCGCAGCTCCCGCCGTACCCGGTAACCGCGATGCTCGCGTGAGAAATGCCGGCGCAACCGCTCTTCGGAAACATCCGCTTCGATCGTCACCGGATAGACGCCCTCGCGAGCCACGCGGATCGCGTCCTCGTCCAGATCGGTCGCGAAGATCTGGATCTGCGGCGCGGATTCCAGCGTTCTGGCGAATTCGTTGACGAGTATCGCGATCGAATAGGCTTCCTCGCCGGTCGCACAGGCGGCCACCCAGATCCTCAGCACGTGAGAGGCCGTCTTGCCGCGGAAGATGACCGGCATCAGCCTCTCCAGCGCTGCATAGCAGTCCGGATCGCGAAAGAAGTTCGTGACGCTGATCAGCAGATCCTGCAGCAGCGCCCCCGCCTCCCCTGGCCGGGTGCGCAGGCAGTGCAGGTAATCGGGAAACGTCTCGATGCCATTGACCTGCATCCGGCGTCCGATCCGCCTGAGAATCGTTGCGCGCTTGTAGTGGCTGAAATCCCGTCCCGTCCGGGTGCGCAGGAACGACAGCACGTCCAGCAGCTCGCTTTCTTCGCCGCCGCCGGCGCGGCGGCTCTGCAGCAGCCCTTGATCCGGGTCCGCCGTCCGCGGCAGGCGCAGCCGGGAACCGAGCTGCAGATACTCGCGCAGCCGTTCACCCATCTCGTCGGTACGCAGTATCCAGTCCACCATGCCGGTGGCGATCGCGGCGCGCGGCATCCCATCGTATTCCGCCTCCTGCGGATCCTGCACGATCGTCAGACCGCCCCGTTCCTTCACACGCCGCAGGCCGAGCGCCCCGTCTCCGTTTATTCCCGACAGCACGATGGCGGCCGCATTCGGGCCGTGCGTATCGGCCAGCGTCCGGAAGAAGAGGTCGACGGCGATGTGCTGCTGCCGCCGGTCTATCGCATCCTGCAGCACGAGCTTGCCGTCCAGCGTCAGCAGGATCTTCGCCGGCGGGATCACATAGACGTGATTGGAGACGACGGTCAGCGTTTCACGCACCTGGATCACCGGCATCGCCGTATGCCGCTGCAGGATGCCGGCCAGCCCGCTGTCGTGATCGGCAGAGAGGTGCACGACGACCACGAAGGTCACGCCGGTATCCGGCGGCACGGTGTCGAAGAACCGGCACAGAGCGGCGATGGCCCCGGCCGACCCCCCCAGCCCGACCATCGGATTGCTCAGTACCGGCTCTGCAGCGTCCGCGTCTCCCGCCCCTTTCGGATCCTCCTCTTTGTTCTGATCGTCTTCCATGTCGGCGACTGTCCGGGAGTGGCTGGATGTGTCATTCTGTAACGATTCGCCTCGTGCTCCAAACGCGCGATCCACATGCCGCAGCGGCCAGCCGAGACGGGCTGTTTAAGTGCAGTTGTGCACATAGCATCCGTAGGGCGAATCGACAGCGGCCGGACCGTGCCGGGCACCCTTCCGCGTCGCGCAACGTCGTCCCGGCGCCGGCCTGCTGCGCGGCCTATGGTTGCGCCGCGCGCCGGCCGCCTCGTTCCTCGAGCTCGTCGTTCATGGTCCGCACCGCCCGCTCGGCCACCTTGCGGGCGGTCACGTCGAGGAACGCGCATACCGCGCCGACCAGCGTTCCGTCCTCTCGCAGCGGCCGGATGTTCATCAGCAGGTCCAGCCGGCTGCCGGCCGCGGTGACGACGGCGACCTCCTGATCCTGAACGGCCTCGCCGGTGCGCAGAACTTCCGCCATCGCCGATGCATCGGGCGCCAACCAGGCGCCGTCGGGGGTCAGCGCCTGCGGCGCTCCCAGCAACGCCCAGGCGCGGTCGTCGTTGCCGGGCTCGCCTTCCCACAGCTCCATCGCCCGGCGGTTCCAGTAGCTGAAGCGGCCCTGGGTATCGCAGGCGTAGACGCCCACCGGCATGCCCGCCAGGCGGTCCCGGACCTGGCGTTCGCCTCGGCGCCGCAGCCGCGCGAGCTCGAGCTGGGCGCCGATGCGCGCCACCAGCTCGCGCGAGGAGAACGGCTTCGAAACATAGTCGTCGGCGCCCGCCAGCAGACCGTCGATCGCCGCCTCCTCGTGTGCCCGCGCCGTCACCAGCACCACCGGCGTCGCTTTCAGTTCGTTGTCCGATCGCAGCTCGCGCAACAGACCGAATCCGTCCAGTACCGGCATCATCACGTCGGCGACGATCAGGTCGGGGCGCCGGGCCCGGGCGCGGACCAGTGCCTCGGCGCCATCGCAGGCCATCTCCACCCGCCAGTAGCTGGCCAGCGTGCGCGCGAGGTAGTCGCGCATATCCGCATTGTCGTCGACGACCAGCACCAGCGAACCCGAAGCGGGGACAGGCAGCGCCGGGCCGGCCGATCGGATCATGCTTTCGACGATCCCCACCGGAAGGACTTCGCCGGGCCGGGCCTTGGACCAGGTGCCGGCCTCGTCGGCGAGCTGCGATGCCACGCTGCGCTCCGGAGCATGAGATGCCGCCGCGGATTCTGACGACCACACCGGCAGGTGCGAACGGATCCACACGGTGAACGTGCTGCCCTCGCCGGGCGCGCTGCGGACCCGGACCCGCCCATGATGCAGGCGGGTCAGCTCGGACACGATCGACAGTCCCAGCCCCAATCCGTCGTCGGTCCTGGCGCGCATGCCACGTACCCGGTGGACCCGGCTGAAGACATGCCCCTGCTGATCCGCGGGAATGCCGACGCCGGTGTCGCTCACTTCGAGCTGGACGTGCTGCGGCAGGTAGCGCAGCCGCACCGAGATGCGACCTTCGAACGTGAACTTGAGCGCATTGGACAGAAGGTTCGACAGCACTTTCTCCCACATGTCCGCGTCCACCGCGATCCATTCCGGCGCGGGTGGGCAGTCCACGGCCAGTTCGAGTCCGGCACGCTCGGCGGCGCTGCGGAACAGGCTGCAGATATCGATGGTCAGCGCGGAAAGATCGACCGGCCGGAAGCGCGCCTGCAGGCGACCCGCCTCGATCCGCGAGAAATCCAGCAATGTGTCGACCAGGTTGAACAGCCGGTGCGCATTCCGCTGGGCCACCTCCAGTTCGCGGCGCAGCGGGCCGGTGGCGGCATCGCTGACCGACAGCATGTCCTCCAGCGGAGCGAGGATCAGTGTCAGCGGCGTGCGGAACTCATGGCTGACGTTGGAGAAGAATTCCGTGCGCGCGCGGTCCATCAGCGCAAGCTGCTCGATCCGCTCGCGATCGCGTTCACGAAGCTGCGCCTCGGCGAGATTGGTTGCCACGTGCTGCGCGATGCCGTCGACGAATCCGCGATAGACATCGTCGAAGGCCTGCCGCGGAGAGATCCCGACCACCAGCAGCGCACCGGTTTCCCCGCGTGCCATCTGCAACGGCAGCACCATTGCCGACTGCGGCGTCTCGTCCCACGTCGTCGAGTGGAAGTTGCGCAACAGCACCGCCAGCCCGTCCACCTGCTGCGGCCCGCCCTGGCGGACGGCACGACCGAGCGGCCACACCGCATGGGGGGCCAGCAGCTCGACGGTGCGCGGCGCCATCGCCGTGCCCGCCCGCAGACCGGCCGCCCCGCACAGAGTCGCCCGCAGTCCGGCGGCATCCAGCAGATAGACCAGCGCGAAAGGCACGTTGCGCGGGTTCTACTCCAGCACGGAGGCCGACCGCTCGCAGCTCGTGCTGACCTGCTCCGCGCCCAGCTCGGCGAGCCGGCGCAAGGTCTGCAGCCGTCGCTCGGCCAGCACACTGGCGGTGCGCTCGGTCGAAACGAGCAGCAGCCCACCCAACTTCCCGCCCTCGTCATGGGGCGGACTGACCGACGTCGTCAGATAGACCTCCTCGACGAACCCGTTCCGGTTGGTGTCCGCCCGGTAGTCGTGAGTCATGGCCGGTTCGCCGGTTTCCATGACCCGGCGAAACTGCGGGGCGGCGACGGTCCACAGCTCCTGCCAGGCCACCCGGGCCGGCAGGCCCGAGACTTCCGGATGGCGGTTTCCGATCAGCGTGATCCAGGCGTCGTTGTAGATCTGGACGAAGTCCTCCCCCCAGGCCACGCACATCGGGAACTGGACGTTCAGCATGCTGGTCATCACCGATTTCAGCGTGTGAGGCCAGTTCAGCACGGGTCCGATCGACGTATCGGCCCATGCGACTTCACGCAGCGCCGCCCGCGCCGGCCCCGGGCCGGCGAACAGCGACTCCCGGGCCTCGGCGTCGTTGCGGGGCTGCGGAAACCGCCCGCCGGCCATCAGGTCGACGATCGTGCGGCCCAGCTCGGCCAGCGGCAGCACCAGGTCGGCCGCGCCGGCCTCGATGGCGGCCCGCGGCATCTCCGGGAAGGCCGCCGACAGTTCGCTCTGCACGAGAACGGCGCCGCCTTCGGCCTTCACCGCCCGCGCGCCGGCGGCGCCATCGCGCCCCATGCCGGTCAGCACGACCGCGAGCACCCGCGCTCCATAACTGTCGGCCAGCGACGTGAGCAGCGCGTCCAGCGGTCTTTCGCTCAGCACGCTGCGCTGCTGCTCCGCGAGCGCCACCGTGCCGTCCGGCAGCAGCTCCATGCGCACCTTGGGCGGCGCGATGTAGATGCGCCCCGGCCGCAGCGGTTCACCCTCGCGGGCCCAGTCCGCCGCCAGCGGCGTGCGGCGCGACAACACTTCCGGCAGCGCGCTGTCGACGCCCAGATGCTGCCCGATGACCACCGCCACCGGAAGATCGGCGGGAAGGTCGGCCAGGATCGCGCTCATCGCCTCCAGCCCGCCGGCGGAGGTGACGATGGCCAGGACATCGAACGAGACGGACGAAGCGGGGTGGACGGTCATGACTGCCGGACCGTTGGGTCGGACCCGTCGGGGCTGGACCCGGCGGGGCTGCGATCGGATATGCAAGCTTCCGAAGGCTACCGCAAAGAAGGTTTGCTGGCGGGGACAACCCGATATGTTGACAGAGCACGCATTTTCGCCGACCATCGCGCCATGGAGACATCCCGCCCCTTCGTTCCCTATCCATTCGTCGCCGAACGTTTCGCCGCGCGGGTGCCGCCGCTGCGCGACGGCATCGATGCGGTCCGCCATCCGGTGGTGATCGTCGGCGCCGGGCCGGTCGGGCTGGCAGCGGCCATCGGCCTGGCTGGTCACGGCGTGCGCAGCGTGCTGATCGAGGCCGACGATTCGGTCTGCTTCGGCAGCCGCGCGATCTGCATCTCGCGCCGCAGCCTGGAGATCCTCGAGCGGATGGGCGCGGCGCGCGGCTTCGTCGAAAAGGGTCTGGCCTGGACCGGCGGACGCAGCTTCTACCGCGACGACGAGGTGCTGCGCTTCAGCATGCCGCAGGACGCGTTGCAGAAGCTGCCGCCGATGGTGAACCTGGCGCAGTACCACATCGAGCAGATCCTGCTCGATGCGGCGCGGGGGTTCGGCGAGCTGATCGACATCCGCTGGCAGACCCGGGTGACGGCGATCGACGACGATGCCGGCGGCGTGGCCCTCGCTCTCACCAGTCCTGCCGGCGACTACCGGCTGCAGGCCGACTGGCTGGTCGCCGCCGACGGCGGCCGCAGCATGATCCGCGACGCGCTGGGGCTGAAGCTCGAAGGCACGACCTACGAGGGCCGCTACGTGATCGTCGACATCCTGATGCGCAGCAGCCGGCCCACCGAGCGGCTGGCGTTCTTCGACCCGCCGAGCAACCGCGGTTCCACGGTGCTGCTGCACAAGCAGCCCGACGACGTCTGGCGCATCGATTACCAGCTTCGGCCCGACGAGGATCCCGATGAAGCGGTCAGGCCGCACAACGTGATCCCGCGGGTCGAGAGCCTGCTCGCGCAGATCGGCGAAACGGCCGCGTGGTCGCCGATCTGGATCACGATCTACAAGGCCAATGCGCTGACCCTGCCGCGCTACCGGCACGGCCGTGTGCTGTTCGCAGGCGATGCGGCACACCTGGTGCCGATCTTCGGCGTGCGCGGCGCCAATTCCGGCATCGATGATGCCGACAACCTGTCGTGGAAGCTCGCCTGGGTGCTGCACGGCCGCGCCGGCGACGCGCTGCTCGATTCGTATTCCGACGAGCGGGTCGCGGCGGCCCACGAGAACCTGCGCAACGGCATGCGCAGCACCGAGTTCATGGCGCCGCCGACGTTCGCGTGGTCGCTGATGCGCACCGCTGCGCTGGGCCTGGCGGTGCGGCATCCGGAGGTGCGTTCGCTGATCAACCCGCGTCAGACCAGTGCGATCGCTTACGAGCACTCGCCGCTCAATGGCGCCGATGAAGGCTTCGCCGCCGGTGCCGGTCCGGCGCCCGGCACCGTGCTGCCCGAATGTCCGCTGGTGATCCGCCGCGCGGACGAGGAACGGCCCGGCTTCCTGACCGATCTGGTGGCGCGTTGCCCCACGGTGCTGCTGTGCTCGGCCGACGGCGCAGTCGACGCGGCGCTGGCCGAAACGGTGCGGCGCTGGTCGGCGCGCATGCCGGTCGCTGCCTGCGTGCTGACGCGCATGCCGAACGCTGCTTACGCGCCGGACGCTGCCCGTGCGCCGGTCGCTGCCCGCGTGCCGGCGGGCGAGCCTGATGCTGTCTGCGTGCCGACGGGTGCGCCGGATGCTGTCCGCGTCTCGACGCAGGTACCCATCACCGCCGCCGATGCCGCCTGGGATCCGCAGGACCGGCTGTTCGGCCTGCTCGGCGCAGCGCCCGGCACCGTCTACCTGCTGCGCCCCGACGGTCACGTGGCCGCCCGCTGGCGGTCCGCGCCGACGGCGCAGGCGCTCGATGCGGCGCTGCTTCGGATGCTCGCGCTCGATGAAGCGGCGTTGCGCACGGCGCGCACTACCGCCCAGACGCCCGGCCCGGCTACCGACCAGCCTCCCCATCAGCCTGCGTCGCCGACCACGCAGCACGACAGGGTGCCGCCGCGAACTCCTCTACCGCCGAACATGCCGTGAATTTCATGTCCACCGAACAGGCAATGGGCTCCCTGCCCGCCGAACGGCTCGACGAGCTCTACTCCCAGCTCTGCGCGACGATGACGGAGCTGGGCGAGGCGCAGGCACCGCTCTATCTGGCGATCGTGCGGATCGGCGACGACGCGGTGATCCGCCGGATGCTGGCCGACGCCGCCGAAGGGCTGCGGGCACCCGCCGATGGCTGAGCGTACCCGGCAGGCGCGAGGATCCGCGCGCGGCGCCGCGGCCACCGGCCTGCCGGACGACTGGCCGCGCGTCGACGAGTTCATCACCCACAAGCTGCATCTGCTGACCAAGCTCGCCGACCGCGGTGCCGCGGAAGCGTTCGCGTCCCGCCACGGCCTGAACCTGCGCGAATGGCGGGTGCTGGGGGGGATCGGGGGGTTCGCGCCCCCGCCTCCGGGCCCCGGCGCCGGCCCGGCCCACTTCGGGCGCGGCCCCCGCCGCCCCGCCCGGCGCCCCCTGGGGGCCCCCCCCCCCCTCGCCC
>DAISWF010000036.1:0-5921 GCA_036826495.1 Burkholderiaceae bacterium
CGCTGAACCCGGGCAACGCCGGGTTGTACGAGCCGGTGCACGGCTCGGCGCCCGACATCGCCGGCCGCGACCTGGCCAATCCGCTGGCGGCGATCCTCTCGGTCGGACTGATGCTGCGTCTGTCGTTCGGCGATGCCGAGGGCGAGCAGACGATCCTGCGCGCGGTGCGCCGCGTGCTGGCCGACGGTCTGCGCACCGCCGACCTGATGCAGCCGGGCGCGACCCGCGCCGGCACCGCGGCGATGGGTGATGCCGTGGTGGCGGCGCTGGCCGGACCGTGAACGCACGCCGCGACGTCTGCCGGATGCTGGCGCCAGCTCGTGAGAGGCCGGGCGCCGCGCGTTCGTGAAAAGCCGGGCGCCGCGCACCCTACCGGATGCCGGCTCAGAGCGTGCGGAACACGTGCGTGGCGCTCGAATCGAGGATCGAAGCGGCGATGATCGACTGTGCGTCGGAGCGCGGATGGACGACCACCACCCAGTCGCCTTCGGAGAGCGCGCGCCGCACGCGCGCCATCAGCGGATAGTGGTCCGGCCGCAGCGAAACCAGCCCGCCGAGCAGCAGACCCGCGATCGTGCTGAACAACATGATGGCGCCGAACGACATCAGCGGAGACGACTGCACGGCCGGGATATCGCGAAGGAGCGCATACAGCACCCCGCCCAACGCCAGTCCGACGGCGCCGAACACCAGGTGCGCCTTCACCAGCGTCCGCCAGATGCCCCGATCCTCCGGCTCGATCTGCCGGCTCAGCACGCTGCGCAGCGATGTGCGTGCCATGCTGGGCCGCAGCAGCCGGATCTGCGACGGCTGCAGGCCGGCCTCCCGTTCCAGCCGGGATGCGGCATTGCGCGCGCCTTCCTCGCCGGAATAGGCACCGGCGAATTTCGTGACCGACCGTTCGGCCGTCGCCCACTTCAGAGCCGAATCCATCGCTGTTCTCCGTTTGATTCCGATGATCGGGGTGAAGCAATCGATGCGCCCGGGCCTCCTGACCAGCCTGCAGGGGTTTGGCTTACGCCCTGACAAGCCGGCAGGCTTGGCTTATCATGGGCCGTCGATCGCAGGATCGATACACGTCTTCAGGGCGGGGCGGAATTCCCCACCGGCGGTAGGTTGCGCAAGCGACGAGCCCGCGAGCGCCTGCCGGCAGCAGCCGGCAGGGTCAGCAGATCTGGTCCGAAGCCAGAGCCGACGGTCACAGTCCGGATGAAAGAAGATGTGCAAACGCCGTCGCGCCGCCGGTTCGTCCGGCTGCGCGCGCGTCTGCATCCACACGCCCTTCGGACGTTGGTCTTTGACGCTGGTCCAACCAACGGAACGAGGAGTGTGACTCGTGGATTGCAGTGATTCGCTCGAATGCCCTGAAGGCGCCGAAGGCGGCCGCGCCGGCATGCTGACCGGCTCGGCCGATCGCCGGCTCACGCAGAGCCTGCAGGCGATGCGCGACGGCCGCGCGGTGGTGCTGCTGGACGACGACGATCGGGAGAACGAGGCCGACCTGATCGTCGCCGCCGAACGGCTGACGGTGCCGATGATGGCGATGCTGATTCGCGAGTGCAGCGGCATCGTCTGCCTGTGCCTCGAGGACGCCCGGCTGCAGCGGCTGCGGCTGGCGCCGATGGTCAGCCACAACGAGAGCCGCTTCGGCACCGCGTTCACCGTGTCGATCGAGGCGCGGCCCGGCGTGGCGACCGGCGTCAGCGCCGCCGATCGGGTGGCCACGGTACGCGCGGCGATCGCCGCCGACGCGGTGCCCGACGACCTGGTCAGTCCCGGCCATGTGTTCCCGCTGCGCGCGCAGCCGGGCGGCGTGCTGACCCGGCGCGGCCATACCGAAGGCGCGGTCGATCTGGCGCGGATGGCCGGGCTTGCGCCGGCGGCGGTGCTGTGCGAGCTGATGAACGCCGACGGCACGATGGCGCGCGGCGAGCAGGTGCTGCGGTTCGCCGACCGGCACGGCTTTCCTATGCTGACGATCGACGAGCTGGTCGCGGCACGGCTGCGCCAGCGGATCTTCTGCGCCGGCTGAACCCGGTTGTCGGGGCCGGCCGCCTACGTTATATTCATAGAAGCATAACGAGGTGGAGTCTGTCCGTGAACGACCGTTCCGACGAACCGTATCTGCCGTTGCGGTCGCCGTCGCTGACGCAGCCCGGCTCGCCGGTCGTCGGCATCGGGCCGGTGCGGCCGGCGTTCCAGGCCGTCGGGCCGCGCCGTCAGCGCACGAAGCTGTGGCAGTTGCCGGCGTCGATGCACTGCTCGATCATCGGCACTTGCCTGACCACCGCCGACCTGCGGCGGGCGATCCGGACGATCACCGGCGACGACTGCAAGGGCCGTTCGGATCTGCAGGTGCATGAGCACGGCGTGCGGCTCGCGTACGATGGCCAGGCGGGCGGCAGGGCATTGCACCGCTTCCTCGATGATCGTCATCGCATCACGCTGAAGCGGTTCGACAAGGCCGGCGATGCCGCGGCGGTGGCGGCGCTGTGGGAATCGGCCAAGGCGGAAGGCGACATTCCGGGAGCCTACTGGGCGCTGGTCACGCACTGGGCCACCGACGGGCTACTGTCGAAGCGGGCGTTCGGCGACGTGCACATGCTGTCGCACCTGGTCGGCGCGGCCAATCGGGCCGACATCCGCCGGCTGAACGAGCTGGCCGGCCGGCTGGCCGAGGCACTGCTGCGCAGCGAGCGTCAGCAGGCGCGCATCCAGGCGCTGTCGGCCGAGCGTGACGAGCTGAACCAGCGGTTCGAGAAGCTGATGCTCGAACGGGTGCAGGCCGAAGTCGCAGCCGGCGCCGGGAACGGCATCGATGACGCAGGCGAGAGGCCCGCCGAGGCAGGGGCGCCGATGCGAGATCCGGTGGATGCCGACGACGAGCGGCAGGCGCTGCGGGCGCTGGTGCAGTCGCTGAGCTGCCGGCTCGAACACGAGACCGTCCGGCGCCGGCGGTTCGAGCAGCAGTCGGTGGAGCACCGTGCCGCGCTGTCGCCGGCCCAGCGCACCGTGCAGGAGCTGGTCCATCGCGAGTCGCGGCTGGAGGAGGAGCTGCGGGCGCTGGCGGCGCGCTGGCAGCAGACCGCGGATCCCGCGCGGGCCGCCGATGCGGAACGGCTGGCCGGCCGGACGCTGCTCTACGTCGGCGGCCGCCCCGGGCAGATCGTGCAGCTTCGCGCGCTGGTCGAGCAGCAGGGCGGCCGGCTGATCCATCACGATGGCGGCGTCGAGGGCCGCAGCGGACTGCTGCCCGGCCTGGTCAGCCGCGCCGACGTGGTTGCGTTCCCGGTCGACTGCATCAGCCATGAAGCCACCGGCATCCTGAAGCGCACCTGCCGCCATGCCGGCAAGCCGTGCCTGGCGCTGCGCAGCGCCGGGCTGGGCAGCCTGGCGCTGCTGCTGGAGCGGCTCGATACCGAAGCTGCGGTCACGCCCCAACGCGCCGACGCCTGAGCCGTAACGGCGCCGAGGCCCGATCTCATGGGGCGCCGCGACGCCGGATCGGCGGGGTGTCGACGTCCGAGCCGCCAGGCGTCGACAGCCGGCCGCCGCGATGGGGCGTGCAGTCACGCCCCATCGCCCGTCAGAGCTGCGCGTACACCGCCTTCATCTGCGTGTACAGATCGATCGACTCCTTGCCGTACTCGCGGCCCCAGCCCGACTGCTTGTAGCCGCCGAACGGCATGTTGGTGTCGAGCAGGCCGTGGGTGTTGATCCACACGGTGCCGGCCTTCAGCGCCGCCGCCATCCGGTGCGCCTTCGACAGATCCCGCGTCCACACGCTGGCCGCCAGCCCGTACTCGGTGTCGTTGGCGGTGCGGGCGATCTGCTCGATGTCATCGACCGGCTGCGCGACCAGCACCGGGCCGAAGATCTCCTCGCGGACCACCCGCATCGTATCGTTGACGTCGACCAGCACCGTCGGCTGCACGAAGTAGCCGCGCTCGCCGATCTTGCCGCCGCCGGTGGTCACGGTGGCGCCTTCGTCGCGGCCCGACCTGATGAAGCCGCTGACCCGCTCGAACTGCGTGCTGGACACCAGCGGTCCCATCTGGCTTTCGGGCTCCAGGCCGGCGCCGACCTTGATGTTCTTCGCGAACGTGCTGACCCCCTCGACGACGCGATCGAAGATCCGGCGCTCGGCATAGAGCCGCGAACCGGCGACGCACACCTGGCCGCTGTTGAAGAAGATCGCATTGGCCGAGCCGGCGATCGCCGCGTCCAGATCGGCATCGGCGAGCACGATGTTCGGCGACTTGCCGCCCAGCTCCAGCGACACCTTCTTCAGGTTGCCGGCGGCCGCCTGCACGATCAGCTTGCCGACCTCGGTGGAGCCGGTGAAGGCGATCTTGTCGACGCCGGGATGGCCGGACAGCGCGGCGCCGGCGGTGTGGCCGAAGCCGGGGATGATGTTGATGACGCCCTCGGGCACGCCGGCCTCGAGCATCAGCTCGCCGAGACGCAGTGCCGTCAGCGGCGTTTCCTCCGCCGGCTTCAGGATCGACACGTTGCCGGTGGCCAGGCACGGCGCCACTTTCCACGAGGCCATCAGCAGCGGGAAGTTCCATGGCACGATCTGGCCGCAGACGCCGATCGGTTCGCGCAACGTGTAGGCATGCATCGCCGGCAGGTTGGTCTGGGTGGTCGCGCCTTCGAGCTTGTCGCACCAGCCGGCGTAGTAGCGGAAGGTCTGCGCCGCCAGCGCGATGTCGACGGCCAGCGCCAGCGACATCGGCTTGCCGTTGTCCAGCGACTCCAGCGTCGCCAGCTCCTGGGCATGCTGATCGATCAGATCGCCGATCTTCCACAGGATCCGCGAGCGGGCGGCCGGCGGCAGCGCCGCCCATTTGGGAAACGCCGCGCGGGCGGCGGTCACCGCCAGGTCGACGTCGGCCTTGTCGCCTTCGGCGACCCGCGCCAGCACTTCGCCGGTGGCGGGGTTGAACACGTCGAAGGTCTTGCCGGATGCCGAAGGCTGCCAGCGTCCGTTGATCAGCAGATTGCGTTCGGCGCTCGCGAACCGCTGGGCGGCGAGCACAAGAGTGTCGGGTGCGTTCATCGGGTCTCCTTGTCCGGCGCTTTCGGCGGATGCCGGCGCCCGGGTGTCGTGAATCGTTCGGGGAAGGGCGGCGGCAGCAGAGGTGATGCACTGTCGCTTCGCTATGTTCATACAAACATAACGAAGAGCGCAAGGGCTGCCGGCCGCGCGTCACGACGAGTTTCTGCGGCCGTGAGGATTTCGTGAGAATCGCCGCCTTATCATTGCGGCGGTGACGAACTTCCGACCACCCTTCTGACGGAGCCCAGCATGACCACCCGTCGACAGGCGATCGCCGCTGCGGCCGGCGCGATTCCGCTGATGATGATCGGCCATCCGCGGCCGGTGCAGGCCGCCGGCGGCAGCTTCGAGGTCAGCTACAGCGATGCCGAATGGCGCCGCCGGCTGACGCCCGCCCAGTACGCGGTGCTGCGCCAGGACGATACCGAACGCCCGTACAGCAGCCCGCTGAACCGGGAGAAGCGTGACGGCCGCTACCACTGCGCCGGCTGCGCGCTGCCGCTGTTCTCGTCGAAGACCAAGTACGAAAGCGGCACCGGCTGGCCGAGCTTCTGGCAGCCGCTCGACAATGCGGTGGGCACGACCGCCGACCGCTCGCTGGGCATGGTGCGGGTCGCGGTGCATTGCCGCCGCTGCGGCGGCCATCTCGGCCATGTGTTCGACGACGGCCCCAAGCCCACCGGCCAGCGCTACTGCATGAACGGGCTCGCGCTGACGTTCACGCCGGAGCAGGCATGACGACACCGACCACAGAGGAGCATCGGTGATGGAAACCGGACGAATTCGGCGCGCCGACGCGCCCGGCGTCACAGCCACGGCCGGCGACACCGGCACCCGCCGGCGCTGGCTGAGCATCGCC
>DAISWF010000036.1:5931-28662 GCA_036826495.1 Burkholderiaceae bacterium
CGATGATGGAAACCGGACGATTCCACCGCACCGGCGCCGTCGGCGCTCCAGGCGCGACCGGCACCGATGGCAGCATAGGCACCACCGACGTCATCGGCAAGATCGGCGCGACCGCCACCATCGGTCCCCGCCGGCGCTGGCTGAGCATCGCCACCGGCATCGCGGTGATCGCCGGCATCGCCGCGGTCGCCGGGATCGGGCGCCGGGCCGGCGCCGCCGAGCAGGGCGTGAAGATCGCGCCGCCGAAGACCGACATCGCGACCGGCGGCGCCTCGCCTGCGCGAATGGTCGTCGCCGGCGGCTGCTTCTGGGGCGTGCAGGGCGTGTTCCAGCATGTGCGCGGCGTGCTCGACGCGGTGTCCGGCTACAGCGGCGGCAAGGCCGAGGATGCCAACTACACCGCGGTCAGCCACGGCCGCACCGGTCATGCGGAGGCGGTGCAGGTCACCTACGATCCGGCGCAGGTCTCGTACGGCACGCTGCTGCAGATCTTCTTCTCGGTCGCCCACAATCCGACCGAGCTGAACAGGCAGGGACCCGACGTGGGTCCGCAGTATCGTTCGGCGATCTTCCCGGTCGATGCCGAGCAGCAGCGGGTGGCGCGCGCCTACATCGCCGAGCTCGATGCCGCGAAGGTGTTCCGCGCGCCGATCGTCACGCGGATCGAGGAGGGGCAGCGCTTCTACCAGGCCGAGGCCTATCACCAGGACTACATGACCGAGCACCCGAACGATCCGTACATCCTGATCAACGACCGGCCCAAGATCGTCGAGCTGCGCAAGCTGTTCCCGGATCGCTTCAGGCCCGAGCCGGTGCTGGTCAAGCGTAACTCGCCGATGAAGAAGGTCGGCGGTTAGCGGATCAGCGCGGTTTGCGTTCGCCGCGCCGGTAGTCGCTGGGCGACATGCCGAGTTGCCCGCGGAATACGCGGCTGAAGTGCGCGAGGTTCGTGAACCCGCAGTCCATCGCGATGTCGGTGATCGAGCGATGCTCGTTGCCGGGATCGTCGAACGCCTGCCGGCAGACCGCCAGCCG
Source organism: Burkholderiaceae bacterium (assembly GCA_036826495.1). GTDB lineage: Bacteria > Pseudomonadota > Gammaproteobacteria > Burkholderiales > Burkholderiaceae_E > DAISWF01. Next base: position 6,967 of record DAISWF010000036.1, read on the forward strand.
CCGCCGCAGGATGTAGCCGGCCACGCCGTCGGGTTCCTCGGCGAATGCGTTGTAGAGCTGTCGGCGGCTGCAGTTCAGCGTCAGCGCCAGACTGTCGACCTTGAGGCCCGGATCGGCCAGCCGCTCGTCGACCTGCTGCTTGATCCGCTCGCGCAGCCGTTCGCGCTGGGTGGCCGCGGTCTGCACGCCGGCCAGATCGAGCAGCGACAGATGGACGAACTGCGTGATCGCATCGCCGACGCCGCGTGCGGCGGTATCCGACATCGTCGGCAGCTCCCGCCAGGCGCTGCGCATCGTCTCCACCGCCAGCCGTGCGACGCCGCCCGAGCCGCCCAGCCGTCGCGCCATCAGCGGCTCCAGCGCCAGCCCGCGTTCGGCCAGCCGGTTCTTCGGGATCATGACGATCAGGTGCGTGACCTGCACCGGGTTGGCGACCGCGTAGCTGTCGGTGGTGTCGTAGATGCTCCACTGATCCGGCGTGACCCAGGCCTCGCGGCCCATCTGCTGCACGCCGGCGCAACCGGCATAGGGCGCGACGATCTTCAGATAGCCGATCTCCGACGTGCGCACCAGCGCGTTCGAGCGCGTCACCAGATGGCGGGCGGCTTCCAGCCGGGTCAGCACCACGTCGCCGGCATGCGCCGTCTGCATCCGGCCCTGGAACTCGGTATCGCCGTACAGGTCCGAGCGCAGGCCGTGGAATAGACGGTTGATCCAGTCGGCCCAGTAGCCGGGGCGCTCCCGGGGAGCCACCTGGTCGGTGTCCATCACGCTGGCGGAAGCAACCATCGCTCGTCCCCTTGCGCCTGTTTCTCCGGGACCGGACTCCGACCCGTGCTGCTGCGGCAGCGCCGATCCTAGCAACCGGCACGCGGCGACTCAATGACCGCGCCGCGGCATGCGGGTAAGTCCTCGGATGCCGTGCACGAATCGGCAAGCCGGCTTGCATGGACAGCAAAGCGCGCCGGCCGGGGCGGCGGCAGAATCGCCGCCAGTGACCCGCCGCGGGCAGCCGATCCGCTGCCGGCGATCAGTCGGACCGGAACGGGCGTGCGCCGGATGTTGCGCCGCATCGAACCCGTGCGGATCCGGCGACGACCCCCGACCCGAGAGGAGACGCTCATGACTGTCGATCGTTCCGTCCAATCCGGCAATGCCGGCCCGTCGCGTCGACCCGGCCGGCGCACCATCGTCAAGGCCGGGGTGGCGGCCTCCGCTTCCGCATCGCTCGGCTTTCCGGCGATCGTGCGCGGCCAGAACGCGCCGGTGCGCATCGGCTATGCGATCGCCCGCACCGGCCCGTGGACCGGCGGCGCCCAGGTCAGCCAGGAACCGAACTATCTGCTGTGGGCGGAGCAGCAGAACGCCGCCGGCGGCCTGAACGTCAAGGGCACCCGCCGGCCGATCGAGCTGATCAGCTCGGACGACCGCAGCGACATCGAGACCTGCGTGCGCACCTACGAGAAACTGATGGGCAGCGACAAGGTGGACCTGGTGCTGCCGCCCTGGGGCAGCAACGCGAACTTCGCGGTGGCGCCGCTGGCCAATCGCTTCGGCTATCCGTTCCTCGCGCCGACCGCGCTGAGCCGGCGGCTGATCGAGATGAAGCTGCCGTACTTCTTCCTGCTGCTGCAGCAGCCCAAGCCGATGATGGATGCGCTGGTCGCGATGCTGGAGTCGGCCGGCGCCCGCAGCCTGGCGGTCATCTACGTCGACGACCTGTTCGGCCTGGAGAACTATGCGGCGCTGAAGGTCGCACTGCAGAGCAGCAAGATCACCCTGGTCGAGGACAAGAGCTATCCGGGCAGCGTGAAGGACCTGTCGCCGGTGCTGCGCTCGATCAAGGACAAGAATCCGGATGCGTTCGTCAGTCTCAGCTACCCGCCGGACACCATCCTCGCCAGCCGCCAGTCGAAGGAGATCGGCTTCAATCCGAAGTTCTACTACTCCTCGGTCGGCACCGCGTTCCAGCTCTACCGCAACGTGATGGGCGCCGGCGCCGAAGGCGTGCTGGGCATGGGCTCGTGGAATGCCAAGACCAGCCCGGGCGCCAAGGCGTATTTCGATGCGCACGTGAAGAAGTTCGGCGCGCAGAAGGAGCCGGACCGCTGGGCCAGCGGCGCCGCCTGGGCCGGCCTGGAGATCCTGACGCAGGCGATCGGCAAGGTGGGGCTCGATCGCAAGGCGATCCGCGATCACGTCGCCGGCAACGAGCACTCGACGATCATCGGCAGGATCCGCTTCGTCGGCAGCGAGAACGTCGGCACGCCGGGCAGCGTCAGCCAGTGGCAGAAGGGCGAGTTCGAGGTGGTGTGGCCGAAGGCGATCGCCACCGCGGCGCTGAACCCGTCGAAGCCCGCCTGGGCCTGAGCGGGTGTCGTTCGGCGCATGGGTCGAGCTGATCGCCTCGGGGCTGATCACCGGCGGCGTCTATGCGCTGGTGGCCCTCGGGCTGAACCTGCAGTACGGCCTGATGCGGGTGCTGAACATCGCGCACGGCGAATTCCTGATGCTGGGCGCGCTGCTGACCTGGAGCGCGCAGGCCGCGCTGGGGATCTCGCCGCTGCTGATGATCCCGCTGTCGTTCGCGGCGATGATGGCGCTGGGCCTGCTGATCCACCGACTGTGCTTCCGCCGGCTGACCCGCACCTCGCCGAACCTCGATGCGTTCGAGGCGCGCGGGCTGATGGTCAGCTTCGGGCTGATGTTCCTGACGCAGAATTTCGCCCAGTTCGCGTGGGGCGGCGATCTGCGCGGCTACGACTACCTCGCCGAGCCGGTGCGGCTGGGCGGTGCGCAGTTCGCGGCCAACAAGCTGCTGCTGCTGGCGCTGGCACTGATGGTCAGCACCGCGCTGATCGTGCTGCTGCGGGTGACCCTGCTCGGCAAGGGCGTGCGGGCGCTGATGCAGTCGCCGGTCGGCGCGCAGCTCGTCGGCATCGACACCGAGCGGCTGCATCCGCTGATGTTCGGCGTCGGGCTCGGGCTGTCGGGCGTGGCCGGCTGCCTGCTGTCGATGAGCTACACGATCTCGCCGGCGATGGGCGAGCCGTACACGGTGACCGCGCTGATCGTCATCACCTTGGGCGGCTTCGGCAGCATGGGCGGCGCGCTGGCGGCCGGCCTGGGGCTCGGCGTCATCGAGGCGATCGGCATGCACTTCACCAGCCCGTCGCTGAAGTCGCTGCTGTCGTATGCGATCTTCATCGCGGTGCTGCTGTGGCGGCCCAACGGTCTGTTCAGCCGGCGATGAGCGTCCGTCCGTCAAGCGCCGCGTGGAGCGCAGGCTGATGCGCCGCGACCTGCTGATTCTCGCCGGCCTGGCGGGCTGGGCGCTGGCGCTGCCGCACTACACCAGCGACTTCGTCACGTCGCTCGCACTGTCGTGCCTGATGTACGCGGCGCTGGCCACGAGCTGGAGCGTGTTCTGCGGCAGCACCCGCTACCTGTCGCTGGCCACCTCGGCGTTCTTCGGCATCGGCGCCTACACCAGCGCGCTGCTGCTCGAGCACCTGCCATGGCCCGCGGTCGTCGGCCTGGGCGCGCTGGTCGCCGCCGTGGTGGCGCTGGTGATGGGCGCCGCGGTGCTGCATCTGCGCGGCACCTACTTCGCGGTGCTGACCTTCGGCATGACCGAGCTGATCATGCATGCGGTGACGACCTGGGAGAAGCAGGTGACCGGCACCGTCGGTCGGGTGCTCACGGTGGTGCCGGAGCGTGGCGTCGTGTACCTGACGGTGCTGGGGCTGACGGTGGCGGCGGTGCTGACCGCGATCGTCGTGCGCCGCACCCGCTTCGGGCTGGCGATGACCGGCATAGGCGCCGACGAGCAGCGCGCGCAGACCCTGGGCGTCAACGCCCGGCTGGTCAAGACCGCCGGCTTCGCGCTGACGGCGCTGTTCGCCGGCGCGGTCGGCGCGGCGATGAGCACCCGCTGGACCTACATCGACCCGGTCACGGTGTTCAATCCGTTCATCGGCTTTCAGACGGTGCTGATCGCGCTGATCGGCGGCGCCGGCACGATCTGGGGGCCGCTGATCGCGGCGATCGTGTTCAGCCTGCTCGCCGAGACCTTGCGGCTGCAGATGCCGCAGGTCTACATGATGACGTTGGGGTTGCTGCTGATCGTCTGCGTGCTGTACCTGCCGGGCGGGCTCGCGTCGCTGCGTGCCGAAACATTACGCGGCTGGCGGGAGGCGTGGCGAGATCGATGGCGTGAGGTGTGGCGCGGGGGGTGGCGCGAGGTGTGGCGCCGGGCCTGGCCCCGTGCCTGGCGCAGCGGGCCGCACAACGCATCGGCCGATGGGCGGCGTGCGGTGTGGCGCTCGGCATTACGCCCGCGATCCCGGACGGCGGCGCGATGAACGGCTACCCGCTGCTCGAGACCCGCGGCCTGACGGTGCGCTTCGGCGGGCTGACCGCGGTCGATGCGGTCGACGCGGCGTTCGCGCCCGGCGAGCTGGTCGGCATCATCGGCCCGAACGGCGCCGGCAAGACCACGTTCTTCAACGCGCTGTCCGGCGTCGTCGTGCCGACCGCCGGCGAGCTGTTCGTATCGGGCCGGCGTCTGACCGGCCATCCGCCTCACCATTTCGCGCGCCACGGCATCGCGCGCACCTTCCAGACGCCGCGCGTGTTCGGCGAGCTCGATGTCGCCGCCAACGTCGATTTCGGCCTGCGGTTCGCCGGCCGCGGTCGAGGCAGCCCGCCGCTGCTGCGCGACGTCGACGCGATCCTCGGGCTGACCGGCCTGCGCGAGCTGGCCGCCCAGCGCGCCGCGGCGATCACGCCGTCGCAGCAGCGGCTGCTGGAGATCGGCATGGCGCTGGCCACCCGGCCGCGGCTGCTGCTGCTGGACGAGGTGGCCGCCGGCCTGGTCGAGCAGGAGGTCGAGACGATCGCTCGGCTGGTCCGCCGGCTGCGCGACGAGCTGGAGCTGACGGTGATTTGGATCGAGCATGCGGTGGCCACGTTGCTGCAGCACGTCGAGCGGGTCATCGTGCTGCACCAGGGGCGCAAGATCGCCGACGGCTCGCCGTCGGAGGTGGTGCGCAACACCGAGGTCATCGACGCCTACCTCGGCGACGAGCTCGCGGAGGCGACATGCTGACGGTCAGCAGCACAGCGGCCTCGGTCGGTGCCCGGACTCCCACCCTGGGCGATATCAGGATGCCCGTCGCCGCCGGCGCACCATGGGTATCGGCATGACGGCGATCCTTGGCCCGGCGACCGCGGCCGCTCGGACGATCGTGGCGGGCGAGGGGGCCGCGATCCCTGCGCCTGCGCACCTGCGCATCGAACGCCTGAGCGCCGGCTATGGCCCGCTGACGGTGCTGCGCGACCTGACGCTGGAGGCTCGGCCCGGTCTGACGGTCATCCTCGGCCCGAACGGCGCCGGCAAGACCACGCTGCTGAAGGCGATCGCCGGCCTGCTGCCGCGCGCCGGCGAGCTGTGGCTGGACGAGCGGGTCATCGAGCCGGAAGCGGGCACCGTCGATGTGATGCACCGCGGCATCACGCTGGTGCCCGAGGGCCGGCAGCTCTTCGGCCAGATGTCGGTCGAGGAGAACCTGGAGCTGGGCGGCTGGCTCGCGACCCCCGCCCAGCGTGCCGAACGGATGCGGCGCGCCTACGAGCGCTTCCCGAAACTGGCCGAGCGGTCGCGCCAGCTCGCCGGCACGATGAGCGGCGGCGAGCAGCAGATGGTAGCGGTGGCGCGGGCGCTGATGAGCGCGCCGCGCCTGCTGATGCTCGACGAACGCGCGCCGCATCGCCGACCAGGGCACCACGGTGCTGATGGTCGAGCAGAACGTCCGCAAGGCGCTGGCGGTCGCCGACCGCGGCTACGTGCTGGAACGCGGCCGGCTGGTCGCCGGCGGCCCGGCCGGGCTGCTGGCGCGTTCGACGATCATCCGCCGCGCCTACCTCGGCAGCGGCGGCACCCGCACCGATGGAACCTCCAAGGAGTCGACCATGTCCGACGTGTCCCTGCTGATCAACGGGCTGGCGGTGACCGCCGAGCGCAACGCCACCTTCGACCGGCTCAATCCGCTCGACGGCAGCATCGCCAGCCGGGCGCCTGCGGCCAGCGTGGCCGACGCCACCGCCGCGGCCAGCGCGGCCGCCGACGCGTTCGTCGACTGGAGCCGCACCGGTCCGACCGAGCGACGCAGCCTGTTGTCGAAGGCTGCCGACGCGCTCGAGGCGAAGCTGCCGCGGTTCATCGCCGCGATGGCCGCCGAGACCGGCTCGACGGCGATGTGGGCCGGCTTCAACGTGCAGCTCGCCGCCGGCATGCTGCGCGAGGCGGCCGCGCTGACGACGCGGATCGCCGGCGAGGTGATTCCGTCGGACGTGCCGGGTTCGCTGGCGATGGGCTTGCGTCAGCCGGCCGGCGTCGTGCTCGGCATCGCGCCGTGGAACGCGCCGGTGATCCTCGGCGTGCGCGCGATCGCCACGCCGCTCGCCTGCGGCAACACCGTGATCCTGAAGGGCAGCGAGAACTGCCCGCAGACCCACCAGTTGATCATCGAGGCGCTGCAGGACGCCGGCTTTCCGTCGGGCGTCGTCAACTACCTCACGAATGCGCCGGCCGACGCGTCGGCGGTGGTCGAGGCGGTCGTCGCCCACCCGGCCGTGCGCCGCGTCAACTTCACCGGATCGACCCGGGTCGGCCGGCTGGTCGCGCTGACCTGCGCGAAGCATCTGAAGCCGGTGCTGCTGGAGCTCGGCGGCAAGGCGCCGCTGGTCGTGCTAGACGATGCGGACCTGCAGGCCGCCGTGTCCGCCGCCGCGTTCGGCGCGTTCGCCAATTCGGGCCAGATCTGCATGTCGACCGAGCGGATCATCGTCGACCGCCGGGTGGCCGACGAGTTCGTCGCGATGCTGACCGCCAAGGCGAAGGGCCTGCCGCTGGGCGATCCGCGCAAGCCCGATCCGGTGGTGCTGGGCTCGGTGATCGGCATGGGCACCGTCGAGCACTGCAATGCGCTGATCGACGATGCGCTGGCGCAGGGCGCGAAGCTGCTGTGCGGCGGCAAGGCTCGCGACACGCTGATGCCGGCCACCTTGCTCGACCATGTGACGCCGGCGATGCGCATCTATCGCGAGGAAACCTTCGGCCCGGTCAAGGCGATCGTGCGGGTCGACGGCGTCGAGGCGGCGGTGGCCTGCGCCAACGACAACGAGTACGGCCTGTCGGCGGCGGTGTTCGGCCGCGACGTCGCCCGCGCGATGGAGGTCGCGCGGCGGATCGAATCCGGCATCTGCCACGTCAACGGCCCGACCGTGCACGACGAGGCGCAGATGCCGTTCGGCGGCGTCAAGGGTTCCGGCATCGGCCGCTTCGGCGGCATGGCCGGCGTGCACGAGTTCACCTACCTGCGCTGGATCACCGTGCAGACGACGCCTCGCCACTATCCGTTCTGAGCCGTCGTTCCGAACGGACCCGGGGGCACCGCGACCATCGCCGGACGGAGCCGGCAGCGCCGGCCGCTATCGCGTACAGTCCCGCTCGGGCAGGGACGGACGGGGACCGATGGCGAACGGGCGTGCGGCGATCTTCTACGGCTGGCGGATGGTCGCCGCCTGCATGGTGATCGCCACGTTGAGCTGGACGCTCGGCGTGTTCGGCGTCAGCGTCTATCTCTATGCGATCACCACGTTGCGCGGCTGGTCCACCGGGCTGGTGTCGTCGGCGGTGACGGTGTTCTATCTGGTCGGCGCCTGCCTGTCGATGCCGGTGGGCAGCCTGATCGGCCGGCGCGGCCCGCGCGCGGTGATCACCACCGGCGCGTTCGCGATGGGCGGCGGGGTCGCGGTGCTCGGTCAGGTCACCGAGCCGTGGCAGGTCTATGCCGCGTTCATGCTGGCCGGCGTCGGTTATGCCTGTCTCGGTTCCACCGCCCTGACCACGACCCTGGCGCCGTGGTTCGAGCGCCATCAGGGCCGCGCGGTGTCGACCGCACTGCTGGGCGCCAGCATCGGCGGCATCGTCGGCTTGCCGGCGCTGGTGGCCGGCATCGAGGCGCTCGGCTTCGGCACCGCTGCACGCCTCGCCGGCCTGCTGGTCGTGCTGGTGGTGCTCCCGCTCGCCTGGCGGGTGCTGCGCACCCGGCCGCAGGACCTGGGGCTGCTGCCCGACGGTGAAGCGCCGCCCGCCGGCGCAGCAGCGCCGGCGATCGTGAAGCGATGGCGTCGTGCCGAGGCGCTGGCGACCTGGCCGTTGCGCAGCCTGATCGCGGCCTTCGGCCTGGCCCTGATGGTGCAGCTCGGCTTTCTCACGCATCACGTGGCGCTGGTTGCGCCGGCGCTCGGCACGGCCGGCGCCGCGGCGCTGGTGTCGGGCACCGCGGTCGCGGCCTTCCTCGGCCGGGTCGTGCTGGCGCGCTTTTCCGACAGCGTCGACGTGCGCCACACCGCGGCGGCGATGTTCGGTGTCGGCACCGTTGCGCTGGCGCTGCTCGCCTGGCTGCGGTCGCCGGCCGCGCTGGTGGCGGTGAGCCTGTTCTATGGCCTGACGATAGGCAACGTGACCACGCTGTCGCCGATCATCGTGCGGCGCGAATTCGGCGCCGCATCGTTCGGTCCGGTGTACGGCCTGAGCGCGATGATCATCGGCCTGGCGTCGTGCCTGGGGCCGAGCCTGTACGGCTGGCTGCACGACCTGGCCGGCGGTTACGCGACGCCGCTGGCGGTGGCATCGGTCATCGAGGCGGTGGCCGCCGCGCTGATCCTCGCCGGCCGCCCGCGGCGCTGAGCGACCCTCCGCGCCGAACAGGCCGGGCGGTACCGCAGGCATGGCCCTTGCCGCGACGTACGGTCCGGGACCCCCGTGTCCCGCGGCAACCATTAGTCAACAGAGTCAACGGAGCACTCAGATGAACAGGCAAACCGACAAGCAGCAGACGGACACACAGACGGCGAAGCAGCAGACCGACAAACAGACGAGCAGCCGAAGCGACAGGCAGATGGATCAGCAATCGCCGCGCGCCGCCGACCAGGTTCACGGCGAGGGCAACTACGAAGCCTCGCGTCGGTTCAATCGCGAAGAGAAGGCGTTCGTCGAGTCGGGCAAGGTCGAGGACGCGGCCCGCAAGGCGGCTCCGGATTCTGCGCAGGCCGCCAAGGAGATGGAGCAGGCCGAGCAAGTCGGCAAGTCGCGCGCGAAGGCTCAGGATCGGCCCGATGCGATGGCCAGGGCACCGAAGGACAGCGGCGCCGACGAGTGAAGCTCAGAACAGGCGCGGTGCGGCGCGATCGTTCAGCGGGTTGCACCCGCAGACGGCCAGCGTCTGCAGTCCCACGAGCCGCGCCTGCTGCAGCGCTTTTTCGAGCGCCATCGATACCGATTTCGATTCGACGGTGAAGCTGCGGTCCACGACGCGAGGGCTGCCCTCGTCGCAGACCCGCAGATCGACTTTCCACTTCATGACTGACCTTCCTTCGGATGCTGGCGTCGCGCGGCCGGAGAGGTCTGCACGACGGATCGATGGCTTCGGTAGTGATTGGAGCAAATCGCGTGCCCAATCGTTCCCGGGTTCGTTCCGGCGTGCGAATCTCCGCGAGAAGCGCTATCGTCATGCCCGGCCGCGGCCTGCGCTATCATCGAACCGTCGTCCGGACTTCGAGTCCGGCAGACAACAATCGGGGCACGATTCCATGTACGACGAGCGTCGCGCACGATTCACCCAGGATCTGCTGGACGAGATCCGGCGCCTGCGCGATCAGACGGGGGGCGCGCAGCCGTCGGCGGGCGGCCTGCCGGCCAATCCGCTGGTCCTGGTGGTCGACGACGATGCCGCCTCGACGATGGCGCTGCAGGCCTTGCTGGCCATCGAGGGCTTCGAAGTCGACACGGCTGCCAACGGTGCCCAGGCGCTGCAGTGCATCGCGCGCCGCAAACCCTGCGTGGTGCTGACCGACGTGCGGATGCCGGAGATGGACGGCGCCGAGCTGTGCCGGCGCCTGGCCCACGATCCGGAGACGCGCGACATTCCGGTGTTCGTCATCACCGGCCATGAGCCTGCCGCAGCCGGTGCGCTGCCGCATGCGAAGGGCGTGCTGCGCAAGCCGGTCGACACCGATCTGGTGATCTCGCTGCTGCGTACGCGAACGTCCTAGCCCGTACCGGACCCTGCCAAAGCCGCCATGAGTTCGCCTCGAAGCAAGTCACCCGAGCCTCCTCCGGCCGGCGATCACCAGGCAAGGCGGCCGTTGGCCGCGGCGGGGGCCGACGGGTACGATCATTCGCCGCACAACGACGAGCTGGTTTCGCAGGCGGTCGATCTCTCGCGCGGTCGGCTGTCGTCCGATGACGGCAGCGCACTGGTCAGGGAGCTGCGCTCCGTGCTGGAAGAGGCATGCCAGGTCGGCCGCTCGGGGGCGGCGACGCTGCCGGCTCTGCTGGAGATCGTCACCGCGCGACACGGCGACCTGTTCGACCGGCTGCAGGCGCTGTCGCTGATCGAATCGCTGGTGCTGACGTTCGAACCTCCGGCGGGCGAATCGCCGGGCTGAAAAACGACCCGGCGCGACGCAGCGGCGCCGCCGGCGCGGTTTCCGGCACTTTCCGTGCTTCCGTCGGGTTGCGGCACGTGCTACGCTCGCTCCGCGAAAGAATTCACAGTAAACAATAATATTTATCTATAGGGTGTCATCCCCAGTATCGGTCGGGCTGGCTGCGTCGAGGGCAGACGCAGGCCAGCGCTTGGCCGATTTGCGGTGCCTGCCGTCACGCTTCCGGGCGTTGGCGGGTTTCGCATGTACCCATCCTCGTGCAATGCAGACCCGCAAGAATTCAGGCCGAACCATGAATCGCTCTTCCCGTGCCCGCCGGACGGAGGGCAGCCCGCCGATGCCGCCGGACGGCCCTTCTGCCGACCCGATCCGGCGCCGGCTGCCGCGCGGCGCGAGCAGTCTGCCGCAGGAGCTGATCGTCGAGATCCAGCGGCAGCGCCTGCTGGAAGCGATGACATTGGAGGTTGCCGAGCGAGGCTACCCGGCCACATCGGTAGCCGACATCATCAGCCGGGCAGGGGTGTCACGCAAGACGTTCTACGAGCTGTTCAGCGACAAGGAGGCCTGCTATCTGACCGGCTTCGCGGAGATAGCGCTGCGCCACGTCTCGGCGGTACGGGCGGCGGTGCGCGGCGAATCCGAGGTGCGGAATCAACTGATGGTGGCGCTGCGCGCGTACCTGTCGCTGTTCGACGAGAACCCCATCGCGGCGCGGGCCTTCTTCGCCGAGGCGCTGGGCGCGCGTGCGGTCAGCCCGGAGATGGCCACCCAGTGGCTGGACTACACGGAACGCTTCGAAGCGTTGCTGCGGCGCTGGGCGGAGCGGGTACGCGAGCTGTCGCCCAGGCCGATGGAGCCGATATCGGCCATCACGGTGACGATGGCGTTCGGCGGCGTCAATACCTTCCTGATCACGAAGATCCGCGTCGGCAACGCTCATCCGCTGGTCGACCATCTGCCGGCGCTGCACGAGTTCGTCGTCAACGCGCTGAACCTGAGCGCTGCGGTGAGCGCCCGCCCCAAGGGCTGATTCAGCGTTGCTGCGGCAGCGGCTCCGCCGCATGCGGGCCGGCGCCGTCGAACTGGCCGATGATCGCCGTCGGCCTGATCGCCGAGATCGATGCGATCGCTTCGGCCAGCCAGGGTTCCATCGCCGGCTCCACGTCGATCACCACGTCCGGCGGCAGATGACAGCTCTGACAGCGGCCGCCGCTGACGGCGTCGCAAGGTTTTATCGTGACTTCTTTCATGAAAACGACAATATTTATTTAATAATTCATCCCAAACGATCATCGGACGGACGGGGTGTTTCGTTGCACCGGCGGTAGCCGACCCCGGTGCCGTGTAGGGTCATTGTCGATCTGCTGCGACGCTCTTTGTAACAATCTGCCCCGAATAATCCCGTGTGCATGCACGGGCCGCGCACCAGGATAGGTCGGCGTGCCCGGCGAAGGTGCGGCAAGTCGGCGCGCGGTGCAGCAGTCCGGTCAGCAGCGAGGGGCAATATGAACGAAGGGACGAGGCCTGCCTCCAGCGGCGAGGAGTTGCGTGCATTCTTGCTGCTGGCGATCGTCCTGGTGCCGGTGCTGGCGGTGCTCACCGTATCGGGCTACGGCTTCCTGGTGTGGATGTATCAGTTGGTCGCCGGGCCGCCCGGGCCGCATGTCTGACCCATGGCGATGGAATCCGCATCCGACCCGTCCCGGGAGGAATTGCACATCGCCAGCGTCGTCGTGCATGCCACGCCGCGGCGCGCGCCCCTGATCGCCGAGGCGATCGCCGCGATGGGCGGCGCCCAGGTGCACGCCAGGACCGATGGCGGCAAGCTGGTCGTGACCCTGGAGGCCGACTCGGCGTCGGCGATGACCGGGTCGGTGTCGCGCATCCAGCATCTGGACGGTGTGCTGTCGGTGGCCCTCGTCTATCAGTGCGCCGACAGCCTGCAGGCGATGAACGAGGAGATACCCGATGCTCAGGCGTGAGTTCTTCAGGCGGTCCGCCGCCGCGGCCGCAGGGGCTGCGGCCGGCATCGAGCTGGCGGATCCGGCGCTGGCGCAGACGGCCCAGCCGGACGTCAAGTGGAGCAAGGCGCCTTGCCGTTTCTGCGGCACCGGCTGCGGCGTCACGGTGGCGGTCAAGGACAACCGGGTCATCGCGACCCGCGGTGACGAGAAGGCGGAGGTCAACCGCGGCCTGAACTGCATCAAGGGCTACTACCTCTCCAAGATCATGTACGCGGACGACCGGCTGACCCGGCCGCTCTTGCGGATGAAGGACGGCCGATACGCGAAGGACGGCGAGTTCCAGCCGGTCTCCTGGGACCAGGCTTTCGACGTGATGGCCGCGCAGTTCAAGCGCGCGCTGGCCGACAAGGGGCCTTCGGCGGTCGGCATGTTCGGCTCCGGCCAGTGGACGGTCTGGGAGGGGTATGCGGCGCTCAAGCTGATGAAGGGCGGCTTCCGCTCGAACAACATCGACCCCAACGCCCGGCACTGCATGGCGTCGGCAGCGGTCGGCTTCATGCGCAGCTTCGGCGCCGACGAGCCGATGGGCTGCTACGACGACATCGAGGCGGCCGACGCGTTCGTGCTGTGGGGCTCGAACATGGCCGAGATGCACCCGATCCTGTGGACCCGGGTGACCGATCGGCGGCTGAGCGCCCGGCACGTCAAGGTCGCCGTGCTGTCGACCTTCGAGCACCGCTCGTACGAGCTGGCGGACATCGAGCTGACGTTCACGCCGCAGACCGATCTGGCGATCCTGAACTACATCGCGCACCACATCATCAGCACCGGCCGGGTCAACCGGGAGTTCGTCGACCGGCACACCACCTTCCTGCAGGGCAACACCGAGATCGGCTACGGCCTGCGGCCCGAGCATCCGCTGCAGAAGGCGGCCGCCAACGCCGGCCCGGCGGCCGGCGGTTCCAAGCCGATCACGTTCGACGAGTTCGCCCGCTTCGTGTCGCGCTACGACCTCGACTACACCGCGAAGCTGAGCGGCGTGCCGAAGAACCGGCTGCAGGCGCTGGCCGAGCTCTATGCCGATCCGAAGGTCAAGGTGATGTCGTTCTGGACCATGGGGTTCAACCAGCACACCCGCGGGGTCTGGTGCAACAACATGATCTACAACCTGCACCTGCTGACCGGCAAGATCTCGACCCCCGGCAACAGCCCGTTCTCGCTGACCGGGCAGCCGTCGGCCTGCGGCACCGCGCGCGAGGTCGGCACCTTCAGCCACCGCCTGCCGGCCGACATGGTGGTGACCAATCCCAAGCACCGCGAGCACACCGAGGAGATCTGGAAGCTGCCGCACGGCACGATCCCGGAGACGCCGGGCTATCACGCGGTGCTGCAGAACCGGATGCTCAAGGACGGCAAGCTCAATGCCTACTGGGTGATGGTCAACAACAACATGCAGGCGGCGGCCAACCTGATGGAGGAGGGCTATCCCGGCTACCGCAATCCGGCGAACTTCGTCGTCGTGTCCGACGTCTATCCGACGGTGACGGCGCTGGCGGCCGACCTGATCCTGCCGGCCGCGATGTGGGTCGAGAAGGAGGGCGCCTACGGCAATGCCGAACGGCGCACGCACTTCTGGCACCAGCTCGTCTCCGCGCCGGGGGAGGCACGGTCCGACCTGTGGCAGCTCATGGAGTTTTCGAAGCGGTTCAGGATCGAGGAGGTCTGGCCGGCCGAGCTGATCGCGCGCAAGCCCGAGGTGCGCGGCAAGACGTTGTTCGACGTGCTGTTCCGCAACGGCGAGGTCGACAGGTATCCGGTATCCGACATCGAAGCCGGCTATGACAATGCCGAGGCGAAGGCGTTCGGTTTCTATCCGCAGAAAGGCCTCTTCGAGGAATATGCGAAGTTCGGGCGCGGTCACGGCCACGATCTCGCGCCGTTCGACACCTATCACCAGGTGCGCGGGCTGCGCTGGCCGGTGGTCGACGGCAAGGAGACCCGCTGGCGCTACAAGGAGGGCCTGGACCCCTATGTGAAGGCCGGCACCGGCTACCAGTTCTACGGCTTTCCCGACGGCCGGGCGCGCATCTACGCGCTGCCGTACGAACCGCCGGCGGAGAGCCCCGACAAGGAGTATCCGTACTGGCTGTCGACCGGCCGCGTGCTCGAGCATTGGCACTCGGGATCGATGACGCGCCGGGTGCCGGAGCTGTACCGGGCGGTGCCGAACGCGGTCTGCTACATGCATCCGGACGATGCGGTGGCGCTGGGCGTGCGGCGCGGCATGGAGGTCGAGATCGCATCGCGACGCGGCAGCATGCGCACCCGCGTCGAAACGCGCGGCCGCAACAAGCCGCCGCGCGGGCTGGTGTTCGTTCCGTGGTTCGATGCCAGCCAGCTCATCAACAAGGTGACGATGGACTGCACCGATCCGATCTCGTTCCAGACGGACTTCAAGAAATGCGCGGTCAAGATCACCAAGGTCGACGTGGTCCCGACCGACGCCGTGCGGCAGGGGGCGACATGATCGCCGCACGCCGGGCCGAAGGCCCCTTGGGGACACCTGTGATCGCGCGTCGCGTCATCGCCGCGGCAGTGTTGTCCGTCGGCCTGCTGGGTCCGGCGGTGCCGGCGCCCTTCGTCGATCCGATGCGCGGGCCGACCGCGATCGACCGGGAGACGATGCCGCCGCGCCTGACCAACACGGTCAACGACGACCAGCGGCTCAAGCGGAACTATGCCGACCAGCCGCCGGTCATTCCGCATCGGGTGGACGGCTACCAGGTCGACCGCAACTTCAACAAGTGCCTGGACTGCCATGCGCGGGCGAAGACCGCGTTCTCGCAGGCGGTGCCGGTCAGCTCGACCCACTACATCGATCGCGACGGCAAGCTGCTCGACCATGTGTCGACGCGGCGCTACTTCTGCCAGCAGTGCCACGTCGCCCAGGAGCCGATGCGCCCGCTGGTGGGCAACCGGTTCCGCGGCGACGACACGCTGCCGCCCGCTGCGAAATAGCGAGCAACGACAGCGGCCACCGACAAGCAGCTACCGACAGCGGCCACAGACGGGGAGACGCCCGCATGCGCGGACTCATCAGGCGATACTGGAACATCATCCGCAGACCGAGCCTGCATTTCAGCCTCGGCTTCCTGACGCTGGGCGGATTCATCGGCGGCGTGCTGTTCTGGGGCGGCTTCAACACCGCAATGGAGTTCACGAACACCGAGCGTTTCTGCACCGGCTGTCACGAGATGCGCGACAACGTGTTCGCCGAACTCAGGAGCACGATCCACTACACCAACCGTTCGGGCGTGCGGGCGATCTGCTCGGACTGTCATGTGCCGCACGACTGGACCGACAAGATGGCCCGCAAGATGCAGGCGTCCAAGGAGGTCTGGGGGAAGATCTTCGGCACGATAGACACCCAGGAGAAGTTCCGCGACATGCGGCTGGAGCTGGCCCAGCACGAATGGGCGCGGCTGAAGTCGAACGATTCGCTGGAGTGCCGCAACTGTCATCAGTTCGCGTCGATGGACTTCACCCGCCAGAGCCTGCGGGCGCAGGCGATGCACTCGACCTTCCTCGCCAACAAGGAGAAGACCTGCATCGACTGCCACAAGGGCATCGCGCACCATCTGCCGTTCATTCCGCCGGGCGACGCGCCGACCGATACGCCAGGACAGGTGGTGCCGCGGCCGCCGCCCGAGGCGGGTGAACGAACGTCGCTGACGCCGACCGGGGCGGTGGTGGGGGAGCGGGGACGATAGCCGCGGCGGGGTGAGGGGCGCCGCCATCACTTCATCTGTCACCGCACTCAATCACTTGTTGGACAACAAACAAGTGTGCTAACTTGCCCCGACTGCGGGCTTCTTCCGACGACCTGCAGCCGGAGACAACACAGCCGATGAACCCACCCTCGCCGACACGCAGCGGGCCGCTGGCCGGGCTGCGGGTGCTCGATCTGACCGCCGTCGTGCTCGGCCCGGTCACCACCCAGGTCCTCGCCGATTTCGGCGCCGACGTCGTCAAGGTCGAACCCCTGGAGGGCGATCTGATGCGCGCCAACGGCACGTCGCGTCACCCGGGGATGAGCTCGATCTTCCTGTCGATCAACCGCAACAAGCGGTCGCTGGCGATCGACCTGAAGTCGCCCGACGGCGTCGCGGCGCTCAAGCGTCTGCTGCCACGCTTCGACGCGCTGGTCCACAACATGCGGGTCGCAGCGATCGAGCGGCTGGGACTGGGCTATCAGGCGGTCCGGGCGATCAACCCGCGCATCGTCTACGTGGTGGCGACCGGCTTCGGTCAGGACGGGCCGTGCGCCGCCGAGCCGGCGTTCGACGACGTGATCCAGGCGGCCTGCGGGCTCGCCGACCTGATCGGCCGCGAGCAGGGGCGGCCCGAATTCGCACCGACCTTGCTGGCCGACAAGACCGCCGGCCTGGCCACCGCCAACGCGGTGCTCGCGGCGATGGTCCATCAGGCGCGCACCGGCGAGGGTCAGCATGTCGAGGTGCCGATGTTCGAGACGATGGCGGCGTTCACGCTGACCGAGCACCTGGGCGGGCTGACCTTCGATCCGCCGCAGGGCGGGGCGGGTTATGCGCGGCTGCTGGCCGGCGGACGCAAGCCGGTGCCGACCCGCGACGGCTTCGTCGCGATGCTGCCGTACACCACCGATCACTGGACCGCGTTCTTCACCGGCGTCGGGCGCGACGACCTCGCGCGCAAGTACGACCTGCAGGACCGGCATCAGCGCAACGCGCGGATCCGCGAGCTCTATGCGGACATGCACGAGGTCACGCGCACGTTGAGCACCGCCGATCTGCTCGCGCTGTGCGCGCGGCTGGACATCCCGGCCACGCGGATCTGGTCGATCGACGAGCTGCCGCAGCATCCGCAGGTCACGGGCGTCGGCCTGCTGCAGAAGGTCGAGCATCCGACCGAAGGGCCGATCTGGGCGCTGCGCCCGCCGACGAAGTTCGCCGGCACGCCGGCCGAGCTGGTCAGCCCCGCGCCGACGCTCGGGCAGCACACCGAGGAGGTGCTGCGCGAGGCCGGCTTAGACGACGGCGACCTGGCCGCGCTCGCCGGCTGCGGCGCGATCCGTCGCGGCTGAGCGCGGCTGAGCGCGGCGACCGATTCCCCACCAGACGAGATGAAGGAGATACCAGATGAAGACCCTGCTCGCAGGCATCGCGGTGGCACTGGCGCTGCCGTTCGCGCCGGCCGCAGCCCAGTCGGCCGCTGACTTTCCCAACA
The DNA here is from genome assembly GCA_036826495.1 of Burkholderiaceae bacterium. GTDB lineage: Bacteria > Pseudomonadota > Gammaproteobacteria > Burkholderiales > Burkholderiaceae_E > DAISWF01. The sequence continues at coordinate 24,714 of DAISWF010000036.1, forward strand.
AGCCGATCCGCATCATCGTGCCGTTCAACGCCGGCAGCGGCGCCGACGAGACCTCGCGGGTCTACGGCGACATCGTGTCGAAGATGCTCGGTCAGCAGGTGATCGTCGAGAACCGGCCGGGCGCGAGCGGCCTGCTGGCGATCCAGGCGGTGAAGTCGGCGCCGGCCGACGGCTACACCTTGCTGCAGGCGAGCAATTCGCCGATGGCGGTGAACCCGCTGGTGATGAAGAACCTGCCGTACGATCCGTTCAAGGACTTCCGGCCGGTGCACGGCTTCTCGGTCGGGCCGGCGGCGATCGTCGCGCGCGTCGATACGCCGTACAAGACGGTCAGGGAGATGATCGAGGCCGCGAAGCGGGAAGGGCGCACGTTGAGCATCGGCAACTACTCGGCCGGCTACCAGTTGATCGGCGCCTGGATCGGCACCGCCGGCAAGGTGCCGGTCACCCATGTGCCGTACAAGGGCGGCGCGCAGATGGTGACCGACGTGATCGGCGGGCAGCTCGACATCGGCATCAACGACTTCAGCGGCGTCACCGAGCTGCACAAGGCGGGCAAGGCCCGCATCCTGGCGATCACCAGCGACAAGCGCAGCCCGATGCTGCCCGACATCCCGACGATGATCGAGACCGGCTACCCGGAGTTCGAGTCGTACGTCTGGGCGTCGCTGTTCGCCCGCGCCGAGGTGCCGGACGCGATCGTGAAGAAGCTCGCCGACGCGTTCGCGAAGGCGCTGGTCTCGCCGGAGGGCAAGGCCTATCAGGCGAGCCGGCCGGGCCAGGTGCTGATGCTGTCGATGCAGGAGATGGGCGACTTCCATCGCCGCGAGTTCGAGCGCTTCAAGCGCGTCGCCGAGCAGGCCGGCATCACGCCGCAATGACGCAATGAGCGGCAGCCCGCACTCGCGGCGCGCCCTTTCGCCGGCGCAGGTTCCCGGGCCGGCCGTTCGCGGCCGCGGCGCCCGGCGCACGCACGCCGAGCGGCGCGAGGAGGCCGAACGGCGGCTGCTCGACGCGGCGCTCGGCGTCGTCGCGCGGCGCGGCTCGGTGCGGATGACCTTGGCCGAGGTCGGCGAGGCGGCCGGCTACAGCCGCGGCCTGCCCGCCCACCGGTTCGGCAGCAAGGCCGGCCTGCTGCGGGCGCTGGCGACCCACATCGGCGAACGCTTCCGGCTCGAGCGCGAAGCGGCGCGCAGGCGCGAGCCGGGCCTGGACTCGATCCGCGGCATCGTCGACGTGTACTTCGGCCGCACCGATGCCAACTGGACGTCGACTCGCGCGCTGCTGGCGATGATGGCCGAGGGCTTCATGGAGGACTCGGACCTGCGCGCGAACGTGACGGCCTACAACCGCTCGGCACTGGCGTTCTTCGAGCATCACATCGGGTTGGGCGTGGCGAGCGGCGAGATCGTCGCCGATGCCGATCCGAAGACCTTGTCGGTGATCCTGCTCGGCGCGATGCGCGGCGTGATGCTGCAGCGGCTGTCCGACGACGCGATCGACCTCGACAAGGTGCGCGAGAAGCTGCTGGCGATCGTCGATCGCGTGCTGGCGAGCGGCCCGCGGCGCTGAGCGCGCCCGCGGCCGCCCGACCAATTCGCTGTCAGCCCCGGTCAGCCCCGGTCAGCCTCCTGCCGTCTGCCGGGCCGCGCGCCGCGCCGCCCAGTCCTCGTCGGTCCAGTCGAGCAGGTCCTCGGCACCCGAGGTACGCAGATGGGCGCCGCCGTCGATCGCGATCGTCTCGCCGTTGACGTAGCCGGCCTCGTCCGACAGCAGATAGGCCGCCAGGTTCGCGAGCTCGATGTGCTCGCCGACCCGCCCCAGCGGATTGCGCCCGGCCGCCGAAACGCCGCCGCGGCCGTGCATGAGCTGCTGCGCGGTGGCCGGCGTCGGGAACGGTCCCGGCGCGATCACCACCAGCCGGATGCCCTTCGGCCCCCATTCGACCGCGAGGCTGCGCGTCATCGCCTGCACGCCCGACTTCGCGACCGCCGACGGCACGGTGAACGCGCGGCCGGTGCGCACCGACGTCGACAGGATGCTCAGCACCGTCGCGCGCCGGCCCGCATCGATCCAGCGCCGGCCGCAGCCCACCGTGCAGTACAGCGCACCGTGCAGCGTCGGCGCGAGGATCGCATCGATCGCGCGCGACGACATCCGTTCGGTCTGCGCGACGAAGGTCGCCGCCGCGTTGTTGATCAGCGCATCGAGCGGGCCGCCGGCCCAGGCGTGGTCCAGCATCGCCTCGACCGCCGCCGGGTCGCGGATGTCGCAGGTCAGCACGTCGACGGCGGCGCCCGACCCCGCACGCAGCCGCTGCGCCGTCTCCTCGAGCATCGGCCCGCGCCGGCCGACCAGCACCAGCGATGCACCCAGCGCCGCGAAGCGCTCCGCCATCGCCGCCCCCAGGCCGCTGCCGCCGCCGGTGATCAGGATCCGTTTGTTCGAGAGCAGGTCGGGTCGGAACATGGCGCTCGGTCCGCAGCATGAGGAGCGCACATCATAACGACCGGGCCGCCTGCGGTTCAGGACTTCGGTTCAGGGCTTCGGTCAGCGTTTCGGTCAGCGCTTCGGTTCAGGTCTTCAGCGCCCCGTCGCACTGCAGCGACCCGCCGCCTCCCGCGGCGGCGCGCGACGGGATGCGGTCCCAGTCGGCCACCACCCGATCGGCCACCCGCAGCGCCACCGCCGAGATCGTCAGTGCCGGATTCACGCCGAGCGCGGTCGGAACCATCGAGCCGTCGGCGATGTAGAGCCCTTCGTGGAACGAGGTGCCCGCCGGGCCTTCGCGGAACACCCGGCCCCATTCGTCGACGACGCCCTTGTCGACCGACTCGCCCATCGGGCAGCCGCCGAGCGGGTGCGTGGTCATCACGGTGGGCGGAACGCCGGGGAAGAGCTTCTTCGACGTGGGGCTGATGAACTTCGCATCCGGATCGTCGGGCCGCAGGCGGCGCGCCAGCCGGTCCAGCGTCGCCTCGATATCGGCATAAATCGGGTCCTGATGGAACGGCACGCCGTCGGGGCGCTTCGCCCGCAGGCGGCCGCCTTCCAGCGTGAACTGTCCGACCGCATCGTCCTTGCCCTGCGCGACGACGCACATCATCCGCGAGGTCAGCTCGTCCTCCGACTCGGGCCGGTCGCTGCTCATGTCGGCGGCAGCCAGCGCAGGGCGGCGCCGCTCCGGCGACTGGTCGTAGATCTTCTGCAGCGCCGTCAATCCGGCGGACAGGCCGTGGACGAAGGTCTCGACCTGCTCGCCGCGCACCAACTGCTGGACGAGCGGAATGCCATGGCCCACCAGGCCCGCCAGCGAGCGTGGCACGCCCTGGTCCTCGACGTTGTGAAAGCCTGCCGCCATCGGCGCGTCCGGCTTGAACTGCGCGAACGACGTGGTCACCGGTCCGAACGTCAGGTTGACCCGCTCGGCGATATCGGGAAGGAACGCGATGTGATCGCCGTTCGGCGAGAAGCCGTGTCCCAGCCGTGCGCTCAGCGCCCCGAGCCCCTCCTTGCCTTCGGTGTCGGCGTGACGCTGTCTCGAACGCAACAGCAGTGCAGTGGTGCCGAGACTGCCGGCCGCGACGATCACCCGATCGGCCGTGACGACCACGGTCCGCGCCGGCTGCCGGGGGTCCTCGACGGGGCGCTGCTGGAACTGCACCTGGTAGGGGCCCTGTTCGTCCGGCCTGGACAGGTGAGTGACCTCCGCCAGCGTCTGAAGCTGCAGCGCGACGTTCCTGAACAGGCAGCTCCCCGGATTCATCGGAGTCTGGTCGAGACCGCCGCTGTCGGTGCTGCCGTAGAGCGCCCTGAAGATCTGCTTGTTCAGCGTCTGGCCGGCGCCCGGCAGGCAGCCGACGTTGCAGCGCCCGTGACGCTCGCAGTAGTTGCCGAGCGGCGGCTCGTTGTCGGCGGCCCCGCGGCGCGGGCCCGCCGGGGGCTGCGG
>DAISWF010000037.1:0-24580 GCA_036826495.1 Burkholderiaceae bacterium
GAGTCGTGCATCACCGAGATCGGCCTGAGTCTGGAGACGAGGCTGTGGATCGCGGTCGACGCGGATCACGATAGGCTGACGTTTCGGGTGGACGCCGACGGACCCGAGCGTTCATGGCAGCGCAACCTGCAACTCGTGCGCGGGGTGCTCACGGATGTCGAACACGGGGAGATCTGGGACTTCGGAACGGACCATTCCGAGTAGCACGTCGCGTAACCCGACTATCCAGGACCGGATGATGGTGTCGGCGTCTGACAGGCCGATTAACCTGACGGTCGCCTTCGGCGCCCGCAGGTTATCGGCAAGGCGTTGGACACCCCGCGTCCGACGCCGCACCCGATGCGCCACGGGCGCGGATGTGCAGGCTGTCACAGCCGCGGCGGGGCGATGCCTTCACAATGTGCCGATGGACCTGCTCGCCAGTGTCGCGGCATGGTATGCGCGACAGCGCATCTCACGCGTCGGCCCGAACGCCATCATGCTCGGCTGTGTGGTGGCGCTGCTCCATCAGGCCGGCTACGTGCCCGGCGGCTGGATCACGGTGTTCGTCGTGTTCGTCGCGCCGATCGCGCTGTGGATCGTCTGCGTCGAGGCCTGCCCCGCCGGGGAATGAACGAAGTCGGTGCCTGTCGGGCGCCGGGCGCCGAGGCGCCCGGATGTGCCGGCGAGTCACCCGTGGTTACAGCGCCAGTACGCACCACACGCCGATGCCATTGTCGGGCGTCGCCATGTTGTAGGTGGTCAGGTTCTGGCAGCGGACCGAACCGGTCGCCGGACTGCCATCGTCGAAGCTGTTGTCGATCGCGCTCATGATCTTGTGCGTGATGCCGTTCGCATCCAGCGCCATGCCCGGGCTGCTCGCCGCGCCGGTGATGAACGAATTCATCTGGGCCAGGTGGACGTTCGTCGAGAACGCCGTCTTCGGCGACTCGGAGCCGGTGCCGCTGATGAAGCCGCCCAGGCGCAGATGGTAGAACGCCTGGCAGTTCTCGCCGGCCTGCACGCCGGCTGCGCAGGGGTTGAGCACATAGCGGATCACGCCGTTGCTGTCGCCGTTGGTCGGCACCACCGCGGCGGACGGAAAGCGCGTGGCGGCCTGGCCGTCGTCGCCCGGCAGCGCGCGATAGCGGTCCTGATAGGCGCTGATCGCGGCGGTCAGCTCGCGGCTCATGCTGAACGTCGATTTGACCCGGGTGTTGAAGATCAGCTCCTGACCCTTCAGCACCGCGCCCAGCAGCAGACCGACGATCACCAGCACGATCGCTATCTCCACGAGCGTGAAACCCGACTGCGACTTCTTCATTGCTTTCTCCTGTCCAGGAAAGGAATCCAGATTGACGATCGGAACGCCGTTGCGAAGTTATCGACGCGGCGACTCCCCCACGGAAGCCCGTTCATCGGGTGATGCCCGCGCTTCGGCAGCTTTCAGCCGGCCCAGCAGGAACGCCCGTTCCGCGGGGTCGGCCACCTTGCCGCTGTCGATCAACGCCCCCAGCAGCACCTCGGCGGCCTGCTCCTGGTTGGTGTCGGCCAGCAACAGCAATTCGATCTGCGCGACCCAGCCGGGTGCGCCGGCGGCCGCCGTGTGCTCGCGCAGCGACCGCGCATAGCGCAGCGCCAGCGGCAGGTCGCCCAGCACATGGCGAGCGAGATAGACGGCATGGGCGAGCCATGGCCAGCGCTGCGCGGGTGCCTCGCGGAAGCGCCGCTCGACCAGGTCCAGCAGCCGGCGGGCCTGGTCGGGGCGCGCGCTTTCGGCATAGACCCGCGAGGCCAGCAGCAGCGGGTAGGCGCTGTCGGGGTTCAGGTCGAGCGCACGGTCGAGCCAGCGGCCGATCGCATCCAGATCGAGCCGGGCCACCTGGACGCTGGTGCCGGCCTGTGAATCGAAGGTCTGCGTGTACAGCAGCATCGCGTAGGCCGCGGCGACCGGCTCGCCGAGCGCGGCCAGGGTCACCGCGCGGGCGCGCGGCGGTTCGCCCGGCGACAGCTCGGCCTGCCAGGCGCGCGGATAGCGGCTCGCGAACACCGCCAGGGCCAGCAGCAGGCCGGCCAGCAGCGTCACTGCAGCCCACCGCGGACGAGCATGGGCACGGCGGGCTGTGTGCCCCGCCGTTGCTGCGCCGCCCACGGCGGGCCCCCCGGCGCCGGGTCGTTCATCACCGGGCCGCCCGGCGCCCGATTGGGCGTCACCGGGCCGTCCGACGCCGAAGCGTTCCCGCTCGATCGCCAGTTCACGCATCGCGCGCTCCGAAGTCGATCGCCGCCAGCGTGACGACGATCGCCGAGTACAGCACTGCCTGACCGAGCGCCGCCGGCAGATCGGCGGGAGTGGCGCCGAGCAGCCACGGGGTCTGCGTGAACAGGTCCAGCCGCGGCATCAGCAAGCCGATCGCATCGAGCACGAAGCTGCCGGCGTCGGCGACCGCTCGCTGGTCGGCGAGCGGTGCGCGCTCGTTCAGCAGCATCGCCGCGCCGATCACCCGGGCCAGCAGATAACAGCCGCTCGCCGCCAGCACCGCGGACGGCACCTGTGCGAGCGAGCAGGCCATCATCAACGTCAGGCCGCCGACGACGATCAGCTCCAGCGCCAGCGACAGCAGCCAGGCGGCACTGCCGGCCCCGGTGCCGGGCAGATGGAACACCAGCAGCGGCAGCGCGCAGGCGGCGGCCGTCATCGTCGCCAGCACCGCGATGCCGGTGAACCTGGCCAGCACCCATCCGCTGCGCGACAACGGCGCGGCCAGCATCATCAGCCGCGAGCGTTCGTCGATCTCGTGGACGGTGGCGGCGGCGACGAACACGATGATCGCCAGCACCGATGCGACCCGCAGCACCGGCGCGAACGCGACCAGCGATACCGCGCCGCTTTCGGTCAGCGCCAGGCTGCCGCCGAACGCGCCGAGCGCCAGCGCGGCGCCGATCAGCGCCAGCACCACCAATGCCCAGCGGCTGCGCAGGCCGTCGATGATCGTGAAGCGCGCGATCGTCGCGAACGGCGAGACTGGCTCGAACGAGGCCGTCGATCGGGCGTAGGCCGGGCTTGCGGACGCCGGTTCGGCGAAGACGGATGCCGAGGACGCCGGGCTCGGGCGGTCCGATCCCGGCGAGGTCGACGACGGGGACGCGGGCAGTGCGGCGGATATCGGCAGCGAGCTCATTGGACGAATCCGGTGAGGAACAATCGTTCGGCGACGGTCGCGTAGGGCAGCCAGACCACCAGGTCGTCGAACACGCCGCCGCTGGCGCCGGGCGGCGCATAGGGCCGGCTGATGACGACCCGGGGCACCGCCATGTTGGCGTTCTGCTGTTCGTCGACCGAATAGGCCGCCGGGTCGTTGCCGTTGGCGCCCAGGGTCCAGACGACGGCGGCCGCCGACCCGGACAACTGATTCGCGACGGTGCCGCAGCGGTTGGCACCGGCCGCCTGGATGCCGGCGGCGCTGGCGCAGACGAACATCGCCTCGCCGTTGGCGATCGCGGCGGTCTGCACCTGGTTGGCACGCATCGCGGTGTTCGGCGCGAACGGCCCGAGCGAAGGCGAGGTCAGCGCGTCGGCCCAGTTGCCGGCCAGCGAGGTCACCGCGTAGCGGACCACCCGCGGCAGCGTGCCGCCGGGATTCGCGCCGTCGCGCCAGCCGTTGGTCAGCCAGCCGCCGGCGTCCAGATCGCTGATGCCCAGGGTCACCGCCGGCAGGAAGCCGGCCTGCAACGTGCAGCTCATGCGCCCACCGGCATTGGCGGCGATCGCCTCGTGGCCGGCGCTGGCCGCGGTGGCCGGGCAGGGCAGCCGGCCGTTCAGCGTGACGAACGACAGCAGCGCATCGCGGGCCTGGTTCAGCGTGCTGCGGCTTTCGGCGATCCGCCGCTGTTCGGCCTGTTGCGCGAGCGAGGCGACGAGGCCGACGGTGGTCAGCGCGATGATCGTCAGCGCGATCGCCACCTCGACCAGCGAGATGCCGCGCTGCCGCCGCCGCTGTCGAGCGCGCGGCCCCGACGACGGAGCCCGGAGGTTCGATTCGTTCAACGATTCGTTCAACGATTCGTTCAATGACTCGCTCAATTGACGATCTCCAGCCGATCGTTCTGCGGGAACACCTGACCGGCGGTCGCTGCGAACACGTCGGGCACGAGGCCGATGTTGACCGGGTCGTCGACGTAGTCGGCGGCGGTGGCGAGCAGCGAGGTCAGCAGCCCCAGCAGCGGAACCTGCGGACCGAGCTTGGACGGCGCATACGGCGGCGTGACGATCGGCGCGCCCGGCGAGATCACCAGCGCATTGACGGTGTTGGTGGCGCCCACCGTCAGGCCGCTGCCGCTGCAGATCGGGTTCGCGGCCACGCAGCGCGGCGATGCCGAGTACAGGAAGTAGCGATGCCAGCCGCCGTCGACGAACCATTGGGCGACCGCCGCCGCATTGCCGGCGCCGCAGCTTCCGTCGTTGACGGCCGGATGTCCATAGCGCACGCCGGTCGCGCAGTCGCCGGTGCTGCTGTTGAACGCGGCGGCGTACGGGAAATGATTCCGGCTCGCCTGGAACTGCCGCAGTTTGTTGGTCAGCTCGCGACGGGCGTGGCGCTCCAGCTCGCCGATCAGCTCGTCGATCGTCAGGTACGCGATCCGGTCGTTGAATGCGTACGGCGTCGCATAGAAGCCCGCCCGTTCGGCGGCGCGGGCGTCGCGCGGCGCGCGGATCAGCACCGTCGGCGTGCCGTCGGCATGGCCGTAGCCGGCATTGTCGTAGGTGCCCGGCTGGCACGGCGCCGGGCAACCCGGCAGGATCGTCACCCGGTCGAGGAACTGCGCCGGCGCCGCCGCCGGTCCGCGCATCTGGCCGCCGACCACCGGACCGGGCTGGATCAGCGCGATCGCGACCCGGTTCGACAGCAGGTTGCCGCGCTCGTCGAGCACCGTGATCCAGGGATAAGGCGGCGTGCCGCTGCAGCCGTAACCGGCATAGGCGCGCGTCAGCAGCAGCGGCGTCAGGTCCGGCAGGCAGGCGCTGCCGGCGGCCAGGTTCGGCGACACGACGATCCATGGCAGCCGGCCGTCGCCATCGTTGTCGGGGGCGATGTCGCTGAAGTTCAGGCCGAGCTCGCGCCACGGCAGCCGGCCGAAGCAGCGGGCCGCGGCGCCGCTGGCGGCGACCGGCTGCAGCGGCTGTCCGGCCGACCAGGTACGCCAGGCGCAGCCACCGGTCTCCGCGAAACCGTCGTAAGCCGGCTCCGCGGCGTCGATGCCGGCACCGGCCGCGATCGGCAGATCCGGATACAGCCGCCAGTCGCCGAGCCTTCGGCTGCTGTCGACGGCGTTCAGCGCGATCTGCGGCGTGGTCAGGTAGGCGAGCACGCGCGCGCGGGTATCGGCCAGCAGCCGGCCGGCCTGCTCGTCCTGCGTGCGCCGGGCATCGAACGCCGGCGTGGCGCTCACCAAGGTCGCGACCGCGGCGATCACCATCACCGCGAACAGATAGAACGCCGCGCCCCGCTGGCGCGAGCGGCGCGGCAGGCGGCCGAGGCGCGTGCGCTTCATTGCGGATCCACCGACTGGCCGGCGCGCAGCCGCCGGACCTGGCCGGACGGGTCGCGCAGCATCACGGTGTCGCCTTCCAGGCGAGCGCCCGGCACGTCCTCGACCGACTGTCCGATCTGCACCTGATGCGGCACCTCGTCGAGCCAGACGACCGCCGGGCCGCCGCTGCGGCGGACCACGCCGTCGACCCGCGACACGACCCGCTCGGCCGGACGCGGCTCGCCGCGCGGGGGTGCAGGCGCGGGCGTGGCGGCAGGCCCCGGCTCTGGAGACGCGCGACGCCGTGCGTCGATCTCGTCGCGCTGCTCGGGGGTCAGGAACAGCCGCCCGAGCCGGGGGCCGTCGGCGGCCGGTGCGGGGGTGGCGATCGTCGTCAGCGCCAACGTCAGCACGGCGCTCAAGGTCCGTCGCAGCACCGGCGCTCGCGCTGGCGTTCGCGTCGGCCGCAGAGGCGGTTGCAGAGGCGGCGTCTGTCGAAGAGGCAGCGCCGGCGCAGCGGCCATCGCTCGCCGCGGCGATGCTGTCAGCGCCGCCTTCAGGGTCCGCCGCGGCGTCATCGTCGGTCCCGTGCTCACCGCCGTCATCGCGTGCTCCCCGTGACGCCCGGTGCCGCGCCGCGCGGCACGAAGCTGTACCAGTTCAGCGTGCAGCGCGCCGCGAGCCCGGGCTCCGAGCCGCCGTCGCGGCGGCTCAGGTCGCACGACTCGATCGCGACCGACCCGTCCAGCGAGCCGCGCAGCGTATCGAGCATCGTGATGAACGTTTCCTCGTGCAGCGGCCGCAGCTCGAAGTCGAGCTGGTGGCGGAACAGGTCGTGATGCTGCAGCGCCGATGCGGCGGGCAGATCGGCTGCGGTCTGGGCGGCCAGTGAATAGTCCTGCACCTGATCGCCGAATGCGCGGGTGTATGCCTCGAACGCATCAAGCGCCCGCGGCTTGTCAAACGTGCCGATGCTGCCGGCCGCGCGCAGCGCGACGAAGCGCGGCCCGAAGGCGACGGCATCGTCGCGGTTCTGGCGCAGATCGGCGATCGTCCGCCGCATCGCGATCCGCTCGCGTTCGGTATCGTGCTGACGCTGCTGGATCCGGTCGAAGCGCTGCCAGGCGACGACGGCCAGCGCCAGCGCCAGCAGCAGCAGCGCGCCGGCGATGATCTCCGGCAGATGCTCGCGAATGCGTGGATCAGCTTTTGGGGACATCGTGTCCTCCGGGGCCGGCCGCCCGGCCGGTCGTCGTCGCCTGCGCATCCCAGTGCAGATCGATCTCGAACGCGGTGCGTTCGCGCACGCCGGCCTGGCGGCCGCCGCTGTAGGCCTGCGTGGGTTCGGGGTCGTAGGGCAGCCGGCGCACCTTGGCGTCGCAGCCGCACTGCGCGGCCAGCCGCCGGGCGAACGCCTCGACGCGGCGGTTCGCCTCCAGCATCGCCGGCACCTGCTCGAACTCGCCGATGATGCGGGCGTGGGCACGGGCGCCGTCATCGGTTGTCGTCGCCGGCATCGCCGGAGGAGCTGCCGCCGGTGCGCTGCCGAACGGCATCGCCGCCGCCGGCATCGCGAGCGCCGGCGTGGCCGTCGCCGCGGCGGCCGGGCCGCCGCTGCCGCCGTCCGACAGCTCGCCGCGCGACCAGCTCATGCGCCGCAGCTTCAGCGAGTCGTCCGGTGCCAGCGCCCGTGCGACCCCGGTCAGCAGGGAGCCGGCGTCCATCGTCCGTTCGCGCAGCGTCGCATCGAGCTCCACGACGCGCCGCATCTCCGCGCCGTTCACCGCGGCGTCGGCGACCTGCTGCTGCAGCCGGTCGCGTTCGCGGCGTTCGGTCTGCAGCTTCGCGAGCAGGCGCGCGTCCTCGTCGCCGAAGCGGTCGACCAGCTCGACGGCGGCATTGCCGGCCAGCGCGATCACCAGCGCGGCCTGCGCCGAGCCGAGCATCCAGCGCCGCCGCTGCGCGATCTGCGCGTGCAGCCGGATCCGCGGAATCGCATAGCCGTCGCTGCGCCGCTGCCACAGCGCAGGCTGCAGCCACATCGCGACCGCGCCCAGCGTCGGCTCCTCGCCGGTCCGCTCCTCGCCGTCGATCGCCGGTGCGCCGAATGCGGCGGCGTCGATCAGTCCGACCGACAGCCGCGTCGTGTTGTCGATCTGCAGCGCCGACGGCATCCGCGACGCCTCGGCGGTGCCATCGGCGGCCAGCCACAGCCGGAACTCCGGCCCGGTGATCAGCGGGCGCGACACCACCTGCGTCATCAGCAGATACTGCAGCGCCCGTTCGCATTCGAGCCGCACCGCATCGATGCCGGGCGCGGCGCCGATCGCGGCGAGCCGGGTGAAGCGCACGCCGCCGTCGACCAGCAGGGTCTGCCGCAGACCGGCCGGATGCAGGCTGACCAGCAGGCCGGTCGGGTCCGGGACGATGCGCCGCGCCAGCGCCCGCGCCAGCAGCGCCGGCGAATGGATGCCTTCGATGACGACCTTCGCGCGTTCGGCGATCGACAGCCACGGCTGCATGAGCTGCTCGCTGCCGAGCGCGGCCAGCAGCACAGGCATCGTTTCGCCGGCTGCCGGCAGCCAGGCGCGCCAGCCGCGGCGCGTCGCCGCGGCGCCCGGCCGCCAGGTCGCCAGATTCTTGCTGCGGAAGCGTTGCTCCAGCCGCCGCGCGGTGAACTTGCGCAGGTCGCTGCCGCGCATCCGCGGCAACTGCTCGAGCTGCAGCTCCTCATCGACGGTGTCGACCAGCCATACGTAGCGGTCGCGGCGATGGGTGTCGAGAAGCTGCGCGAAGCCGTCGGCCCAGGCCGGCGCCGTGCCGGCGGCATCGTCGGCGCCGTGGCCGGCCGGCCGTTCGAAGTGGCCGCTGAGCTTCAACCCGTCCGCCTCGTCGCGCAGCGTGATCAGGCCGCCGCTGAACAGGTACAGATAGTGCAGGGCCGCGCTCATCAGATCTTGACCTTCGCGATCAGGTCGTAGACCGGGCCGAGCACCGCCATCATCAGCCAGGCGAGCAGCAGCCCCAGCGACACCGTCAGCATCGGCTCGATGACCGCCTGCACCCGCTGCAGCGTCTCCTCGACCTCGCGGTTGTAGAAGTAGGTCACGTTGGCGAGCGCGGCGTCGAGCTCGCCGGTGGTCTCGCCGATCCGCACCATCCGCAGCACCAGGTTCGGAAAGAGCTGCGTCTTCTGGAACGCCTCGGTCATGCCGCTGCCATCGACGATCAGCTCGCGGACCCGCGCGATGCCGTGCGCGATCCACTGGTTGCCGGCGGCGCCGCGGCAGACCTCCAGCGACGTCAGCACCGGCACGCCGGCGGCGTATAGCATGCCGAACAGCGACGCGAAGCGCGCCAGCGCGACTTTCTCGACGATGGAGCCGGCCAGCGGTACCCGCAGCTTCAGCCGGTCCAGACGCAGCCGCAGCGCCGGGCCCGCCCGACGCAGGCCGGCCCACACGAGGAAGACGAACAGCACCGGCGCCGCCAGGAACCATGGCCAGTGCGCGACCATCGCTTCCGACAGGCTGAGCAGGATCCGGGTCTGCAGCGGCAGCTCGCCGCCGCTGGTCGACTTGATGAAGCCCGAAAGCTGCGGCACCAGGTAGATCAGCATGAACGAGGCGACCGCCAGCAGCACCACCAGCGTGAATGCCGGATACGAGACGATCTTCTTCAGCTTGGCCGTCAGCTCGTCCTGCCAGCGCAGCGACGCGCCGATCCGCGCGAAGGCCTCGAAGAGCTGCCCGGACTGCTCGCCGGCGCGGATCAGGCCGATGAACACCTCGTCGAACGCCTGCGGATGACCGGTCATCGCCATCGACAGCGACGAGCCTTCGCGCACCGATTCGAGCATCGCCGACAGGACGTCGCGAAAGCCCCGGTCGGCCGTGCCCTCGACCAGATCGGCCAGCGCGTCGGTCAGCAGCACGCCGCCGCGCAGGGTCTGCTCCATGTGATAGCAGAAGCCGATCAGCTCGCGCCGCTGCACGCGGCGCAGCGGCGCGAAACGCGCCGCCTTGCGCGAGCGCGCATCGATCACCTCCAGGCCGGTCTGCTTCAGGCGCGCCTCGAGCTCGCGCTCGTTCATCGCCGGCATCCGGCCGGTGACGACCCGGCCGCTGGCATCGATCGCGCGGTAGCTGAAGTCCATCAGGCCGCTCCGGCGTGCGCGTCGGGCAGGCGGGCGCCCAGGCTGGTCAGGTTGACGACGCGGCCCGCTTCCTCGATCGACGTGGAGCCGGCGATGATCCGGCGCACCGCGTCATCGGCCAATGTACGGTAGCCCTTCTGGCGCGCCGTCTTCAGGATGTCGCGGGTCGACGCATGGCGCGCGATCAGGTCGTCGAGCTCCTCGTCGAGGCACAGGATCTCCTGCAGCGCCATCCGGCCGCGATAGCCCTGGTATTCGCAGCGCAGGCAGCCCTCGGCGCGATACAGCGTGCGCGGACCGTCGGCCGGCATGCCGAGCGCGAGCGCGGTCTCGTCGTCGGCCTCGAACGGCACCTTGCAGTGCGGGCACAGCTTGCGCACCAGCCGCTGTCCGATGATGCCGATCAGGTTGCCGGCCATCAGCTCCGGAGTCAGCCCGAGATCGATCAGCCGCGGGATCGCGCCTATCGCCGAGTTGGTGTGCAACGTCGAGTACACCTGGTGGCCGGTCATCGCGGCGCGCAGCGCCATCGTCGCGGTGTCGGCGTCGCGCACCTCGCCGACCAGGATGATGTCGGGGTCCTGACGCATCAGCGAGCGGATGCCGGATGCGAACTCCATCTTGATGCCGCTCGCCAGGTTGCTCTGGCGCACCATCGGCAGCGGATACTCGACCGGATCCTCGAGCGTCATGATGTTGACGCTCTCCTTGTTCAGCCGCATCAGGATCGAGTACAGCGTCGTGGTCTTGCCGCTGCCGGTCGGGCCGGTCACCAGGATGATGCCTTCGGGCCGCGCCAGCATCATCTCCAGCGTCGCGAGGTGCTCCTCGGACAGGTTCATCTGCTCGAGCGTGACCAGGCTCGCGCCGCGGTCCAGCACCCGGAACACGAAGTTCTCGCCGTGGATCGTCGGCTGCGCGGCCGCCCGGAAGTCGACGGTGCGCCCGTTCATGATCAGCGACACCCGGCCGTCCTGCGGCGCGCGCGATTCGGCGATGTTCATTCCCGATACGATCTTCAGCCGCACCGACATCGGCGGCCAGAACTTCGCGTGCAGCGCACGGATCTGACGCAGCACGCCGTCGATCCGGTAGCGGATCCGCACGAAGCCGGCCTCCGGCTCGAAGTGGATGTCGCTGGCGCGGCGGCGGATCGCGTCGGCCAGGATCGAGTCGACCAGCCGCACCACCGGGCCGCTGTACTCGCGGCCGGCGGCCTCCAGGCTGATCGCGTCGATCTCGCCGGTCTCGATCTCGTTCAGGATGCCGTCGATCGACAGCTCGTGGCCGTAGTGCAGCGTGATCGCATTGGCGATGTCGCCCTCGGCGGCTAGGCAGATCTGCAGCTTGTAGCTGCCGCCCAGCATCGCGGTGAGCTGGTCGATCAGCATCACGTCGTTCGGATTGGCCAGCGCCAGCGTGAGCTGCCGGGTCTCGTCGTCGACGCTGACCGGGAACACCCGGTGGCGCTGGGCGAACTCGCCAGGCACCAGCGCCAGCGCGGCCGGATTCGGCACGACCCGCGACAGATCGATCTCGCGATGACCGAGGTTCTCGGCCAGCGCCTCGCGCAATGTCGCCTCGGTCAGGAAGCCCAGCGTGACCAGCACCTTGCCGAGCGGAATGCCGCGCGCCTTCTGCTCGAGCAGCGCGATGCGCAACTGGTCCTCGGTGAGGACGCCGCGCTCGATCAGCGTCTGCCCGAGCGGACGGCGCTGCGTGCCGGCGGTGGACGGTGAGCTCATGTCAGTCACCCTGGCGGGCGGCACCGTCGAGCGCGGTCAGCCGTGCACGGGCGCGGTCGATCGGGAAGCGCGCCGGGCGGCTCACGGCCAGCTCGAGCGCGCGCCGGTAGTGCGTGGCGGCGGCTCGCGGCTGCTTCAGGCGCTCCAGGCTCACCGCGAGGTTGTACGCGTAGTCCGGCTGCTCGGCGTCGCCGGCGGTGGCGATGAAGTACGACTGCTGCGCCTCGGCCCAGCGGCCCTGTGCGGCCAGCACGTTGCCGAGCGCATAGTGCAGCGCCGGCTGGCTGTCGTCCTGCGCGATCAGGTGCCGAAGCTGGCTCTCCTGTCCGGCCGGGTCGCCCGAGGTGCGCAGCGCGACCAGACCGGCGCGTGCCGCCTGGTCGTTCGGGTCGATCGCCAGCACCTGGTTGAACAGCCGCTCGGCCTGCAGCGGGTTGCCGGCGCGGGCGCTGTAGGTCGCCAGACCGGCCAGCGCGTCGGTGTTGTTCGGGTCGAGCGCGAGCACCTGCTCGTAGATCGCGCGTGCCGCTTCGATGTCGCGCGTCTGCAGCGCGGTGTAGGCGGATTCGAGCATCCGCGCCATGCGTTCGCCTTCGTCGCTGCGCACCAGCCGCACGGTGCCCGGCCGGCCGCTCGGGGCGGAATCGGTGCGGGATGTCGAAGTGGCCGGGCGGGCGGACGGTTCGGCAGTGCGCGCCGCCGGTTCGGCAGCGCGTGCCGATGGCTCGGACGCGAGCGCGCGCGGTCGCGCATCCGTCGCGCGAGGTGGAGCATCCACCATGCGCGGCGAGACGTCGGTCTCGCCGGTTGCAACCGGTGCGCCCGTGGGGGTGCGGGCCGCGACGTTGCGTGGCACGCGAGTGACCGCCGGGGCGGCAGGGGCGGCAGGGGCGGCAGGGACCGGCTCCAGCCGCACGTCGGATGCGGGGGGCGTCCCGACGCCGCTGCGGGCGGTCGCGCCGGTGAGCGGCGCCGCTCCCGATGGCCGCGCCGCAGGGTCGTTGGTCACCGTCGCGGCGGTCACTGCTGTCGTTGCGACATTCGTCTGCGACGCCGCGGCCGGCGATGCGATCGCCGCGGAGGGTGCGGCTGCAGAGGGTGCGGCTGCAGAGGGTACGGCGGCCGAGGGCGCGGCGGCCGACAGGTCGGCTGCCGAGGGGTGGGCCGATGCCGCGGGGACGGCCGCGCTCGTGGGCGATGCTTCGCCCTGCGCCGGTGCTGCTGCCGGCGGCAACGTCTGCAGCGGCGGTACGCCGGCCGATGGCAGCGGTGCCGGCGGCGCGAGAAGCTGCCAGCCGAACCAGGCGACGGTCACGACCACCGCGGTGCCCACGCCGGCCCACAAGCCGATGCGCCGGTTGCGCGGCGATGAGCGTCGGACGCGCGGCTGCAGATGCGGCGCCGGCGCGATCTGCGGGCTGCCCGGCGCCACCCGTGCGTTGCCGTCGAATGCTCCGTCGGCCGAACGCGGCGCGGCCCCATCGCGGGCGGCCGGAAACGATGCGGCTTCGCGCGACGACGTCGCCGTGGCCGGCGTCGTCGCCATCGAGCGGTCGGCAGCGGCCGGGGCCATCGCCATCGAGCGGTCGGCGGCGGCCTGGGCCGGCGACGGGTCGCCTGCGCGGCGCGGAATCTGGCGCGAGACCGCGGCCTGACCGGGTCGGGAGTCGTCCGCCGCCGATATCGTCGGCGGCTGATCGTTGGCCAGGGTCAGCTCCGCATAGGCGGGCGAGCGGGCGCTGCCCCGTCTCGACGAGGGCTCAGGCGCCTCGGGCGGGCGGGTGTTCGGCGAATCGGATGTCGTGCGGGCCGACGATGAACGATATGCCGTATCCGCCGGCTCAAGCGGCTCCGAAGCCGCGGCCGTGCGATCGTCGTGGTGGCCGGCCGCTGCGCGGCCGGGGTCCGCGGAGGCATCGGTCGCGGCATCATCGAGCGCGTCGCGGGCCTCCTCGAGCGCGAGCGGGGTGCCGCCGCTGCGCCGTGAGCGTGCCCGCGGCGCCGACGGACTCTCGCCGGCTTCGGCGGTGCGCGTCCGGCGCGCCGTCCCGGAGCCCGCTTCCGCTTCCATCCCGGCGTCGATCCGATCACCGATGCCGGTATAGCCCCCGCTGACCGACTCGGCAGCCGATCTCTCCAGCGCCTCGGCGGCGGCCTGTTGATGACGTTGCTCGGCCTGCTTCAGGGCCTTCATCAGCAGACTCATCGCTTGCCCTCCCCGGCCGGCCGGCCGGCATCGGTCGAGGCGGTCCGGTCGCCCTTGGCGTCTTCGTCGCGGGCCCAGGCGCGCGGCACCGACGGCGCCTTCGGCGTCGCGAAGAAGTCGTCGGCCGGCTGCAGCGACTTCAAATGCCGGTAGTCGCCTTCCATGCTGGCATCGCGCACGACGATCGGCCGCAGGAACACCACCAGCTCGGTCTTGCTGCTGGCCTCGTTGCGATAGCGGAACATCTCGCCGACCACCGGCACGCCGGCCGCGCCGGGCACGAAGTCGTGCCGGTCGTTGACCGACTGCTGCATCAGGCCGCCCATCACCGCGACGTCGCCGGTGTTGACCTTGAGGATCGACTCCATCTCGCGCGTCTGGATCTCGGGCACGCGGCTGACCACGCCGGCCTGGGCCAGCGCCGGATTCGGGTCGTTCACGTAGCCGATGATCCGCGAGATCGTCGGCCGCACGTTGATCGCGACGATGCCCGATTCCTCGATCTGCGGAATCACCGACATCACGAAGCCGACCGGCACGGTGTTCGGCGTCGACGTGTAGGTGACCACCGGCGCGCTGGTCGTCGAGCCCGGAGTGATCTGCACGCCGATCGTGAAGTACACCTTGTTGTCGACGACCTTCAGCACCGCCGCCTGATTGTTCAGCACGCTGATCTTCGGACTCGACAGCACCTTGACCTTGCCGAACGACTGCAGCAGCGACACCGCCGCGCCCAGGTTGTAGGTGCTGCCGGTGCGCAGGTAGCGCAGCACGCCCAGGCTCTGGTTCTGATTGCCGGACGGGTTGACGTTGGCGCCGCCCGGCAGGTTGCCGCCGCCGGTGGCGGGGAACGTGATGCCGCCCGGCCCCGAGCCCGGCGTCGCGCCGCCGGCCAGCGTGTTGGTGCCCTGCGGCTGCATCGAGAATGCGAAGCCGGTGCCGGCGAGCCGCATCCGCGACCAGTTGATGCCCTGCTGGAACTCGTCGGACAGCTCCACCTCGGCGATCGTCGCTTCGATCATCACCTGGCGGCGCGCCGCATACAGCACCTTGTCGAGGTATTCGCGCACCTTCTCGTGCTGACGGCTGGTGGCCTTGACGGTCATCAGGCTGGTTTCGGGGCTGGCCATCACGTACGGCTGCTCGCGGGCCGGTGCCTGGCCGGCCGCGGCCGGGCTGCCTGCGCTGCCGCCGCCTTGTGCGCCGCCGCCGGCCGCATTGCCCGCTGCTGCGCCGCCCGCGGCACCCGCAGCGTTGCCGGGCCGCCCGCCGGCGTTGCCGGAGGCGCCCGGGCCGCCCGCGGTCCCTCCGGGACTGCCGGGACTGCCGGGACCGCCGCCCGTACCGGCTGCGGCCGGAGGCGGCGGCGGGGCCGACCCGGTCGCCGGCGGCGTCGCCGCGTTCGCTCCGGTGGTGCCGCTCTGCGTGCCGTCGCCATTCACGCCGTTCTCGTTCAGGATCGCGCGGACGTTGGCGAGCAGCGTGCCCCAGAACGCGTTGATCGACACGTTCGAGATCTGCGTCGTCGAGTTGTTGCTCATCATCGTGCCGCCGGTGCTGGCGGACGTCAGCGGATCACGGCCGGTCGACGCGATCTGGGTCGCGATGCTGGTGTTGGCGCGCGACTCGCGCGCGATGTTCACGTAGTCGACCGTGTAGTGCCGCACGAACGGCCGGTCCGGCATCACCACCAGGTTCTTGCCGTCGAACTCGTAGCGCAGGTCGACCTGCCGCGCGAGCCGCGTGAGGATCTGCGGCAGGGTCTGGTTGATCGCGTTCAAGGTGACCTTGCCGCGCACGTCCGGATGCACGTCGACGTTGATCCTGGCGTCGCGCGCCATCGCGAACAGCAGCTCGGCGATCTCGACCTGGCTGACGACCACCGAATAGGTCTCGAGCTTCGGCGCATTCTTGGGACGCGGCGGCACCAGCGGACCGTTGACCGGCGGCGGAATCTCGTCCGCCGCGCCGGTGTCGGCCGGGCGCGGCAGCGGCGCCGTCACGTGTCTGTCGGCCGTCAGGTGATAGTCGGCGGGACGCAAGGGGGTGCCGCTGCAGCCGGTCAGCAAGACCAGTGCGCACGCGCCGGCCCGCCTGCCGCCGCGATATCGATGTCGTTTCAAAGCCGACTCCCTGCTTATTTTTTCCGGATCGCGATGCCGCTGCGATGCGTCGTTGTTACGAAACTGCTGCGAACTGCTCGCCGATCGGGTGTCCAACCCCTTCCCGTCGACCTTCGTTCGATTCTCGCGACGGGCTTACGCGGGGAATCCGCGGAATAGCCGGCCAACTCCCGGTCTATTTCGTGTCTGAGCCTCGATTCGGGGCTTTAGGCTTCCTCCATGGATGCCGATATCACGATCACGGAGAAGCCCGCCATTGCCGCGCCCGCCATTCGGGAAGCGGTGCGCTTCGACGGTGTCGGCAAGCTGTATCGCAGGCACCGCGCGCTGGCCGGAATCAGCTTCAGCGTCGCCGAAGGCGAGTCGATCGCGATCACCGGCGTCAACGGTGCCGGAAAAACCACACTATTGAGGTGCCTGCTCGATTTCGCCCGGCCGGACGAGGGCGCGATCTCGATCTTCGGTGTCAGCAGCCGCCTGCCGCAGGCGCGCCGCCGGCTGGCGTTCGTGCCCGAACGCTTCCAGCCGCCGGCGCATCTGACCGGACACGAGGTGTTGCAGTGGCTGAGCGGGCTGCAGGGCCGGCGCTGGACGCACGAGCGCAGCGCGCTGACCTTCGCCCGCTTCGCAATCGATGCCGATGCGCTCGACCGCCCGGTACGGCTGTTCTCCAAGGGCATGGCGCAGAAGCTCGCGCTGGCCGCCGCGCTCAGCGCCGACAAGCCGCTGCTGGTGCTCGATGAACCGATGAGCGGGCTCGATCCGCTGGCCCGCGACGCGGTCGCGTCGATGCTGCAGCAGGCACGCCAGCGCGGCGCGACGCTGCTGTTCAGCTCCCATTCTCTGGCCGACGTCGCGCGTCTGTGCGACCGGCTGGTGATCGTCCACGACGGAACGCTGCGATTCGTCGGGACCCCTGCTTCACTGATCGAAGAACAACAGGCGGCCGACCTGGATCAGGCGTTCCTCAGCCGGATCCATTGACGCCACCGCCAACCAGCCAGGGAACCAGCGATGAGTTTCAGCAAGGCCGTGTATCTGAACCACTTCTGCCTGCGTGAGCAGCCGTTCTCGCTGACGCCGCATACCGACTTCTTCTTCGACGGCGGCGATCGCGGCGCGATCCTGCAGGCGATGCGCTATGCGACCGAGCAGACCGAGGGCGTGATCATGCTGACCGGCGAGGTCGGGACCGGCAAGACGATGCTGTCGCGGATGCTGGTCGAACGCCGGCCGCCCGGCATCGAGCTGGTCTACATCGCGAATCCGTCGATGACCCGCGACGAGATCATCGCGACGATCGCCGGCGAGCTGAAGCTGCGCGTCCGCGGCCTGTCGCCGGTCGAGACCCTGAAGGCGCTGCAGACCCGGCTGGTCAACCTGCATGCACGCGGCAAGCGGGTGATGGTGCTGATCGACGAGGCGCACGTGATCCCGCCGGAGACGCTGGAGGAGATCCGGCTGCTGTCGAACCTCGAGACCCGGCATCACAAGCTGCTGCGGATCATCCTGGTCGGGCAGGACGAGCTGAAGCAGACGCTGGCGACGCCGGCGATGCGGCCGCTGCGCGAACGGATCACCGAGCGGTTCAGTCTGACGCCGCTCAATGCCGGCGACGTCGCGAAGTATCTGTCGTACCGGCTGCGCCGCGCCGGCGGCGATCCGCAGACCTTCGAGCCGCGCGCGGCGGCGCTGCTGGCGCGCGCGTCGGTGGGGCTGTCGCGGCGGGTCAACATCCTGGCCGAGAAGTCGCTGCTCGCCGCGTACTGCGAAGGCGAACGGTTCGTCGCCGAACGGCACGTGCGCAGCGCGATCCAGGAAGCGGCGTTCACGCCGCTGTCGAGCTGGCGGAACTGGTGGACGCGGCTGGTGGCAGTGTTGCGGCCGCTGCCGGTGTTCGCGCGCTGAACGTTCGGCGAGGCGCCGGGCACCGCCTATCGTCCGATCAGGGGCTCAGGCGGCGACCTGCTCGCCGCATCCGGTCTCGCGCCGCGGGCGTTCGCGCCGGATCGACGCCGGCAGGTCGCCGGGCCCCCTGCCGATCCTGGCGAACGGCCCCTGTCGCAGCGCGAGCTGGATCGTGACCTGGGCCAGCTCGTCGTCGACCAGCGTATGGCCGCTGACCGCCAGCAGCGTTTGCTGCGTCGAGCGCAGCTCGATCACCCAGCCGCCGGGTGCTGCGCGCAGCCGGTAGAAACCGCGGATGCCGCAATGGCGCTGGAACTCGTCGATGGCCTCGGCCATCGAGCCGTTGGCGATCGGCCCGCTGCGTAATAGCAGCCGCCCCCGCGCCGAGAACAATACGAACTGCGATCGAGATGCATCGATCCGCAAGACTACGATGATCGCACTGTCCCGTTCACTACCGGGAGCGCTCTGCGTCGACATGACCGATTGCTCCTGCCCTAAATGGCTGACCGTCGAAGCTTAGCGTTGCGGCGCGTCGACTGAACCAACACCTCGACCGGCGTCGCGATTCGGGGGGCCGCCGGCATGCCGGAAGCGACGTTTGACAACTCTTAACAACCGTCTGTCTTGTTTCAGGTGGTCGCCGGGCCCTTTGGAAGGGCAGGTCTCGCGAATCAGCGGCCCTTGAACACCGGTTTGCGCTTCTCCAGGAACGCGCGCCTGCCTTCGTCGAAGTCTTCGCTCGCGTACAGCGCGCTCTGGGCGTCGGTCTCGACCGCCAGCAGATCCTCCAGCGGCATCGGCGCGCGCGCCAGCGCCGCCTTAAGCAGCCCGTTGGACAGCGGCGAAACCTGCGCGACCTCCTCGGCGATCTTCAGGGCGGTGGCCAGCGCCTGGCCCGGCGCGCAGACCTCCTCGACCAGCCCCTGAGCCTGCGCCGCCGGACCGTCGATCACGCGGCCGGTCATCATCAGCAGCTTCGCGCGGCCCAGGCCCATCCGCTGCGGAATCGACCAGACGCCGCCGAGATCGGGGAACAGGCCGATCCTGTTGAACGTGCACGAGAACTTCGCATCGCTGGCGGCCACGACGATGTCGCAGTCCGCGGCGATGCACATGCCGGCCCCGGCCGCATGACCTTCGACCGCCGCGATCACCGGCTTCTCGCCGCGCACGATGTGCCGAACGACGCGATGCACGCGCTGCATCCGTCCGCGGCCGCTGGCCGGCGTCACCCCTTCGAAGCTCGAGATGTCGCCGCCGGAACAGAAGTGGCTGCCTTCGCCGGTCAGCACGACGACCCGGCATTCGGGGTCGCCCATCGCCTGCTGCAGGCCGTCTTCCAGCGCTTCGCGCAGCGGTAGCGACAGCGCGTTGCGCCGCTGCGGATACGAAAGCGTCAGCACGGTGGTCGCGCCGCGCCGTTCGCTGCGGACGGTGCCGCCTGAGGAAGAAGGGATGCTCATCGGAAGTCTCCTGTCGGTGTATGCGGGCTCGGCCCGCAGGTTAGCAGCTTCGTGGACCGCCGGCCGGCCGCGGGACAGGACATCCGGTATCTGGAACAATGACGCCGCGGATGCTGGTTGCATGCCGTGAAACGACGAACGAACGACGAACAAGACGAACCGACGAGGATCTTCCGATGGCGACCCGCAAGCGCGCATCCCGGCGCCCGAACCTGATCGTGATCCTGGTCGACGATCTGCGCTTCGACGAGGTAGGCCTCTGCGGCCATCCGTACATGAAGACGCCTCACATCGACCGCATCGGCGCCGAGGGAGTGAACTTCGTGAACGCGTTCCACACGACGCCGCTCTGCTCGCCGAACCGTGCGTCGATCGTCACCAGTCAGTACGCGAGCCGGCACGGCATCATCGACAACGTCGCGCGCGACGCGCACAGCCATCGCCTGCCGAACTACCATCTGATCCTGCAGCGGCTCGGCTACGACACCGCCCACGTCGGCAAGTGGCACATGGGCAACAGCGCCGATCCGCGTCCCGGCTATTCGACCTGGGTCAGCTTTCCCGGGCACGGCAGCATCCTCGATCCGGTGCTGAACGAGAACGGCCGCGAGACGCAGTACAAGGGGTACATCACCGATCTGCTGCACGAGCGGGCGATGGAGTTCGTCGACCGCCGGCGCGACCGGCCGTTCTCACTGTTCCTCGCGCACAAGGCGGTGCACCCGGATGCGTTCCAGGCCGCCGACGGCACCCTGGATCCACGCGGCGGCGGCTACCTGCCGGCGCCGCGCCATCAGGATCTGTATCGCGACGAGGTGTTTGCGCCGCGCCCCAACGTGATGAAGCCGGCGGAGGCGCTGCGCGCCAAGCCGGCCTTCACCGAAGCGTTCGCGCTGCGCGAATCCGACAAGGGGCGTGCGGTGATGGAATGGATCAAGTCCGGCACGCAGGAGGAGATCCGGCTGCGCGCGGCGATGATGGCCAGCGTCGACGAGAGCACGGGGCAGCTTCTGGACCTGCTGGAACGCAAGGGCGAGCTCGACGACACGCTGGTGCTGTTCCTCGGCGACAACGGCTACTTCTTCGGCGAGCACGGCCTGGGGCCGGAACGGCGCTTCGCCTACGAGGAGGGCATCCGCTCGCCGTTCCTGGTCCGCTATCCGAAGCGCTTCGATGCCGGGCGCCAGGTATCGAAGATGGCGCTCGCGCTCGACATCGGGCCGACCCTGGTCGAGCTGGCCGGCGGCAAGGCGGCCGATCTGCGGACGATGCAGGGGCGGTCGCTGCTGCCGCTGGGGCGCAAGGGCGCGAATCCGCCGTGGCGCCGTTCGTTCATGTGCGAGTACTTCAGCGAGAACGCGATGCCGTGGCTGCACGGCATGACCTACAAGGCGGTGCGCACCGATCGCTACAAATACATCCACTGGGTGCAGAAGTCGCTCGAGGGCGTGGAGTGCGACGAGCTGTACGATCTGCGCGAGGATCCGTACGAGATGAAGAACCTGATCCGCTCGCGCGCCCATGCGCCGGTGCTCGCGCGGCTGCGCCGGGAGCTCGGCAGGCTGGTGTCGGGGTCGATCGGCTTGTAGGGTGTGATCGTTGCGCCGGCCTGTCGGACATATGAACCGGGAGAGGACGTGATGGGCGAATCGTTCGGCAATCGGAACTCGGTGATCGGCGATGGCCGCGACCTCCGCCTCAGCCGTATGCGCCGCAGACATGGTCTGGCCCGCGCCGGCCTGGCCGCGTTGCTCTCACTGGGGCTGGCGGCAACGGCCGCCGCACAGACCTGGCCGGCGCGGCCTGTCCGGCTGCTGGTGCCGCTGGCCGCCGGCAGCACCGCCGACATCGTGTCGCGCGCGATCGGCACCGAGCTGGCCAAACAGCTCGGGCAGCCGGTCGTCGTCGAGAACAAGCCCGGCGCCGGCGGCACGATCGCGATGGCCGAGGTCGCACGGTCGGCGCCGGACGGCTACACGATCTCGTTCGCTTCGCAGGGCACGCTGGTGTTCAACCTCGCGCTGTACTCGCGGCCCGGCTACGATTCGACCAGGGACTTCGCACCGATCGGCCTGATCGGCGGCGTGTCGAACGTGATGATCGTGTCGCCATCGAATCCGGCCACCAGCCCGCGGGACGTGATCGCCCAGGCCAAGGCCCGGCCCGGCCAGCTCACGTTCTCGTCGGGCGGCAGCGGCACCAGCCACCATCTGTCGGGCGTGCTGTTCTCGCAGATGACCGGCACCGAGCTGATCCACGTGCCGTACAAGGGTGCACCGCAGGGCATCCTCGCAGTGATGAGCGGCGAGGTGACGATGGGCTTCTTCAACACGCCGACCGTCGTGAACCAGATCCGCGACGGCAAGCTGAAGGGGCTGGCGGTCACCAGCCTGCAGCCTTCGCCGCAGCTTCCGGCGCTGCCGACCCTGGACGGCGCCGGCGTGAAGGGCTACGAGGTCAACACCTGGTTCGGCTTCGTGGCACCGGCCGGCACGCCGCCCGACATCGTGCAGCGGCTCAACGTCGAGGTCGCGCGGGTGCTCGCCGACCCGGCGGTCCGCGACAAGCTGGCCGGCCAGGGCTTCGAACTGTCGCCGGCGACACCGCCCGAGGCGTTCAGCCGCCTGATCCGCGACGATCTGGACAAGTGGGTGCCGATCGTCAAGGCATCGGGGGCGAAGGTGGATTGACGGCCGCCGCGGAGGCGGAAGCGGCGTTCAGACGTTTCCGCTGAAACGGTGGTGCCTGTTCGTCGACGGCCGGAGTTCCGCGCCCGCGGCGATGCGACGGCAACGGGCGGCTATCGGGAACCAGGGCCGGCCTGGCGTTCCAGCCAGGCGATCAGCCGGTCGCGGGCGGGTGCCAGGCCCCGGTAGTCGAGCACCGCGTCGCTCATCGATGCCAGTGCCTCGTGCAGCCGTTGCGCACGCGCCGGCGTGTCGATGGCGTCGGCCAGCGGCCGTAGCGCGACCCGGATCGTGAACACCGCCTGCATCCGCCCGGGCACCGGCAGGAACACCTGGTGCTCGGTGCGGAACCACGCCTGGCCGGCCAGTTGATCGGGTGTGCCGCCGCGCCAGGCAGGTCGCGGATCATGCCGGGGATCGGCGGCCAGCCGCGGATGCGGCGTCACCGTCCAGCCGAAGCGCTCCCAATGGTCCGCACCACTGACCAGCCGCATCAGATGATCACCGGCCGCGCGCAGCAGTTGCCCGTCCGCCACCGGCTGGTGGATCTGCGCGAAATGCCGGCCGATCTTGTCGCGCGGCGACCAGAACGACGGCAGGCAGACAGCGAGCCACGGCACGGTGCCGCCGGCGCCGTCGACGATCGCAAGATCCTCCTCGACGGACAACGCCAGCAATGCCGGCAGCCGCCACCGGGCGGGCAGGCCGGCGAGCACCGCGCCGATCGCATCGGGTTCGACGTCATCGGCGGCCCCGGCGCGGCAGGTCATCGGACGAGCCTGCCCATCGCTGACCGCCCAGCCCAGTCGCGGTGCTTCGATCCCCCTGCCGGCGCATCGCCGCAGTGCATCCGGATGATCACCCGCGACGCGGTCGATCAGGGCATCGAGCGCCGGGCCGGCGTCGAAGCCGTCGGCCGACAACAGCGCGTCGCAGCCGTGGTGCCGCAGCACGCGCAGCTTCTCGGCGAGTGCCGGCGTCTGCCGCGGCACCGACGGATTCAGCAGCGGCGCCTGCGGCGACCGCCGGCGCAGGCCCGGCTGCATTCTGAAGGGGGCGGTGACCGCGAAGTCGAAATCGAAGCCGTGGCCCATCTCAAGCTGCTCCAACCGGCCAACGTCCGAATGAACGTCAGATCCGGGTAGTTTGCCCGGCGCGCTTTGCCAATGCGTAGAGACTACACGCTTCGATTTCTCGCAGCACCGGTGACGGTGATCCCGGTCATCGGCTGATCCGCAAAAAGGTCGGTTGTGATGGGCAGTCTGGTCGACCGGATCATCACCGGCTGGTGCAGCCCTGTCCGAGGCGGATAGCACGTCTGAGCGGCTTCCGACGCGCGCAACTTGCCCCCACCGGCCGATCCCTTTAGGATGATGATCATAACCCTAAAATGGAGCCTCGAATGACCGCCATGCCTGCGGCCGCGGACATATCGCCGCGGCAGTCCGGCGCCGAGCGCCTCGCGACGTTCGCCGATCGGTTCTTCGTTCCCCGACGCCCTGATCTCCGTGCATGGCCGGTCGATGCGGAGCCCGACATCGTTCCGCTCTCCTGCGCCCCCTACTGGAGCGGCCGCGGCGAGCTCGACGTGGCGACCTACGCGACAGGTGCGGGCCCCCGTGTGCTGCTGATCCATGGATGGGAGGGGCAGGCCTCGGACATGGCCGCGTTCGTCAATCCCGTCCTGCGCCGCGGCGCAAGCGTCGCCGGGTTCGATCTGCCCGCACACGGGCGGTCCGGGGGTGAGCGGATGTCGATCCCGCTGGCTGCGCAGGCCCTCGTCGCCGTGGCCCGACGCCGCGGGCCGTTTCAAGGCGTCATCGCGCACTCGATGGGTGGCGCCATCCTGGTCGAAGCCATCGCGCTCGGTCTCGAGGCTGGCGCGGTTGCCCTGATCGCACCGCCGACCCACTACGGGCGACGCGCACGGGAAGTCGCGCGGATGTTCGGCCTGGACGAGCGGCAGGCGCAGACATTCATCGATCTGCTGAGCCAGCGTGCCGGCATGCCGCTGGACGACGTCGACATGGCCAGGCGGGCCGTAACGCTCACCTCGCCGGCCCTGTTCGTGCGTTCGCGCGACGACCGGACCGTCTCCGGCGAGGAGGTGGCGCGAGCCGCTCAGGCCTGGCCCGGATCGACGCACTGGGAAGTGGATGGCCTGGGCCATCGTCGGGTGCTGGAGGACCCGGGCGTCGTCGAACGGGTCGTCGAGTTCGTGGCGCCGGTGAACTGACCCCGGCGTGCACGGATCCCACGCGAGTGCGCGGCAGCGCGCCGTTCAGCGGTGGGGAGCGCCTCGCTGCTCGGCGCGCTCGGGGTCTCGCAGCGCGTCGATCATCCGGTGAAGGGTGCTCAGCGCATCCTTCAGGTAGGCCCTGGAGCTTGCAGCATCCGTCGGGACGCGCGACAGGGCAACCGCCCCGAT
Source organism: Burkholderiaceae bacterium (assembly GCA_036826495.1). Taxonomy (GTDB): domain Bacteria; phylum Pseudomonadota; class Gammaproteobacteria; order Burkholderiales; family Burkholderiaceae_E; genus DAISWF01. Next base: position 24,231 of record DAISWF010000037.1, read on the forward strand.
CATCATCGCCAGGAACGCACGAGGCGCGATGCGGCATCGGTCCGCCTCGGCAAACCGGGCGATCATCGCGAGGAAGGCATCGAGCTGGCGATCCACCGCGGCGCGCACGGGCGAAGCCTGCCGCGCCACCTCGCTGACCAGCGCTGCGCCGAAGCACCCCGCCTCCGGCTCGTCGCGGTGCAGTTCACTGACATAGGCGGCCGCCAGCGCCTTGAGCCGCTTGCCGGGAGGGTGTCCGAGCACGTAGGCCTGAAGCTGCGGAAGGGTCTCCTCGAACGCTGCCGTCCCGGCCTCCTCGACCAATGACTCCTTCGACGGAAAGTGCTTGTAGAACCCGCCATGAGTCAGGC
>DAISWF010000037.1:24590-28383 GCA_036826495.1 Burkholderiaceae bacterium
TCATCAGGCTCGCCACCCCGACCGCGTCGATGCCCTCTTGCCGGAACCGCCGCGACGCCGCCGCGACGATCGCCTGGCGGGTCTGCTGCAACCGGTCTTTAGGGTATCTCATGGTGGTGGCGGACGCGCGCCCACTCGGCGATTGGATGAGAATCATCATACTATGGTGGCAGGCAGCCTGCCGGGCTGCGGCCGGGCCGGCGCGATGAGCCGGCCCGTCATTAAGCGGCTGATCCAAGACCGGGCGCTACCGATGTGGCTGGCTCAGCTCACTCGTACGGCCGGCCGTCGCGGCGGAAAAACTTCCAATCGCCGTCGACCCGCTCGGCGACGAGCTCGTCATCCGGGTACGTAACGCGATCACCAGGCGTACGGTCACCGATCTCGAGGTACGAGGCCGGCTCGTCGGATCGGATCAGGAGCCGATCATCGAGGCGAACGGCTCGGGGTGGTTCGACCTGCGGCGCGCGTGCACGACAACGCGAAGCGGGTCGATCCCGCTCAGGCATCGGTGGACGCGCTCGTTGGCTGGCACATTGATGTTCGATCGGTGCGCCGACCGTGCGGCGCGGTGTTCTCATCAGCCACGTCCCATGGGATCCTCTCGGGCAGTCTGCTGCCCGAGCTGCTGGGCCAGCCCGATGAGAATTCCTTCCGGACCCCGGATGTAGCAGAGCCGATACATGTCTTCATACTGGCTCACCTTGCCGACGAGCTTCGCACCGCGTTTGCCGAGGCGGACGAGCGTATCGTCGATGTCGTCCACCGCGAACATGACGCGCAGGTAACCGAGCGCGTTCACCGGGGCGCTGCGGTTGTCAGCGGCTACCGGCGGCGCGAGGAAGCGGGACAGCTCGACACGGCTGTTACCGTCGGGCGTACGCATCATGGCAACCTCGACGCGCATGCCGCGCAATCCGGTGACGCCATCCGCCCAGTCCCCCTCGACCGGGCCACGCCCCTCGAGTTCCAGGCCCAGCTCGGTGAAGAACTCGACTGCGGCATCGATGTCTTCCACGACGATGCCGACGTTGTCCATGCGCTTGACTGTCATGATTGTCTCCTCGGCGGGTCACTCCGGAGGTCTGCAACGATCTGCTTGGCATGTGACGTGCCTACGGTCTTTGAGCGACCACGATCAGCCGCAGGCCCAAAAGGCACATGACGGCTCCCGCCGTCCGGTCGATCCACGACTTGCAGGCAAGGTAGCGCTTGCGGAGGAGGTCGGTCGACAGGACCGAAGCGACAAGCCCATACCAGCCCGCCTCCAGCAGAAAGACCGCGCCCACGAGTATGAACGCGAAAGTGCTCGAGTGGGTTTTGGGCAGCAGTGCAGCGAAAACGCTGGCGTAGACAACGGCCGTCTTGGGATTGCTCATCTGCGTGATCAAGCCGGAAAGAAAGGCGCTGGCCACCGAACGCGGCGCGGCGTCAGTTCCGTCGTCCCTGGCATCCAAGGGCAGTGACGCCGACTTCCAGATTCGGAAGCCAAGGTAGAAAAGGTATGCGCCGCCCAGCACCTTCAGGAACAGGTAGAGCGAGGGGACGGTGAGCAGCGCGGCCTGCAAGCCCGCGAGCGCGGCGGCCGCGAACGCTGCGCCGCCCACCCCCATTCCAAGGGCGGCGAAGAGGGCGTGACCACGGGATGCCGCGACCGCTTCGCGAGCCACCATGACGAAGCTGGGACCCGGACTGATCGTCCCCGCCGCCAGTGCTCCGATGATCGCCAGCAAAGAGATTGTCTCTTGCACACTTTCCTCCTGTGACTTGTCTGGGAGAGGCGTTCATGAGGCCTGCGTTGGGCTGAGCGGCGGACAGCGAAGGATCAGGCCTCGCCCAGGTGGCCACGCTCAATGGCCGCAGCTTGATTCTCGAAGATCGCCATGGCCGTCAGCAGGCGCATGAAGCCCAGCTTGCGATAGAAGCCTTCTTTACCCGGCACGGAGTACAAGATGATCTTCTTGTGCCCGCGCGACGCTTCAACGAGACGCGACACCATCTCGCGGCCAAGCCCGGAGCCCTGATGCGTCGGCATGACCGCCACGTCGCAGATATACGAGCAGTCTGCGCCGTCCGCAAGCGCACGGCCTGCGGCGACGAGCTTGGCGTTCTCGTAGGCGAAGAACTTGAACCTGCTGTGGGTGAAGACCGTTTGCAGGAGTTCTGCACTCTTGTCGCCTAGAGGCGCCAGGCGATAGAGCGTTTCGAGCTCATGCCAATCGACGCGCTCTTGGCTGTTTGTCCAGGTGAACGACATGCCAGGCATCATAGCTCCCCCGCCGCGAACCACAGCCTCTCACCGCCGACCGCCGGGTACCAATGCTCGAACTCACGACGCCAGCCTTCCAGCGGTTCTGGAAGCGGACGGCGAGGATCTTCACTCAGAGAGTACGCCATGCCCTCGAGGAACCAATCCGGCGTGAAGAACCAGTTTTTCAGGCTGCCCAGCCGCTCGTTCTGAACATGATGAATCAGCTCGTGACGGACGAAGTGTCTGTGCCAGCCGCGCGGACCGATGACGAGCCCGAACGTGCCGACGCTGTATGCCACTTGGGACGAAAGGCCGAAGGATTCTGCACACGAATAGCCAGAGCAGAAGATCGCCCTCGGGGCGCTCTCGATCCGGCCGACTCGGTCATTGACGAATCGGACTGCTTCCGCCTTCAGCTCCCGGGCTTCGGGAAGACGCGAAACGTCATCGATGCAGATGCCGTCCTGTGTACAGGTCAAGCCGAGCAATTCGGGCGCGATGACCCGGACCGGCTTGAATGAGGCCCAGGCGACTACGGGCATGAGATGGAGAACTGCGACGATGAGTAGGAGCCTTCGAGTTCGCATGACGGGTACTTACTGTAATGACTGACGACAGAGTCGAGGCGTCTGCTGCAACGCCAAGTTAGACGTCGTCACGCCACAGGTGCCAACGGAAGGTGGATCTCGACAGCCTCGTACGGCACGAACACAGTATCCTCCTCTGTTCGTTCGATCAATCCAAGCTGCTCCAGCCGACCAACATCCGAATGAACGTTCGAGTAGTTTCGTTCAGCACCTTTTGCCAACGCGTAGACACTACAGGGGCCGATCTTTCGCAGCGTGTCGAGCAACTCAACCCGAGCGGGTGTTAGCTCATTCAGAAGAGAGCGTGCCGATTCGAAGCTGAGATAAAAATCAGGCTCCTCGCCTCGCGCCGAGGAGGCAAGCTGTCGCCGCGCGGCCTTCACCGCAGAGCCGCGCTTCGAAACTTCGATGATCGCTTTCATAGAGGACTCCAGGAGTCGACATCGCGCTCGAAGTCGTCGAGCAATTGGTCGATAGAGGTGAAGCTGTAGGGAGCCTCATTTCCCGCCACATGCCGATGATCGCCCTTGCCACGTTCGTTGTCGTAACGCACTCGCTCGCTTCCCGGCAACCCGTAGAACAGTCGATACTTGTACCGGTGTACACACGGGTGCAAGGGCTCGGGCACCTCCCAAACGACGACCTCTACGATCGATCCGTCGTCGCGAACCTCTTTGGAGCGCGCGAGCAGGGCGCGGCCTTCATATATTGCATGGTAGCAATATATTGCTCGCAGGTCTATTATCGCTCGCCGAGTCGTCTAACGCCTGAGCCGAACGGCCGGGTCGCCAGCGTCGGCTTGAATGAATTGCCAGGCGACACAACCCATCTCCGAGTCAGCGCGCGCGCCGGTAGTGCATGGCGACCGCGCCGCAGCGAAGCGGCTTCGCCGAGACCAGCTCGAGCCGTCGCGTGCCAGGGAGCCCGCTCTGGTACAGGGTCGGGCCGTGGCCGG
>DAISWF010000038.1:0-27466 GCA_036826495.1 Burkholderiaceae bacterium
GGCCGGCTGACCGCGGCGGGCCGGGCCGGCCTGCCGCAGATCGTCGCGCCGGGCGGCGCCGACATGATCGACTTCCAGACCTGGAAACCGCTGCCGCCGCAGTACGGCGATCGTCCGTATCACGCGCACAACCGGCTGATCGCGTCGGTGACGATGACCGCCGACGAGCGGCGCGCGCTCGCCCGCGAGTACGCGGCGCGGCTCGCGCAGGCCCGCGGCCCGGCGGCGTTCGTGATGCCGCTGCGCGGCATCCAGCAGTGGGATCAGCCCGGCGAGCCGCTGCACGATCCGGCGACGTTGGCCGCGTTCAGCGACGAGCTGCGCCGCGCGTTCACGCCGCCGCTGCAGCTTGTCGAGGTCGACGCTCACATCAACGATGCAGCATTCGCCGACGCGGTGCTCGCACAGTTCGATGCCTGGGTGGCAGACGGACGAATCGCGTCCGGCCGGCCTGCTGCAGTCGCCGCTGGCCGGCACGACGCAGCCTGAAACATTCACGCATCCCGCCGACCAGCGAGCACCCCGTCCGCAGACGAACCCGCGCATGTCCCAGATCACGCCGACATCGATCGATCCGCAGCGGGTGAGCCTTCTGCACGAGGCCGAGCAGCGCCGCTTCGATGCGACCCATCCGGGATCGCGCGCCCGCTTCGAGCAGGGCCAGCGGCACTGGCTGTACGGCGCGCCGTCGCACTGGATGCGCCGCTGGATAGGCGGCGCGCCGCTGTACATCCGCGAGGCGCAGGGCGCCCGGCTCACCGACGTCGACGGCCACGTCTACGCGGACTTCTGCCTGGGCGACACCGGCGGCATGTGCGGTCACGGCCATCCGGCGATCGCGCAGGCGGTGGCTACGCAGCTCGCGCGCGGCGGCGGCTCGATGATGCTGCCGACCGACGACGCGGCCTGGGTCGGCGAGGAGCTGCAGCGCCGCTTCGGTCTGCCGTACTGGAACCTGACCACTTCGGCCAGCGATGCGAACCGCGCCTGCATCCGGCTCGCCCGCATGGTCACCGGCCGGCCGCGGGTGCTGGTGTTCTCCGGCTGCTATCACGGCTCGGTCGCGGAGGCGCACGTCGAGCTCGTCGACGGCAAGGTCGGCTTGCGCAACGGCATCGATCCGAACGCGTTCGATCATCAGCGGCTGTCGGCGGTCGTCGAGTTCAACGACCTGCCGGCTCTAGAACAGGCACTGGCGGCCGGCGACGTCGCCTGCGTGCTCACCGAACCGGTGATGACGAACTACGGCATCATCGCGCCCGAACCGGGCTTTCTCGATGCGCTGCGGGCGGCGTGCACGCGCCACGGCAGCCTGCTGATCGTCGACGAGACCCACACCTTGTCGTCCGGCCCGCGCGGCCATGCGGCGCCGCTGGGCCTGCAACCGGACATGTTCGTCGTCGGCAAGGCGATCGCCGGCGGCATTCCGGCCGCCGCGTTCGGCGTCGCCGAAGCGGTCGCGCAGCGCATCTGGCAGCGGGTGCCGAAGGTGTCGCCGACGGTCCGCCAGAGCGCGCATCTCGGCTTCGGCGGTACGCTGGCCGGCAACGCGGTGTCGGTCGCGGCGATCCGCGCGGTGCTCGAACAGGTGCTGACCGCGCCGGCCTTCGAGCGGATGATCGGACTGGCCACCCGGCTCGAGGACGACATCGGCGCGGTCATCGGCCGTCACCGGCTGCCCTGGCATGCGCTGCGCGTCGGTGCGCGGGTCGAGACGATGTTCGCGCCGCGGCCGGTGCGCAATGCCAGCGAGTTCCGCGCCTCGCGTGACGGCGCGCTCGAGGCGCTGGTGCACCTGTGGATGCTGAACCGCGGCGTGCTGATCACGCCGTTCCATCTGATGCTGCTGATCTGCCCGGCCACCACCGACGACGACGTCGCCCGGCATCGCGATGCGTTCGCCGAGCTGGCCGATGCGCTGACGTCGGCGTCTGCAGCGGTGGGCGGATGATGGGCGATGCGCGAGCGAGCATGGCGAGCCCGGCAGGGGGCGCGCGCACCGCGGCTGCGACGGCTGCGGCAGGCGCGGCCCCGGCGAGTGCGCCCGGCACGGTGGGCGCGTCGACCCCCGCGGTCGCGGCACCGTTCCGCCTCGACGGCCGCGTGGCGCTGATCACCGGGGCCGGCCGCGGCATCGGCGCGGCGATCGCGGCGCTGTTCGCACGGCAGGGCGCCCGGGTGCTGATCGTCAACCGCTCGGCCGATGCCGGCGAGGCGGTGGCGGCGACGATCCGCGCAGGGGGCGCCGACGCATCGGCGCTGGCGCTGGAGCTCGGTACCCGGCAGGCGGCCACCGCGGCGGTCGACGCGGCACTGCAGCGATACGGCGGGCTCGACATCGTCGTGCACAACGCGGGGATCTGCCCGTGGTCATCGATCGAGGCGCTGACCGACGACGACCTGGAGCGGACGCTGGCGGTGAACCTGAAGACCTGCTTCTGGCTCGCCCAGGCGGCGATCGGACCGTTGCGCGCGGGCGGCGGCGGCCGGCTGCTGTTCACCTCGTCGGTGACCGGCCCGCGGGTGGCGATGCCCGGCAGCGCGCACTATGCGGCGAGCAAGGCCGGGCTGCAGGGGTTCGTGCGCACCGCAGCGATCGAGTTCGCGCCCGACCGGGTCACCGTCAACAGCGTCGAGCCCGGCTACATCGCCAAGGAGAGCGGCAGCCTGCTGTCGGATCCGGCGCGGGCGGCGCGCATCGCCCGTCACATCCCCGCCGGCTCGCTGGGCCGGCCCGACGACATCGCTCATGCGATGCTGTACCTGGCGTCGGATGCCGCGCGCTACGTGACCGGCCAGTCGATCGTCGTCGACGGCGGCTCGACGCTGCCGGAGAGTCCGTTCTTCGCGGGGGATGGTGCATGAGCGCCGCACGATCGCATCGGCGGGTGCTGGTGACCGGCGCGGCCAGCGGCATAGGTGCCGCGGTGCTCGCGCGGTTCGTCGCCGACGGCGCCGGCGTCGTCGCGGTCGACCTCGATTGGCCGGCAGGCGCGCCGCCGACCCCTCACGAAGCCGGCGCTCAGATCCCTTCGGAATCCGCGGTGCTGCGCGAGCGGGCCGACGTCTGCAGCGACGAAGCGGTGCGGCGCGTCGTCGCCCATGCACGGGCCCGCTTCGGCGGCCTGGACACCGTCGTCAACTGCGCGGGCGTGATCCGCAACGACGACGTGGCCGACATCGACGACGGCCAGTGGCAGCGGATGCTGGACGTGAACCTGGGCGGCACGATGCGGGTGTGCCGCGCGGCGCTGCCGCTGCTGATCGAATCGGCGGCGGCGGGGCGGCCGGCGGCGATCGTCAACGTGGCCTCGGTGGCCGCCTTCAACGGCTCGGCCGGCATGGCCAGCTATTCGGCGAGCAAGGCCGGCGTCATCGCGCTGACGCGCACGATCGCCAACCGCTACGGCGAGCTGGGCGTACGGGCGAACTGCGTGGCGCCGGGCTGGGTGCGCACGCCGATGAGCGAGACCGAGATGGCCGACGCCGCCGCCCGCGCCGGCATCGACATCGAGCAGGCATTCGCCGCGCTGACCACGCGGATCGCGTTGCGCCGGCTCGCGCGGCCGGAGGAGATCGCCGGCTGCGTGGCCTTTCTCGCGTCCGACGATGCATCGTTCGTGACCGGTGCCTGCCTGACCGCCGACGGCGGCGCCCGCACGCCGGCCACGGCTCGCAGCGCATGAGCGCCGCACGGCCGCTCCGAAGGCGGACGGCCCGCAAGGCCAAGGGGGCTGCGTGACCGCTACCCGACCCACCGGGCTGCTGCTCGATTTCGGCAGCGTGATCAGCATCTCGCTGTTCGAGCGGATCAGCGACGTCGAACGGGCCCTGGGATTGCCGGCGGGCGCGATCGGCTGGCGCGGCCCGCTGGTGCCGGCGGCCGATCCGCTGTGGGCCGCGATGCAGCGCGACGAGCTGTCCGAGCGCGACTATTGGGCACAGCGCGCCGCCGAGATCGGCGCGCTGACCGGCGCTGCGGCGCGCTGGACGATGCCCGACCTGCTGGCGCGGCTGCGTCACGACGACCCGGACGTCGCGGTGCGGCCGCAGGCGCTCGCGACGATACGCGCGGCGCGCACGGCCGGCCTGAAGGTCGGCATCCTGTCGAACGAACTGGAGCTCTTCTACGGCGCGGCATTCATGCGGCGGCTGTCGGTGCTGCGCGAGATCGACTGCCTGGTCGATGCGACCCACACCGGCATCCTGAAGCCCGACCCGCGCGCCTATCGGCAGGCGGCCGACGCGATGGTGCTCGAACCCGGGCGGATCCTGTTCGTCGACGACCAGTTCCGCAACATCGCCGGGGCGCACCGCTTCGGCATGCAGACCCAGTTCTTCGATCTGCGCGACCCGGCCGGCATGTACGCGGCGATCGCCGCCCGGCTGCGCATCGACGTTCCAGGAGTAGTCGATGACCTTTGATTCCGCCGGCCTGAAGGCCAACAACGCCCGCTACCTGTGGCACCCGATGGCGCATCCGCAGGCGATGCGGGCCAGCGGCCCCGACATCATCGTCCGCGGCGAAGGCTGCTGGGTGTGGGATGTCGACGGCCACAAGCTGATCGACGGCGTGGCCGGCCTGTGGAGCTCGAATCTGGGCCATAGCTGCAAGCCGGTGCGCGATGCGATCGTCGCGCAGCTCGACGAGCTGCCGTTCTACAACACCTTCCGCGGCACCACCCATGCGCGCGCGATCGAGCTGTCGACCCGGCTGGTGCAGACGATGCAGCCCGACGGCGTGGCCGCGGTGATGTTCGGCAACGGCGGCTCGGATGCGGTGGAGGGCGCGCTGAAGCTGGCGCGTCAGTACTGGAAGCTGCGCGGACAGGCCGACCGCACGAAGTTCATCGCGCTGCGCCAGGGCTATCACGGCGTGCACTTCGGCGGCATGTCGGTCAACGGCAACACGAACTTCCGCCGTCCGTACGAGCCGCTGCTGCCCGGCTGCTTCCATGTCGACACGCCGTGGCTCTATCGCAATCCGTACACCGACGATCCGCAGCGGCTGGGCGAGATCTGCGCGACCTTGCTCGAGCGCGAGATCCTGTTCCAGGGGCCCGATACGGTGGCCGCGTTCATCGCCGAGCCGGTGCAGGGCGCCGGCGGCGTCATCGTGCCGCCGGCCGACTACTGGCCGCGGGTGCGCGAGATCTGCGACCGCCACGGCGTGCTGCTGATCGCCGACGAGGTGGTCACCGGCTTCGGCCGCACCGGCGCGCTGTTCGGCACCCGGCTGTGGGGCGTGCAGGCCGACCTCTGGTGCCTGGCCAAGGGCATCTCGTCCGGCTACGTGCCCCTGGGCGCCACCGCGATCGGCGGCAAGGTGGCCGAGGTGTTCCTGAACGACGAGGGCGCAGCCGGCACGATCACCCATGGCTACACCTACAGCGCCCACCCGGTGGCCGCCGCCGCCGCGCTGGCGAGCCTGGACGTGATCGAGCGGCAGGACGTCGTGGGCAATGCGCATCGCCAGGGGCAGCACTTCCTCGCGCGGCTGCGCGAGCTGCTGGCCTGCCCGCTGGTCGGCGACGTGCGCGGCGCCGGCCTGATGGCGGCGATCGAGTTCGTCGCCGACCGCGCGACCCGGACGCCGTTCGCGCGCGGCAACGACACCCTGGCGCGCATCGCGCGCGCCGCCTACCGGCGCGGCGCGATGGTCCGGGTGTCGGGTTCCAACATCATCCTGTCGCCGCCGCTGGTGATCACGCGGGAGGAGGTCGACGTGCTGATCGATGCGCTGGCCGGCGCGATCGCCGAGGTGGCCGGCTGATCTGACGGCTCGCCGTCACCCGGCCCGCAGGCCGACCTGACAACCGGCCCTCGCCGTCGTCCTTCGGGCACTGCCGGTCGCAGCGCTTGTCACCGTTTTGCCCCGCGGCCGCGAGGACTCTGCACCAATCGATCCTCGCCGCCGGCTGCTTTACGGTGACAATGTCCGCCAACGGGTCATCGAAAGGCGGACATGATCGGACTTCGCGGGCTGGCGCTGGTGCTGCTGATCGCAGTGGAAACGGGCGCCGCGCAGGCCGCGCGGCTGGTGTCGGCATCGCCGCAGGGCGAGGTGGCACGGGTGCGGCAGGTGCTGCTGCGCTTCTCGGATCCGATGGTCGCGCTGGGCGATCCGGCGGCGGCCGCGCCGGCGACGCTGCGCTGCACCGACGACGGGCAGCAGCGTGCGACCGGCCGCTGGCAGAACGAACGCAGCTACAGCTTCGACTTCGACGGCGAGCTGCCGGCGGGCATCCGCTGCCGGGTCGGTTTGAGCCGCGACCTGAAGGATGCGGCCGGCCGGCCGCTCGAGGGCCGACGCGAGTTCGAGTTCTCGACCGGGGGCCCGCTGGTGACCCGCAGCAATCCCTGGGGCGGGGAGATCGAGGAGGCGCAGCACTTCGAGCTGTGGCTGAACGGCCCGGTCGCGTTCGACACGATCGAGAAGAACGGCTGGTGCCAGGCCAAGGGCATCAACGAACGGATCCCGCTGCGCATCGTCGAGCGTGACCCGCTGGCCGAAGGCAGCCCGTCGCGGCGCGGCCGGCCGCCGCTGCCGGCGGGGCGCAGCGTCACCGTGCGCTGCCAGCGGCCGCTGCCGGCCGATGCCGACGTGCAGCTCGTCTGGGGGCGCGGCATCGAGACGCGCACCGGCATCGCCCGCGGCACCGACCAGCGGCTGTCGTTCAAGGTGCGGCCGGCGTTCACCGCTAGCTTCGGCTGCGAGCGTCCGCAGGCCGATGCACCGTGCTCGCCGCTGTCGCCGATGCGTGTCACGTTCTCGTCGCCGGTGCCGCGCGATGCCGCCGCGAAGGTGCTGCTGCGCGGGCCGGCCGGGGCTCGCGCGGCGAAGCTGCCCGACGACGAGGCGATGATCGATCAGCTCGAGTTCGCGGCCGTGCATCCGGAGCGCAGCGAGTTCACCGTGGAGCTGCCGGTGGGGCTGAAGGACGACAGCGGGCGGCCGCTGGCGAATGCCGGCCTGTTCCCGATGCGCGTGCGCACCGGCGATCTGCCGCCGCTCGCGAAGTTCCCGGCGGCGCCGTTCGGCATCATCGAGCTGAACGACGATGCGACGTTGCCGATCACGGTGCGCAACGTCGAGGCGGACCTGAACGTGCGCGCGATGGTGGCCGGCCGGAGCACGACCGCCAGCAGCCTGCGGCTGACCGACGATGCCGCCGTCATCCGCTGGCAGCGGCGGCTCGCAGAGTATCACGAGCGCGACATCGAGATCGGCCGCACCCGCGACCGGGTGCCGCAGCCGGTCTATGCGCAGTCGCGCACGCTGAGCGTGTTCGAAGGCGCGAACGCGAACGCGGGTGCAGGCGCAGGAGCAGGAGCAGGAGCAGGAGCAGGCACCGGAGCTGGGGCCGGAGCTGGGGCCGGAGCCGGTGCCGTCGCGCCGCGCCGGATCACCCTGCCGCGCAGCGAAGGCGAGCGGCGGCCGTTCGAGGTGATCGGCCTGCCGCTGACCGAGCCGGGCTTCCACGTCGTCGAGGTGGCTTCACGGCTGCTGGGCCGCGAGCTGCTGGCGCGCGATGCGCCGATGTACGTGCGCACCGGCGCGCTGGTCACCAACCTGGCCGTGCACTTCAAGCAGGGCCGCGAGAACGCGCTGGTCTGGGTGACGACGCTGGATCGCGCCGAGCCGGTCGCCGGCGCGCAGGTGCGGATCAGCGACTGCAACGGCCGGCTGCTGTGGGAGGGCAGCACCGGCCGTGACGGCATCGCGATGGTCGCGCAGGCGCTGCCGCAGCCGGACTGCGACGAGTTCCTGTCGGGCCTGATGGTGTCGGCGCGCAAGACCGATGCGCGCGGCCGCGCCGACTTCTCGTTCGCCTGGTCGACCTGGACCCAAGGCATCGAGTCGTGGCGCTTCAATCTGCCGACCGATCGCGATCCGCAGCCGACGGTGCGGGCGCACACGGTGTTCGACCGCACGTTGCTGCGCGCCGGCGAGACGGTGTCGATGAAGCATCTGCTGCGGGTCGAGACGATGAACGGGCTGGCGCTGCCGCCGGCCGGGAAGCTGCCCGCCGAGGTGCGCATCGCGCACGTCGGCAGCAACCAGGAGTACCGGCGCAAGCTCGACTGGCGCAACGGCCGCTTCGCGATGACCACGTTCCAGATCCCGAAGGACGCGAAGCTCGGCGTCTACGAGGTGTACCTGGTGCGCCGGCCGGCCGCCGATGCCGCGGCCCCGGCGCGTCCGTCCGAAGATCCGGACGGCGACGGCCCGCCGGAATGGCTGTCGGGCGACTTCCGCGTCGAGGAGTTCCGCCTGCCGGTGCTCGAAGGACGGATCGTGCCGCCGGCGGCCGCGCAGGTCGCGGTGACCGACATGCCGGTCGACGTGCAGATGAGCTACCTGTCGGGCGGGCCGGCGGCGAATCTGCCGGTCGAGCTGTCGGCGACGGTGCGCACGCGGCTGCTGAGCTTTCCGGACTACGAGGAGTACGACTTCAATCTGCGCACGCGCGGCGAAGGCACCGACGGCGAGGAAGGCGAGGGCGACGGCACCCGGCTGGTCGCCGACCGCATCGCGCTGACGCTCGATCGGGCCGGCGCGGGCCGCGGCACGATCGCCGATCTGAAGCCGGCGGCAACGCCGCGCGAGCTGCGGATCGAGGCGCGCTTCAACGATCCGAACGGCGAGACGCAGACCTTGGGCAACACCGTCGCGCTCTATCCGGCGGCGGTGCTGGTCGGCCTGAAGACCGGCGGCTGGGCCTCGGTGGCCGGGCCGCTGGCGGTGGCGATGCAGACCCTGGACCTGCAGGGCCGGCCGGCCGCCGACGTGCCGGTGGAGCTGCGCGGCCAGACCGTCAAGCGGATCACGACCCGCAAGCGGCTGGTCGGCGGCCTCTACGGCTACGACACGCAGACCGAGAAGACCGACCTCGGCGTGCTGTGCAGCGGCCGCAGCGATGCGAAGGGGCGCTTCGCCTGCGACGTGCGGCCCGCTGCGGCCGGCCAGATGGAGCTGCGTGCCCAGGCCCGCGACGGCGACGGCCGCATCGCTCAGGCCGGCGCCGACGTGTGGGTCACGAAGAAGGGCGACGTATGGTTCGACGCGGAGAACCAGGACCGCATCGACCTGCTGCCGGAGAAGAAGCGCTACGAACCGGGGCAGACGGCGACGATGCAGGTGCGGATGCCGTTTCGCCATGCCACCGCGCTGGTGGCGATCGAACGCGAAGGCGTGATCGCCACGCAGGTCGTGCAGATCACCGGCGACGATCCGACGATCAGGGTGCCGGTGCTGGACCGCTACGGGCCCAACGTGTTCGTGTCGGTGCTGGCGGTGCGCGGCCGCATCCGCGAGGTGCCGTGGTATTCGCTGTTCACCTGGGGCTGGCAGGCGCCGCGCCAGTGGTGGCGCGAGCGGCAGGCAGCCGTCGATCAGGTGGCGCCGACCGCGATGGTCGATCTCGGCAAACCGGCCTTCAGGTTCGGCGCCGCCGAGCTGCGGGTGGGCCTGGCGGCGCACGAGCTGAAGGTCACGGTGACGCCCGAGCGCGAGCGCTATCAGGTGCGCGAGACCGCGCGCGTCAGGATCAAGGTCGCGCTGCCCGACGGCCGGCCGGTGCCGGCCGGCACCGAGGTGGCGGTGGCGGCGGTCGATCAGGCGCTGCTGGAGCTGCGCGCCAATGCGAGCTGGCGGCTGCTCGATGCGATGATGCAGCGGCGAAGCTGGGGCGTGGAGACGGCGACCGCGCAGATGCAGGTGGTCGGCAAGCGGCACTACGGCCGCAAGGCGCTGCCGCCGGGCGGCGACGGCGGCCGCGCGCCGACCCGCGAGCTGTTCGACACCCTGCTGCTGTGGCGGGCCGCGGTACCGGTCGATGCGGCCGGCGAGGCGGTGGTCGAGGTGCCGCTGAACGATTCGCTGACCAGCTTCCGGATCGTCGCGGTGGCCGACGTCGGCGACGATCTGTTCGGCCACGGCGGCGCGACGATCCGCTCGTCGCAGGATCTGCAGCTCGTGTCGGGTCTGCCGCCGCTGGTGCGCGACGGTGACCGGTTCGTTGCGATGGTCACGGTGCGCAACGGCAGCGAGCGCGCGATGAACGTGCGCTTTGCTGCTGGCTCGCCGCTCGGCCGCCATGAGGCGTCGGTGGAGCTCGCTCCGGGGGCGGCGCGGGAGATCGCCTGGCCGGTCGATGTGCCGGCGGGCATGCGGGCCGAGGGGGCGGCTGGAGTGGCGGCGGGCTCAGCGGGTGCTGCCGGTGCTGCGGCGGGTCCCGCGGCCGGTGCCTCCGCCAATGCGTCGGCCAACGCTGGCGAATCGCTGCAGTGGGAATTGTCGGCGCAGGACGCCGGTTCGGCCGCGGCCGACCGGCTGCGCATCCGCCAGCGCATCGCCGAGGCGGTGCCGGTCACCGTGCAGCAGGCGACGATCGCGCAGGTCGATGGTCCGCGGACCTGGCCGGTCGCGCCGCCCGCCGCGGCGCTGCCGGGCCGCGGCGGCCTCGCGGTGCAGTGGCAGGCGAAGCTGTCCGAGGGGCTGCCGGGCGTGCGCCGCTACTTCGAGCGCTATCCGTTCGTCTGTCTGGAGCAGAAGGCCTCGAAGGCGATCGGCCTGCGCGATGCGGCGCTGTGGCAGACCGTCGTCGAGCAGATGCCCGGCTATCTCGACGACGACGGCCTGGCCGACTACTTCCCGCCGTGGGCCGGCAATCCGCCGCGCGGTAGCGACGTGCTGACCGCCTATCTGCTGTCGGTCACCGACGAGGCCGCACGGCTCGACCCGGTCTACGCCATCCCTGCCGAGATCCGCGAACGGATGGAGCGGGCGCTGATCGCGTTCGTCGAGGGTCGGCTCAAGCGCGAGACCTGGGCGCCGCAGCGCGACCTGACGGTGCGCCGGCTGGCTGCGCTGGAGGCGCTGTCGCGCACCGGCAAGGTGACCCGCGCGATGATGGAAACCTTCGACATCGATCCGGACCCGCTGCCCACCGGCGCGGTGCTCGACTGGTATGCGGCGCTGCTGCGCTCGCCCGGACTGGCCCGCCCGGCCGCGCTGGCCAAGGCCGAGCAGGTGCTGCGCGCGCGGCTGTCGTGGCAGGGCACGCGGCTGTCGTGGGCCAACGAGCAGAGCGACTTCTGGTGGTGGCTGATGGCCAATGCCGATGCCAATGGCGCGAAGCTGCTGGCGCTGGCGGTCGAGCAGCCCGGCTGGAAGGACGAGACGCCGCGGCTCGCGCTGGGGCTGCTCGGGCGGTTCCGCGAAGGCCGCTGGATGACCACCAACGCGAACCTGCTCGGGTCGCTGGCGATCGACAAGTTCTCGCGCCGCTTCGAGAGCACCGCGGTGACCGGCTTCTCGGCCGCGGTGCTGCGGCCGCCGGACGGCGCCGACGTCGTGCGCACTTTCGACTGGTCGCGCGGCGGCAACGGGGCGGCGGTGATGCTGCCGTGGCCGGCGGCGGTTGCTGCACCCCCTCCGTCGGGCGCTGCACCGGCGCCGTCGGCCGCTGCACCGTCTGCCGCATCGCCCGCGGTGCTCGCGATCGCGCAGGACGGCGGCGGCAGCCCCTGGGTCACCGTGCAGTCGCTGGCGGCGGTGCCGCTGACCGCACCGGTGCGGGCCGGCTTCGCGGTCGAACGGACGGTGGAGCCGGTGCAGGTGCGCGAGCCGGGCGCATTCAGCCGAGGCGACGTGTTGCGGGTGCGCCTGAAGGTGACGCCGCAGGCCGCCGCGACCTGGGTCGTGCTCGCCGATCCGGTGCCGGCCGGCGCGACGATCCTCGGTTCCGGCCTCGGCCGCGACTCGCGCAACGACGACCGCCCGGGCGAGGCCGGCCGGCGGCGCGGCTGGGATCAGCCGTGGGTCGCCTACGAGGAACGCGCGTTCGAAGGCTATCGTGCCTACTACGCCTACGTCGCGGCCCGGCCCTTCGAGGTCGAATACAACGTGCGGCTGAACAACCCCGGCGAGTTCAGGCTGCCGCCGACCCGCGTCGAGGCGATGTACAACCCCGAGATGTTCGGCGCACTGCCGAACGCGACGGTGACGGTGAAGCCGTGAGCGCGGGCATCCGCGAGCGAATCCGGCCGGCCGTGATCGTCGCCGCTGCAGTCGTTGCAGTGATCGCGGCGGCGGTCTCGGGGCGTGCTGTGGCTGGTGGCGCCGCGCTGCCGACCTTCGACGAAGTCCGCGCCGGCTGGCACAGCTCCGATGCCTGGCTGCTCGACCGCGACGGCCGGCCGCTGCAGCGGCAGCGGGTCGACCACGGCGCGCGGCGGCTCGACTGGATCTCGCTCGACGAGGTGTCGCCGGCGCTGCGGGCGGCGATCGTGCTGTCGGAGGACCGGCGCTTTCATCAGCATTCGGGGGTCGACTGGACCGCGGTGGCGGCGGCATCGTTCCGCAACCTGTTCGACGAGCGCACGCGCGGCGCCAGCACGCTGACGATGCAGCTCGCCGGGCTGCTCGACGAGCGGCTGCGGCGCGGCGCCGACGGCCGCAGTTTCGCGCAGAAGATCGATCAGGCGTGGATCGCGACCCGCCTCGAACGGCGCTGGCGCAAGCACCAGATTCTCGAGGCCTACCTGAACCTCGCGCCGTTCCGCGGCGAGCTGGTCGGCGTCGATGCCGCGTCGCGGACGATGTTCGGCAAGCAGCCGGTCGGTCTCGATGCCGCCGAGTCGGCGGTGCTGGCGGTGCTGCTGCGCGGGCCCAATGCCGGCGCCGACCGCGTCGGCCGCCGCGCCTGTGCGCTGCTGCGGGAGCTGCGCGGGCAGTCTGACGATCCGGCCGACTGCCTGGCCGTCGAACCCATCGCACGGCTCGCGCTGGCCCGCCGCGCCGGCGCCGCCGATGCCCGGCTCGACGGCGCGCCGCAGCTCGCGCCGCACCTGGCGCGGCAGATGCTGAAGACTTCCGATGCGCCGGTGCTGAGCACGGTGCGGGCCGACCTGCAGCGGGTCGCGCACGATGCGCTGCGGCGTCATCTGTCGGCGCTGGCGCGACGCAACGTCGAGGACGGCGCGGTGCTGGTGCTCGACAACCGGTCGGGCGAGGTGCTGGCCTGGGTCGGCTCCAGCGGCGCGCTGTCGTCGGCCGCCGCGGTCGACGGCGTGACCGCGCTGCGCCAGGCCGGTTCGACGTTGAAGCCGTTCCTCTATGCGCTGGCGCTCGAGAAGCGGCTGCTGACCGCCGCATCGCTGCTCGACGACTCGCCGGTTGATCTGGCGACCGCGACCGGTCTCTACATCCCGCGCAACTACGACCGCGGCTTCAAGGGCCTGGTGAGCCTGCGCGCCGCACTCGGTGCGTCGCTGAACGTGCCGGCGGTGCGCACACTGGTGACGGTGACGCCCGATGCGCTGGTCGAACGGATGCGTGCGCTCGGCTTCGACTCGCTGAACCAGTCGGGCGACTGGTACGGCTACAGCCTCGCGCTCGGCAGTGCCGACGTCAGCCTGCTGGCGCTGACCAACGCCTATCGCGCGCTCGCCAACGGCGGCCGGTATTCGCCGGTCGTGCGGATGCGCGACGGCGCGACGCAGGCTGCGGCGAAAGTCGTCGATCCCGCGGCGGCCTTCATCGTCGCCGACATCCTGGCCGACCGCAATGCGCGGGCGCTGACCTTCGGCACCGACAGCACGCTGGCGCTGCGCGGCTGGGCGGCGGTGAAGACCGGCACCAGCAAGGACATGCGCGACAACTGGTGCATCGGCTTCTCCGACCGCTACACCGTCGGCGTGTGGGTCGGCAACTTCTCCGGCGAGCCGATGTGGAACGTGTCGGGCATCAGCGGCGCGGCGCCGGTGTGGGCCGACGTCATGTCCTGGCTGCATCGCGGGGAGGTCAGCCGCCCGCCGTCGCCGCCGGCCGGCGTGGTCGGCGAACGGGTGGTGTTCGAGCCGGGGCTGGAGCCGCCGCGCGACGAATGGTTCCTCCGCGGCACCGAGCTGCGCCGGGTCGCCCGGGTCGAACGGGTCGCCACGAAGACCGCGATCGTCGCGCCGGTCGACGCGAGCCTCTACGCGCTCGACCCCGACATCCCGCCGGCCAGCCAGCGGCTGACATTCGTCGCCGACGGCGAGCATGCCGCCGCCGCGCGCTGGGTGCTCGACGGCCGCACCGTCGGTCACGGTGCGCGGCTCGCCTGGCCGCCGATGCCGGGGCGGCACCGGCTCGAGCTGCGCCACGGCGACGATCGGCTGGCCGCGGTATCGTTCGAGGTCCGCGGCGCCCGGCTGCGCGGCAGTCCGTCGCCCGCCAGGCCGCAAACCGAGTCGCACCACCGATGAACATCACGATCCTCGACGACTACTTCGACACCCTGCGCACCCTGCCGTGCTTCAGCAAGCTGGACGGTCACTCGGTGACGGTCTGGAACGACCATCTGCAGGATACCGACGGTCTCGCGCAACGGCTGCGCGATACCGAGGCGCTGGTGCTGATCCGCGAGCGCACGAAGATCCAGGCGCCGCTGCTCGACCGGCTGCCGAAGCTGCGGCTGATCAGCCAGCGCGGCGTCTATCCGCACATCGACGTCGACGCATGCACCCGCAACGGCATCATCGTGTCGTCGAACATGAACCCGGGCAGGCCGTCGTACGCGACCGCCGAGCTGACCTGGGGGCTGATCCTGTCGGCGATGCGCGAGATTCCGCAGCAGATGGCGTCGCTGAAGGCCGGGCACTGGCAGATGAGCGTCGGCCGCAGCGTCCGCGGCCGCACCCTGGGCATCCATGGCTACGGCCGCATCGGCCGCGCGGTCGCCGACATCGGCCGCGCGTTCGGCATGGACGTGCTGATCTGGGCGCGGCCCGAATCGTGCGAGCGGGCACGCGCCGACGGCTTCGAGGTGGCGCCCGACCAGGCCACGTTCTATGGCCGCTGCGACGTGGTGTCGCTGCACATGCGGCTGGTCGAGGCGACCCGCGGCATCGTCACCGCCGACGACCTGGCGCGGATGAAGCCCGACGCGCTGCTGGTCAACACCAGCCGGGCGCCGCTGGTGGCGCCCGGGGCGCTGCTCGCGGCACTGCGCGCCGGCCGCCCCGGCATGGCCGCCGTCGACGTGTTCGAGACGGAGCCGCTGCGCGATCCGGCCGACCCGCTGCTCGCGCTGCCCAATCTGATCTGCACGCCGCACATCGGCTACGTGACCCGCGACGAATACGATCTGCAGTTCAGCGACGTATTCGACCAGATCGTGTCGTATGCGGCCGGCGAGCCGATCCACGTGGTGGATCCGGCGGTGCTGCCGCGGGCCCGCTGAAACGGAGGCTCGGATGAGCTGGAATCCCGAGCAGTATCTGAAGTTCGCGCAGCCGCGGCTGCGGCCCGCGCTGGACCTGCTGGCGCGCATCGACCTGCCCGCACCGGCCCGGATCGTCGATCTGGGCTGCGGCACCGGCTCGATCACCGGCCTGATGGCCCGCCGCTGGCCGGCCGCGCAGATCACCGGCGTCGACGACTCGGCGGCGATGCTGGAGCGGGCGCGCGGCGAGCACCCCGGCATCCGCTGGCAGCAGCAGAGCATGGCCGACTGGCGCGCCGACGAACCGGTCGACCTGTTGTTCAGCAACGCCGCGCTGCACTGGCTGCCCGATCATCCGGCGCTGTTCGCCTCGCTGATCGGGCAGCTCGCGCCCGGCGGCGTGCTGGCCGTGCAGATGCCGCGCAACTTCTCGGCGCCGTCGCACACCGCGATCGCCGACACCGTCCGGGAAGGCCCCTGGCGGGCGCGCCTGGAGCCGTTGCTGAAGCCGCTGCCGGTGATGGAGCCGGCCGCGTATTTCGAGATCTGCTCGCCGCTGGCGGCCGACGTCGATCTGTGGGAGACCGAGTACCGGCAGGTGCTGACCGGCCAGGATCCGGTGAAGGAATGGACCAAGGGCCCCTGGCTGCGGCAGTTCCTCGATGCGCTGGACGAGCCGCAGCGCTCGCGCTTCGAAACCGATTATGCGGCGCGGGTCGCGCGTGCCTATCCGCCGCTGCCCGATGGCCGCACCTTGTTCCCGTTCCGGCGCCTGTTCCTGATCGCCACCCGGTGACCGCCGGCGCGAAACGCCACGGCGGCCATCTTTTTGGGGTATGTTTGGCGTTTCGTCATCAACGAACAGGGACCCGCAACATGCCAATCGTCGACCGGGTGAAGGCGATCCTGATGTCGCCGAAGACCGAGTGGCCGGTGATCGAGGCCGAAGCCACCGATATCGCCGGTGTCTACCGGAACTACGTGATCTACCTGGCCGCGATCCCGGCGATCGCGATGTTCATCGGCATGTCGGTGTTCGGCTTCGGCGGCTTCGGCGTCACGGTCCGGATGCCGTTCTTCAGCGGGCTGATCAACGCGATCATCAGCTATGTGCTGTCGCTGGTGATGCTGTACGTGCTGGGGCTGATCGTCAACGCGCTGGCGCCGACGTTCAAGGGCCAGAAGAGCCCGGTCAACGCCTTCAAGGTGGTGGCCTACGGCTCCACCGCCTCGATGGTCGCCGGCATCCTGTACCTGATCCCGTCGCTGTCGATGCTGGTCTTCCTCGGCGCGCTGTATTCGATCTACCTGATCTACATCGGGCTGCCGGTGCTGATGAAGTGCCCGCCGGACAAGGCGATGCCTTATACCGCCGTGATCATCGTCTGCGGCTTCGTCGCCGCGCTGCTGCTGTCGGTGGTGTCGAACGCGTTCATGCCCGGCCCGCACATGCGGATGGGTGACGCCGGCGGCGGCGTGACGATCAAGACGCCCACCGGCGAGGTCACGATAGACACGAGGAAGGCCGAGGAGGCCGCCCGCAGGCTGGAAGCCGCCACCAGGCAGATCGAATCGTCCGGCAAGCCGGCCGACCCGGCCGCCGCCGGCAAGGCGGTGGCCGAGGCGCTCGGCGCGATGGCCGCCGCCACCGGCGGCCGCGAGCCGCTGCCGGCCGAACTGCTGAAGGCGGCGCTGCCCGAATCGATCGGCGACATGAAGCGCTCGGCGTTCGAGTCGCAGGGCGGCGCCGCGATGGGCATCAAGGGCTCCACCGCGCGCGCCGAGTACGGCTCCGGCGACCGCACGGTGAAGCTGGAGATCATGGACGTCGGCGGGCTGGCCGGCCTGATGGCGATGGCCGGCTGGATGAACATCACCGGCGAGAAGGAGAACGAGCGCGAGGTCGAGAAGATCTACAAGAGCGGCAAGCGCACGATCAAGGAACACGTCAGCAAGAGCAGCGGCCAGGCCGGCTACACCGTCGTGCTGGAGAACGGCGTGATCGTCGAAGGCAGCGGCCGCGGCGTCGATCTGGCCAGCATGAAGAAGATCGTCGAGGGCCTGAACCTCGGCGCGCTCGAGGCCGCCAAGGGCAAGGGCTAATCCTCGGGCGACGTCCGTTCGCCCGCCCCCAGCTCGCGCTGCATCAGCACGGTGTCCAGCCAGCGGTCGAACTTCCAGCCGCACGACCGCACCACCCCCGAGAAGCGAAAGCCCAGCCGCGCATGCAGCGAGATCGACGCGGTGTTCGCACTGTCGCCGATCACCGCCACCATCTGCCGGCAGCCGGCCCGTTCGCATTCGTCGATCAGCGCGGTCAGCAGCCGCCGCCCGGTGCCGCGGCCGATCGCATCGGCGGCCAGGTAGATCGAATCCTCGACGGTGAAGCGGTAGGCCGGGCGGCTGCGATAGAGGTTCGCATATGCATAGCCGGTCACCCGGCCGTCCTGCTCGGCCACCAGCCAGGGCAGGCCGTTGCCGCGCACGTCGGCCAGCCGTCGGCTCATCTCGGCGAGGCCGGGCGCCTCGAGCTCGAACGAACCGGTGCCGGTCGTCACATGGTGCGCATAGATCGCCTGGATCGCCGCGAGATCCTCGTCGCGGGCGCTGCGTATCGTCGTCTGGCTCAAGCGGACTCCCAGGATGCCGGTGGTGCCGCGGCACATCGCCGCGGCGTTCGCGTTATGCTGTCCGCGATGTTACTTCGGCAGGTGGCGACATGGATCTCGAACTGCGCGGCAAACGGGTGCTGATCACCGGCGGCAGCAAGGGCATAGGGCTCGCCTGCGCGCGGGCGTTCCTGAAGGAGGGGGCCGAGGTCGCGATCACGTCGCGGGCGCGCGCCAATCTCGATCATGCGCTGGCCGAGCTGTCGCCGCTGGGACGGGTCACCGCCCATGCGGCCGATCTGATCGATGGCGCGCAGGCGGCCCGGATGGTCGACGAGGTCGAGGCGCAGCTCGGCGAGCTCGACGTGCTGGTGACGTCGGCCGGCGCCGCCCGGCGCACGCCGCCCGACGAGCTGAACGCCGACGTGTGGCGGGCGGCAATGGATGCGAAGTACTTCACCTACGTGAACGTGCTGACGCCGGTGATCCAGCGGATGGCCGCACGCCGCCGCGGCAGCGTGGTCAACGTGATCGGCGCCGGCGGCAAGGTGGCTTCCGCCGTCCACATGCCGGGCGGCGCGGCCAACGCGGCGCTGATGCTGGTGACCGCGGGGCTGGCCAGCGCCTACGGGCCGGTCGGCATCCGGGTCAACGCGGTGAACCCGGGCGCCACGCTGACCGACCGGCTGAAAGAGGGTCTGGCGCTCGATTCGAGGATCGCCGGCATCAGCACCGAGGAGGCGATGAGCCGCCTCACCGCGCGCACCGCGCTGAAGCGGCTGGCCGAACCGGCCGAGATCGCCGACGCGGTGGTGTACCTGGCGTCGGCACGGGCCAGCTACGTGTCGGGCGCGATCCTGTCGATGGATGGGGTGTCCACGCCGATCGTCGTGTGACCGCGGCCCGGCTGCTGCTGCTGCTCGCCGCGCTGCTGGCCGCCTGTGCGCCGCTGCCGCAGCGCGCCGGCGTGCCGACGGTCTGGTGGCCGTCGCCCAACCTGGGCGAGCGCAAGCCGCAATACGTGATCCTGCACTACACCAGCAGCAACCGTGCCGAACGGGCGCTGCGCACGTTGACCGATCCGGCCCGCGAGGTCAGCGCGCACTACCTGGTGCGGCGCGACGGCCTGATCTACCAGCTCGTCGACGAGCGCGCCCGCGCCTGGCATGCCGGCGATTCGCGCTGGGGCGCCGACACCGATCTGAATTCCTCGTCGCTCGGCATCGAGATCGACGACGACGGCCGCGAGCCGTTCTCCGAGCCGCAGGTGGCGGCGCTGCTGACCCTGCTGCGCGACATCGCCGCTCGCCACCGGATTCCGGCCGCGAACTATCTCGGGCACAGCGACGTCGCGCCGCGCCGCAAGGAGGACCCCGGGCGGCTCTTTCCATGGCGGCAGCTCGCGCAGCACGGCTTCGGCCTGTGGTGCGAGCCGCCGCTGCCCGAGCCCCCGGCCGCATTCGACGTGCTGCTGGGCCTGCGCGCGTTCGGCTACGACACCAGCGATCCGCGCGCCGCCACCCGCGCGTTCAGGTTGCGCTTCCTGCCGGACGACGTCACGGCGGCTTGGGACGATCGGCTGCGGGCGACGCTTTACTGTCTGCTGCAGGCGGCGGAGCGTCCCGGCCGATCCACAGCATCACCAGCCCCAGCCCCACCGCCAGCATCGGCGGCCCGATGAAGGTGCCGATGAAGCCGAACGCATAGATGCCGCCGAACACGCCGATGACGATCAGGAGCATCGGCAGGCTGCTGCTGCGGCTGATCAGGATCGGCTTGATGACGTTGTCGACGCTGCTGATCGCCAGCAGCCCCCACACCGCCATGAAGATCGCCCAGCCGAGCTGATCCTGGAAGTACAGCCAGGCCGTCGCGCCGATCCAGATCAGCGGCGGACCGATCGGCGTGATCGACAGGAAGAAGGTCGCGGTGGCCAGCAGCAGCACCGCCGGCACGCCGGCGATCATGAAGCCGACCGCCGCCACCAGCGCCTGGACCAGCGCGGTGCCGAACACGCCGGTGACGACGCCGGCGATCGTGTTGTCGATCGTCGTCAGCATGTCGTCGCCGTGCTCGCCGGCCAGCCGCGCGAGGATGCGGCGCACGATCTCGATCAGCCGCTCGCCGTCGCGATAGAAGAAGTAGCCGACGAAGGTCGCCAGCACGAGCTGCAGCAGGCTCGCGCCGATCGCCTTGCCGGCGCCCAGCACCAGCCGCCGCAGCGGGTCGATCAGGTTCTTGGAGAGTTCCAGCAGCTCCTGCCGGCTGCTGGTCAGGCGCTGCCAGTAGCCGTCGATCGCGCTGCCCACCAGCGGGATCTCCTTCAACCAGGCCGGCGGCTTCGGCGGGCCGCTCTCGAGCAGGCCGCGCAGCGGCTCCACGACCCCCCCGACGCTGTTGGCCAGGCTGTCGGCCAGCAGGATCGACGGGCCGATGACGACGATGACCCACAGGATCGACATCAGCATCGCCGCCACGCTGCGCCGCCCGCGCACCCAGCGGCGTACGCGCAGGTACAGTGGCCAGCTCGACGAGCAGGCGACGGCGGCGAACAGGATCGCCGGGATGAACGGCGCGAAGATCAGGTAGCAGCCGACCACCACCGCGATGACGGCCGCGAGCTGGGCATACTGCTGCAGATTCGGTTTCACCACGAGAAGACCTGCGCGACGGGTGGACAGCGCGCAAGCATACCGCCCTGCGCGGCACGGGGGCTTTCAACCGGGCTGGCCTGTCAGCAGGGGCCGCGGCAGCGGAGGCCGTGCCTGCCAGTCGGCCAGCGCATCGGCGAGCCGCAGCGGCCGGGCCACGCCGTAGCCCTGCACGTAGTCGATGCCCAGCCGGCCCAGCTCCTCCACCATCCGGCCGTTCTCGACCCATTCGGCGATCGTGTGCACGCCCATCACCTCGGCGACCTGGCGGATCGCGTGGATCATCGCCCGGTTCACCGGGTCGTCCAGCAGGTCCTTGACGATGTGGCCGTCGATCTTCAGGTAGTCGATCGGCAACGTGCGCAGATAGGCGAACGACGACATGCCGGCGCCGAAGTCGTCCAGCGCCAGCGGACAGCCGAGCGCGCGCAGCTCGCGCATGAGCTGCTTGGCCACCGCCATGTTGGAGATCGCCGCCGTTTCGGTCAGCTCGAAGCCGATCCGGTCGAACGGCAGGCCGCTCTCGGCGAACCTGTCGGTGATGAAGGCCAGCAGCGACGGGTCGGCCACCGAGCCGCCCGACAGGTTGATCATGCAGCGCGGGATCGTGCCGCTGCGGTCGCGCAGCGCCCGCAGCTCGCTGAATGCCCGCGCGATGACCCAACGGTCGATCCGCGGCATCAGTCCGTAGCGTTCGGCCGCCGGTATGAAGGCCATCGGCAGCACCAGGCTGCCGTCCTCGTCGACGATGCGCACCAGCAGCTCGAGGTGGCTTTCGGTCGGGCCGCCGTCGGCGGCGGCCCGCAGCGGACGGATCTCCTGTGAATGGAGCACCAGGCTGTCGTTCTCCAGTGCCCGGGCGATCCGCGCCACCCACTCCATCTCGCCGGCCCGCGCCTGCAGCTCGAGGTCGTCGAGCCGGAACAGATGCACCCGGTCGCGTCCCTTGTCCTTGGCCGCATAGCAGGCCCGGTCCGCGGCGCTCATCACCTCGGCCACCGTCGACATCGAACCGTCCAGCGTGACCACGCCGATGCTGGCGCCGACGCTGAAGGTGCGTACCTGCCAGGCGAAGCGGAACTGCGCCACCTCGCGGCGGATCACCTCGGCCCTGCGCTGGGCGGCGTCGATGTCGCAGTGCTCGAGCAGCACGCCGAACTCGTCGCCGCCGAGGCGGGCCAGCGTGTCGGACCGGCGCAGCAGACCACGCAGCCGGCCGCTCAACTGGCGGATCAGCTCGTCGCCGGCGGGGTGGCCGCAGGTGTCGTTGACGACCTTGAACTGGTCCAGGTCCAGGTACAGCACCGCATCGCTGCGGCCGGCTTCCCGCGGAGCCGACAGCACCTCCTGCAGGCGTTCCTCGAAGTGGCGGCGATTGGCCAGTCCGGTCAGCGCGTCGTGGTTCGCCTGGTGGCGAAGCTGCGCCTGCTCGGCCCGCACCCGGCGTTCCGATGCATGCAGCGCGCGGCTGACCGCAGCAGTGCGGGCATGCATCCGACGGGTGATCGCCGAGCCCAGCACGACCAGCATCATCGCGCCCACGATCAGCATCCAGTGGACGATCCGCGTGACCAGCCGGGCCAGATCGTCGAGCGTCTGCGCGAACCGGTTCTCCAGCGGCACGATCGCCTCATGGATCGTGCGCACCTCGGCCACCGCCACGCGGATCCGGCCAGGGTCGGGGCTGCCGGACCGGATCTCCTCGTGCAGCCGCTCGCCGACCTGCGCGAGCCGGTCGATCCATTCGTCGGCCTTCGCCCACTGCTCGATCATGTCGCGCATGAAGGGCAGGTTCCGGGACAGCCGGAACAACCGGATCAGTCGGGGGATGTCATCCGGATGATTGCGGCCGCTCAGAAACCCGTCGTAGGCCGCCCGCGGATCGGCGGTTTCGGCATCGAGCGCCTCGCGCGCACGCCGGTCGCCCAGCGGTATTGCGAGGGCTTCGCGGAACCGCCGGTAGTCGGACGGAAGGTGCGACGCGCCGTAGCGGATCAGATGAGCGGAAGCATCCCGTTCGGCCTTCGACCAGTGGCGTTGGCCGCCGATGTAGGCGCGGCTGGCCGACAGGATCTCGGTGCCGGCCAGCGCCAGCCCGACGACGATCAGCACGATCACTGCGTACGGCCAGGTGATGCTCGGTGTGCGTTCGGACATTCGCGCAGTGTCCCACCAATCGAGGTCCGGCAGGCGAGAAAATGCCTGATGAATCAGCAGCTTTCAGCGCGATCATGATCGGAAAACATGATCGTTTATATAGAGATCGGAGCATCGATAGGGGACCTCTATCGATGCGCCGCCGCTTCGGGGCCGGCGGTCGGTCGGGCAGGGCCTGCAGGTCCGGCGGGGCCTACAGATTGAACAGCCGGTCGCCGTCGCGGCGAAGCTGCTGCTGCGCGACCAGCTCGTCGGTGCAGCGCTCGACCGCTTCCGCGAGCGGCAGGCCGAGCAGCGCCGCGCTGTTGCGCAGCACCGAGGCGCCGGCGGCCGCCTCCTGCAGCGCCTGCATCGTCATCGTCTCGTCGTCGAGCATCCGGAACTTGATCATCACCTTCAGCGCATTGCGGGCATAGCGCTGCGTGTTCTCGCGGACCGACCGCAGCCGGGCATGGGCGCGGGCCAGCGCGCCGCCGACGTCGGTGAACATCGGGCCGTGGCCGGGCAGCACCCGCTCGACCGGCAGCGAGGCGATCAGCTCGAGCACCGCCTGCTGCTCGGCGAATCCGGAGCGGCCCTCGAGCTCGGGGAAGATCACGCCGAAGCCGTTCTCCCACAGCGCATCGGCCGCGATCAGCAGACGATGCTCGGCGCAGTGGAAGATCAGCGAATGCGGATCGTGTCCGGGCGCGGCCAGCGCGACCCACTGCGCGCCGCCCATCGTGAAGCGGTCGCCGGGCTCGATGCCGTGGTCGGCGCGGAAGCGTTCGCAGCGCTGCGCGGTGGCGGCGTGCGTCAGGGCCTCGCGGTCCCATCCGGTGACCGCCGGCAGCGAGATCGCCGGCACGTGGATCGCGCAGCCGTGCGCACGGGCGATCGCCGCATTGGCGCCGCAGTGGTCCGAATGCAGGTGGGTGTTCAGCAATCGCGTCAGCCGCGCCTGCGGCCGCCTGCGCAATTGCGCATCGAGCAGCGCCAGCGTCATCGGCGCATGCTTGACATAGCCGCTGTCGATCAGCGTGGCCTCGTCACCATCGAAGAACAGCACCTGGTTGCTCGACAGCCAGTCGCGCTCGATGAACACCATCGAGTCGGGCAGCGGTGCCGGCGCCGCGGCGAGGCCGCTCATCGCTCGAACAGGGCGTCGTGGCGGCCGGCGATGTCGCGCAGCACGCGCCGCCGCGCGTCATCGTCGAGCGACCCCCAGGCGGCGATCTCGTCGATCGTGCGCAGACATCCTTCGCACAGGCCGGTGGCCTCGTTGATCCGGCACACGGAGATGCACGGCGAACCGACCGGGCCGTCGGCCGGCACCTGCAGCCGCGGCGGCGGGAGGGGGCGCGGGCCGTTCAACGGCTTCAGGCGGTGGCCGCCGCCGGCGCCGACGACGGCCGCTTCGCGAAGATCGCATTGCCGGCGCGCGACATGCTCCTGCGGCCGAGCCACGCCGAGATCCACTGGCCGGTGTCGACCAGCCGGTCGAGGTCCAGGCCGGTGCCGATGCCCAGGCCGTGCAGCAGGTACACCACGTCCTCGGTGGCGACGTTGCCGGTCGCGCCCTTCGCATACGGGCAGCCGCCCAGGCCGGCGATCGAGGCGTCGAAGCGGTAGACGCCGGTTTCGAGCGCCGCCATCACGTTCGATACCGCCTGACCATAGGTGTCGTGGAAATGACCGGACAGACTGTCGATCGGCACCTCGCGGGCGGCCGCCTCGAACACCCGCTTCACATGGCCGGCGGTGCCGGTGCCGATCGTGTCGGCGATGCCGATCTCGTCGCAGCCCAGGTCGCGCATGCGCCGCACGACGTCGATCACCGATTCGACCGGCACCTCGCCCTGATAAGGGCAGCCGAACGCGGTGGATACCGCGCTGCGCAGCCGCAGGCCGTGATCCTTGGCGGCCTGGGCGACCGGCCGGAACCGCTCGATGCTCTCGGCGATCGAGCAGTTGATGTTGCGCATCGAGAACGCTTCGCTGGCCGCGCCGAAGATGACGACCTCGTCGGCGCCGGAAGCGAGCGCCCCTTCGAAGCCCTTCATGTTCGGCGTCAGCACCGACATCCGCACGCCGGCAGGGCGCGGGATCGCCGCCATCACCTCGGACGCGTCGGCCATCTGCGGAATCCATTTCGGCGACACGAACGAGGTGACCTCGAGGCTGCTGACGCCGGCGGCCAGCAGCCGCTCGCACAGCTCGATCTTGACCGCGGCCGGCACCGGCTGCTGCTCGTTCTGCAGGCCATCCCGCGCACCCACCTCGGTCAGGTGGACATGGGTCGGCAGTGGCATCGGAACCTCCATGTGTATGCGGCGCGGGCGCCGACGGGAGGTCAGTAGCCGCGTGTGCGGTCGACCCGGCCGCCGACCGGCAGACCGCCGGCGAATCTTCGAATCTTATCAGCGACCTGCGCGACGCTCTCGGCGACCACGGTCGGAGCCGAGACATGCGGCGTCAGGCGGATCGCCGGATGGCGCCAGAACGGATGATCGGCCGGCAGCGGCTCGCTGCGGAACACGTCCAGTGTCGCGCCGGCGAGCTGGCCACTGTCCAGCGCCGCCAACAGCGCCGCATCGTCGACCAGCCCGCCGCGCGCGACGTTGATCAGCCAGGCGCCGCGCGGCAGCCGCGCGAACGCGTCGGCGCCGAACAGGTTCTCGGTGGCCGGCGTCAACGGCGCGAGCAGGATCAGCACGTCGGTGCGGGCGAGGAAGGCGTCGAACTGCTGAGGGCCGGTGAAGAGCTCGATGCCGGCCGAGGCCACGGCTGTAGCTGTGGCCTCGGCCGGCCGGGCCCGCATTGCGTCCCCGGTACCCCCGGTACCCCCGGTACCCCCGGTGCCCCCGGTGCCCCCGGTGCCCGCGAGGGCGTCCGGATCGCCGTGCCGGCTTCCGCGCGCCTGCGCGGCCACCGGACAGCCGAGCTGCCGCAGCGCCGCCGCCACCTGCCGGCCGAGCACGCCGTAGCCGAACACCCCCACCCTCAGCGAATCGCGCGGCCGCGGCGGATGCTCGATCCAGCGGCCGGCCGCCTGCTGCGCTTCGTAGCGCGCAGCCTGCGTGCGCAGCCGCAGCACCTCGTGCACGCAATAATCGATCATCTGCTCGCCCATGCCGCCGTCCTCGAGGCGGAACAGCGGCAGCGCCGCCGGCAGCCGCGGATCACGCAGCAGCCGTTCGACGCCGGCACCCATGTTGAAGAACGCCTCCAGCGCCGGATGGCGGTCGAAGAAATCGGCCGGCGGCTGCCAGCCGACGGCGTAGCGCGCCGGCGGACTGTCCGCTGCAGCCTCGCCGGGCCGGTCGATCGTGATCCGGGCGCCGCTCAGCCGCTCGGCCAGCGAGTCCCGCCATTCGGTGGCGGTGGCGGGGTCGGGGTGGGAGATGACGATCTGCATGGTGGGTCCCGGCGGCGACTGCTCTTTTTCGGAGTGAGTCAGAAAACTGTATTCGGTACAACAATCGAACTCACTGCTGAAAATGATCCAAGCACTGATGGCCGCCGGCCGGCGCTTCAGTCGTCGGCCCCGCCTTCGATCTTCTTCATCGTCTCCCGCCAGCGGGCTTCGGCGCCGGGGCCGACCTCGGCGAAGGCCGCCTGCAACTGGCGCATCTGCGTGCCGGTGAGCTGGGCTTCGAGCCGTTCGCCTTCGGCCGTGAGCCGAAGCTGGCGCACACGGCGGTCGTGCGCGGCCGGGCGCGCCGTCACCAGCCCCGCCTCGACCAGCCGGCGCAGCGGCGCGTTCAGTGCCTGCTTGCTGACTCCCAATGTGGCCAGCAGCGCACTGACCGCGATGCCCGGCTCGCGGCCGACGAAATAGAGGATCCGGTGGTGCACCCGGCCCAGCCCGCGGCGGGCCAGGATGCGGTCGGGCCGTGCGGTGAACGCCCGATAGCCGAAGTAGAACAGCTCGATCGCCTCGCGCAACTGCGCCTGGCGGGCGGCGGGCGGCAGGGCGCCGGATTTTCGGTCAACCATGTTGACATTTTAGGGTCCGCTGCCTACGCTTGTCGAAGCGTCAACCATATTGACCTTTATCATCGACATGGCTGCCTCCACCGCCGACATGAATCGGATGACCTCGCGAACCGCGGACCGCCCCTGGCCGGGCTCGCGCCGCGTTGCGAATCTGACCAGCTCGCCGATCCGCGACATCCTCGCGGTGATCGACCGGCCGGGCATGATCTCGTTCGCCGGCGGCCTGCCGGCGCCAGAGACCTTTCCGCGCGTCGACGTATCGGCGATGCCGGCGAGCTGGCTGCAGTACGGCCCGAGCGAGGGCGAACCGGTGCTGCGCGAGCGGATCGCCGGCGAACTGGCGGCGCTCGGTCTGCGCTGCGATCCGTCGCAGGTGCTGGTGCTGTCCGGCTCGCAGCAGGGCATCGACCTGGTGGCCAAGCTGTTCATCGACGAGGGCACGCCGGTGGCGGTCGAGTCGCCGACGTACCTGGCGGCGCTGCAGGTGTTCCGGTTCTTCGGCGCGCGGCCGGTCGAGCTCGATGCCAACGAGCCGGCGCGGGCGCTCGCCGGCGGCGGCTTGCGGCCGGCGCTGGCCTACGTGATCCCGACGTTCCAGAATCCCACCGGCCGCTGCTACTCCGCCGCCCAGCGCGATGCGCTTGCCGCCGCCTGCGATGCCGGCGGCGTCACGCTGTTCGAGGACGATCCGTATCGCGACCTGGTGTACGAGCCGTGCGACCGCCGGCCGGTCAGCGCGCGGCTCGAGCGTGCGTCGTGGGTGTACCAGGGTTCGTTCTCGAAGAGCTTCGCGCCCGGGCTGCGGCTCGGCTTCCTCGCGGCTTCCGTCGACCTGATGCCGTATCTGGTCCGTGCG
>DAISWF010000038.1:27476-28355 GCA_036826495.1 Burkholderiaceae bacterium
TCTGCACAGCAACCGGATCAGCCAGTGGCTGGCGCTGCAGCAGTTGAACGACCCGGGCCGCGTGCAGCGGCTGCACGAGCTGGCCGCAACCTACCGCGCGAAGCGCGACCGCTTCGAGGCCGCGCTGCGGCAGCACTTCAGCGGCCTCGCGCAATGGGCCTCGCCGCCCGGAGGCCTGTTCTTCTGGCTGCGCCTGGCGCGGCCGCTGGACACCGGCGCGCTGCTGGCCGCGGCGATCGCCCGCAACGTCGCCTTCATGCCGGGCGAACCGTTCTTCGCCGACGCCGCCAGCAGCCATCCGGCGCTGCGGCTGAACTTCAGTCACGCCAGCGCCGAGGACGCGCAGCGCGGGTTGGCGACGTTGGCGGAGCTCGTGCGGGCGGGCTGACCGGCGAGCGCCGGCCGGGCCGCAGCGCCGGCTCGCGTGCCCCTGTGCTCTTGAATCGATCGGATTAGGCCATCGGAGGCCGCCGCTCGGCCATCGGGTCGATTGCGGATCGGAGTCGCGGCGTTCGACCATTGCGTCGGTGCCGGATGGGCCGGCCGGAGTTCCGCGATGTCGATCCGAATCGTGCGTTCGTTGATGCCGCCGCGCGGAATCAGGCTGCGTGGGGGCGCATCGGCTCTCGTGCGGCGCATGCGATCTGCATGGGGCGCAGGGTTTGCGACGTTCATGGTGATCGTGTCGGTCATTGCGCTGGTGGCGCCAGCATCACCTGTCGCGGCTGCCGACCGCGGGGATCGCTCGTCCGCCCCGGCCGAGCGTCCGCCAGCGGCGGGCGAGCGTTCGTCCGCAGCGGGCGAGCGGCTGTCCGCGGCGGCCGAACGCTCGTTCCCGTCACGCCCGGTGGCGATCGTCGTGCTATATGCGGCCGGCGG
>DAISWF010000039.1:0-18915 GCA_036826495.1 Burkholderiaceae bacterium
CGACGCCACCACGGCCGCCTCGGTGGGCGTGAAGACGCCCAGCCTCATGCCGCCGACGATGCCGATCGGCATGATCAGCGCCCAGGTGGCGCGCATCGTGATGCGCAGGCGCTCGCCCAGCGGCGGGCGCGGGCGCAGGGGGCCTTCTTCTCTGCGCGCGATCCACAGCCAGGTGATCAGCAGCGACAGGCCCATCAGCAGGCCCGGCACGATGGCCGCCATGAACAGCTTGCCGATCGACACGTTGGCGATCACGCCGAACACGATCAGGGCGATCGAGGGCGGCAGGACCGGGGCGATCACGCTGCCGGCGGCGATCAGGCCGCCCGCGCGCGGCACGTCGTAGCGGGCCTTGCGCATCATCGGGATCAGCATCGTCGTCAGCGCCGCCGCATCGGCCGCGGCCGAGCCGGAGATGGCAGCCATGATGACCGCGGCCACGATGGCCACGACGCCCAGGCCGCCGCGGATGTGACCGATCCAGGCGAGCGCGAAATCGACGATGCGCCGCGAGATGCCGCCGGCGTTCATCAGTTCGCCCGCCAGCATGAAGAAGGGGATGGCCAGCAGCGGGAAGCTGTCGGCGCCTTCCACGATCTTCTGCGACAGCAGCGTGGCGTCGAATTCGCCGCTGGCGATCATCAGCACGGCGCCGGTGACCAGCAGAGCGAACGCGATCGGCATGCCGATCGCCATCGCGCCGCCGAGGGCGGCCAGGAAGATGGCGAAGGTCATACCAGGTCCTCGTGCTCCACCGCGGGCGCCAGGGGCAGGCCGCGCAGCAGATCCACGATGCGTGCCGCGCTGATGAAGCCGATGCCGATGCTGCTGAGGTAGCCGACGCCGAACACCCAGATCAGCGACAGGCCGGACACCGCCGCGTGGGTGCTGGCGTTGACCTCGTGCTGCCGCCAGGTGCCCCAGAAGAACACCGCGCAGCAGGCGATCACCAGCAGCTCCGACACCACCAGACAGGCCCGGTGCGCCCGGTCGGGCAGCGCCCGCAGCAGGCCGTCCACGCCCACGTGCAGGCCCTCGCGCGCGGCCAGCACCGCACCGACGAAGGTCATCCACACGAAGGCGAAGCGCGAGAGCTCCTCGGACAGCACGATGCCGCTGTCGAAGCCGTAACGCAGCACCACGTTGCCGAACACCATGACGATCATCGTGGCGAGGCAGGCCACCAGGGCCAGTTCGAGCACGCGTGTGATGGCGCGTCCGGCGCCGGCCACGGTCCGCAGGGAGGGGCGCTCGTCCCGCATCAGCGGCGGCCCTCCCGGAACGGGAACATCGTCGGGATCAAGGCTCGGGTCTCCAAGGGCTCTTCTATGCTGTGCGGGCAGTGTAGGTAGGGGGCACCGGGGGGGCATCGTCGGAATGGACGAGAAAACCCGCAGGCGGCCGTCCGGCCCGAGGTCCGCTGTCATGCTGCGCGGATATCGTCGATTCGGACGATCCTCATGAGCCTCGAGCGGTGAAGCTCGCCTGCTCGTAGAACGTGCCGCCCGCGGCGGCCATCTGCCGCATGCGCGGCGTCGGGTCGTACATCGGGCCGTGCGCACGCAGCGCATCGCAGCGCCGCACCACCTCGTCCAGGCCCAGCCAGTCGGCGTACTCGAGCGCGCCGCCGATATGCGCGGGACAGCCCAGGGCGAGCTGCAGCGCCATGTCCAGCTCGGCGGGGGTGGCGACCACGCCCTCGGCCAGCGCGTGCGCCGCCTCGACGATGAAGGGCATCATCAGCCGGTCGACGATCTCCTCGTCGGTGAAGCCGCGCAGCCCGCCGGCGGCGATCATCTCGACCACGTGGCCGCCGGTGTCGATGCCGAGCACGTCCCGCAGGTACGACGGACCGATGGGCCAGCCGAAGGCGCGCATCGCGCGGTCGATGGCCGGATGATCGCCTCCGTCGGCGATGAGGCGCCGCGTCGCGCCGGTGCAGGCCATGAGCAGGCGGTTCACCAGGAAGCCCGGCCCGTCCTTCACCACCACCGGGATCTTGTTCATCGCCTGCGCATAGGCCACCGCGGTGGCCACCGCGCGCTCGCTGCTGGCGCTGCCTTGCACCACCTCCACCAGCGGCACGGCGGGCACGGGAGCGAAGAAGTGCAGGCCCACGAAACGTTCGGGGCGCTTCAGCGCACCGGCGATGTCGTCGATGCGCAGGCCGGAGGTGGTGCTCGCCAGCACGGCGTCCTCGCGCAGCCTGCCCTCGAGCTCGGCGAGCACCCGGCGCTTGACGTCCAGGCGCTCGACGATGGCCTCGATCAGGATGTCGGCCTCGCCGAAGCCGGCGTGACCGGTCTGCGTCGTGATGGCACGCTGCACGGTCTGCGCCGCCGCGTTCGAGAGGCAGCGCGCCTCGACATGGCGCGTGAGCTGGCGGTCGATCGCTGCCCGGGCCGTCTGCAGCGCCTGGGGCGAGAGATCGCCGAGGCGTACCGGGATGCCGGCGCGGGCGCTGGTCAAGGCGATGCCGCCACCCACGATGCCGGCGCCCAGCACGGCTGCCCGCTTCACCGGCAGCGCGCCCTGCGCGCGATGGCCGGCGATCTTCCTGACCGTCTGCTCGTTCAGGAAGGTCTGCACCAGCGCCGCCGATGCCTGCGTGCGTGCGATGCGGGCGAACGCCTCGCTCTCCAGCGCCAGCGCGGCGTCACGGTCCAGCGGCGCGGCGCGCTCCATCAGGTCGACGGCGGCCAGCGCGGCCGGCTGGTGCAGGCCGGCCGCCGCCATCGACGCGCGCCAAGCGACGAAGTCTTCGAGCGCCGGCGCCGATGCATGGCCGTGGACGGCGGCACCGCCCTCGCCGTTCAGCGGGCGGCGCTTGCGCTGCTGCGCCTCGCGCCAGTCGATGCCGCCCCCGGCGGCGCGCCGCAGCAGCGCCAGCGCGGTGCCGCGCAGGCTGTCGCTGTCGCACACCGCGTCCGCTGCGCCGACGGCCAGCGCGGCCTCGGCGCCGCGCGGCTGGCCATCGGCCACCCATTGCGCCGCGGTCCGGGCGCCTGTCACGCGCGGCAGCCGCACGGTGCCGCCGAGACCGGGAAACAGGCCCAGCCTGACCTCGGGCAGTCCGACCCGGGCACGGCGCGACATCACGCGCAGCGCGCAGGCCAGCACGAACTGGAAGCCGCCGCCCAGGGCGTCGCCATCCAACGCCACGACGGTGGGCAGCGCCAGATCCTCCAGCGCCACGAAGGCCTCGTTGAACAGGCGCACATCCTCCACCAGGTCGGCATGCGGCAGCTTGAACTTCTCGACGAACTCCGTGACGTCCGCGCCGATGATGAAGCCATCCTTGGCGCTGGTCGCCAGCACGCCACGCACGTCGGGGGTCGCGGCGATGGCGGCCACCGCCTCCTTGAGCTCGGCCACGGTATCGGCATCGAACAGGTTGGCGGGCGCACCGGTGCGGTCGAAGCAGAGTTCGACGAACCCTTCCTCGATCGCATCCACCCGCACGTTCCTGCCTTGGTACATCGGTCTGTTCATCCGTCCGCCCGCGGACGACGGGCATGGCAGGCAGTGTCCGGAGATGGTTCGTGAGCGGCATCGTCCGAACCGACGAATCGCGGCATCCGGGCCGATCTCGTCGCTTCGGACGACGCGGCAGGCGAGGCCGACCCGAACAATGCGGTCAGTGCCGGCACCCGCCGGTCGTCACGAGGACTCTCATGAGCGACGCATCCATCGTTGCCGCCCGGCGCACCGGCGGCGGTCGCTGCAACGGCTGTCGGAAGGGCTGAGCCATGCGGACCGACTGGATCGCCGGCCTGCGGCGGGCGGCACGCACCGGCACCGCCTGGGACGTGGACCCGGCCACGCTGCAATGCGGGCTGGACGAGGCCTACGCGCTGCAGGCCGAGCACCTGCGGCAGTTGATGGCCGAGACCGACGACGAGGTGGTCGGTACCAAGCTCAGCGTCACCAGCGAGACCGCGCTCGAGCGGCTGGGCCTGCGGGCGCCGCTGACCGGACCCATCCTGCGCTCGCGCCGGCATTCGAGCGGCACCCTGCTGGCGCGCCGCGACTTCCTCGCCTGCGTGGTGGAGGCGGAGATCGGCCTGCGCCTGGCGGCCGATCTGGACGGGGAACACGGTGTGCCCTCGCGTGCGGCCTTGCTCGACGCCATCGACGTTGCGTTCCCGGCCATCGAAGTGGCCGACAGTCGCTACCGGCGCTGGGCGGAGGCCTCCGCGCCGGCGATCGTGGCCGACCTGGCTTACGCGGGTGCCTGGGTACGCGGCGCCGACTGCGCCGGCTGGCGGACGCTGGACCTCGGCGCGCTGCCGGTGCGCCTGAGCCTGGATGGCGTGCCGGCGCGCGAGGGCCATTCCAGCGCGGTGCTCGGAGATCCGCTGCAGGCGCTGGCGCGTGCGGTGGCCGAGGCGGCCGGCCACGGCCAGGTGCTGCGAGCGGGCACGGTCGTGAGCACCGGCAGTTGCACGGTGCCCTGGCCGCTGGCCGGCGGCGGACATCTGCAGGCTGATTTCGGGCCGCTCGGGCAGGTGGCGCTGACCTTGACGTGAGGCCGCTGTGCGCCGCCCGCTTGGCGAGTTCGAGAACGCGCCGGGAGGCAGAACGCCTCAATGCGCAGTCGTCGCCGCGCCGAACGCCGGCGCAGCCTCGCCCTCGATCGCCACGTTGATGCAGCCCGGCAGGCCGCTCGCCGCGGCGGCCCGCAGCGCTGGCGCGATCTGGCCGTGATCGCGGACGTCGGCGCCGAATCCGCCGAGCGCCGCCGCTGCATCGTGGTATCGGGCGGTGGCGGCGAGCTCGCAGCCGATCAGGCGGTCGGCGCCGTAGGTTCGTGTCTGGATCAGGTGCTCGGCGTTCCAGCGCAGGTCGTTGCCGATGACGGCGATGAAGCGGGCCCGCTCGCGGACCGCGGTATCGAACTCCATCAGATGGAAGCCGCTGGTGCCGTCGCCCATCAGTGCGACGACCGTTGCATCGGGACGGGCGATGCTGGCGGCGATGGCATGGCAGATGCCGCCGCCGATGGCGCCCGACATGCCGTTGATGATGCGGGCCGGCGCCCGGCAGAACGCCTGCGCCCATTGACCGAATTCGCCGCCGTCGCAGACGAGGATCGGTTCTCTGGCCGTTTCCAGGTATCGCTGAACCTCCTCGCACAACGCTCGCGGCGTCAGGGCCGTGGATCCGGTGGAGCTCGGGCGACCGAGGTCCCGATTCGCCAGTGCCGCCGCGACCTGCTGCAGCCAGTCGGTGCGCGAAGGTATCGAGCGCGTCTGCGCCACCCGTTGCAGGACAGCCGCCGGTTCGCATTCGCAGGCGAGCACGAGCCGGTCGCCGAGCAGGTGGCGGGCGCGTGTCAGCATCGCCGGATCCGGATCGAGCACGACGACGCGGGCTTCCTCGCCGACGGCGCCTGAGCGACCGAAGCCGAGCGAGAAGTCCAGGCGTTTGCCGGCCAGCACGATCAGGTCGGTCTGCGGCAGCAGTCCGGCGAACGTTCCCGCTGAAGGATCCTTGAGCCCTCGCGGACTTTCGAGCGGGATGACCGGTGTCTGCAACGACGTGCCGAGGTCGTGCCAGATGGAGCGCACGCCACTGCGCGCGGCCGACGGTCCGCTCAACACGACGGGATGGCGGGCCTGAGCCAGCAGCGCGCCCAATGCATCGACGGTGATGCGATCGGGCTGCGCCGCGACGGCGGCCGGGCCCCGGAGCGGCGGCAGTTCGCCGATACCGGATTCGTTGCACAGCAGGTCGAACGGCAGTGCCAGATGCACCGGCCCGCGCCGGGGTGCGAGCGCCGTCGAGATCGCGTCGTCGACCGACGGCGCCAGCTCGTGCGCCGTCGCCGGGCGGCGCGACAGCTTCGTCAGCGGCTTCGTGATCGACACCTGGTCCATCTCCTGGAAGGCGCCCATGCCGTCCTCGGCGACCGACGAATCGCCCGATATCAGCAGCACCGGACTCTCGGCCTGCGCAGCCGAGTACAGCGGCGCGATGCCGTTGGTGACGCCGGGCCCGGCCGTCAGCACCGCGACACCGATCTCGCCGGTGACCTGCGCCCAGCCATCGGCCATGAACACCGCGGCCGCTTCGTGACGCACGTGGACGATGCGGATGCCGGCATCGATGCAGGCATCGTACAGAGGCATGATCTGGTTGCCGGACAGGCTGAAGATCGTCGTCACGCCGCGGCGGCGCAGTGCGCGGATGACGAGTTGCGAACCGAGCATTCGGGGGTTTCTCCATTCGATCCGGGCCACGATGCGGGTCCGACGCGCGGACCGGGCCCGGGAAACGGCGACAGCTTATAACCGTGCGGACGCGAATGCGTGCGCGCCTGCACGCCGACCCTCACGCCAGATCGGTCTCCCCGATGACGAGCCGCGTGTCGCCTGCGTAGCGGTGCGGCGGAATCTCCAGGTTGGTCGGCGCCGGCTTGTTCTTGTACACGCGGCCGGCCAGGTCGAAGGTGGAGCCGTGGCAAGGGCAGAAGAAGCCGCCGGGCCAGTCCGCGCCGACGGAGGGGTTGCTGCCGCCCTCGGCGACCGGAACCGGCGAGCAGCCCAGATGCGTGCAGATGCCGATCGCGACCAGGATCTCCGGCTTCAGTGAGCGGGCGGGGTTGCGCAGCGCGTCGGGCAGTTCGTCGCGGGCGGAATCGGGATCGGCAAGCTGCGAGTCGTGATCCTTCAGCGCGGCCACCATCTCCGGCGTCCGGCGGAACACCCACACCGGCTTGCCGCGCCATTCGACGGTCTTCATGCCGCCGGGCGGGATGTCGCCGATGTCGACCTCGACCGGCGCGCCCTGCGCCTTCACGCGTTCGCTGGGGGTGAAGCTGCGAACGAACGGCACGGCGGTGGCGACCGCGGCGGCACCGCCGGCGGCACCGGTGGCGATCAGCCAGGCGCGGCGTTCGGGATCGGCGGTGTCGGGGGCGGGAAGGGCTCGCTCGGTCATGCTGATTCTCCGATCATCACGACCAGTCCTTACCAAGACTCGTGCCACCGCCTTGCAGTCCAAAAAACCGAATCGATTCAACGTGTCGAGGGTCTCGGTGGTGAGGCCCCTCGAGCGCCGGCATGCCGGAGTGCCATAATTGCCGCCAGTGAACTGGCATGCCGATCTGGCAGTGCCACGCCGGAAGCCGATGAACGAAGCCCGTAACGATCCGCCGTCCGAACTGGTGTCGTACCTGGAGGGGCTGCCCGAGCCGCACATCCTGTTCGACGCGCAGTACCGGATCCGGGCCGCCAACGCCGCCTACCGTGTGCGGTTCAGCCCGCATGGCTCGGTGATCGGCCGGGCCTGCTTCGACGTGTCGCACGGCTTCGATGTGCCGTGCGACCAGGCAGGCGAGAGCTGTCCGCTCGCCCGTTCGCTGCAGAGCGGCCGGCGCGAGCGGGTGCTGCATCTGCATCACACGCCGCAGGGCGAGGCGTACGTCGACATCGAGCTGGTGCCGCTGCGCGATGCCGCGGGGGCGCGGACCTTCTTCATCGAGAAGATGGAGCCGCGGCGGGTCGCGCAGAGCGCGCCGTCGGCCGGCGGTCTGATCGGCCGCTCGGCGGCCTTCCGCGGCATGCTGGAGCTGGTGGCTCGGGTCGGGCCGTCGGAGGCGGCGGTGCTGCTGATCGGCGAGTCGGGCACCGGCAAGGAGCTGCTGGCGCGGGCGGTCCACGATGCCAGCCCGCGCGCAGCCAGGCCGCTGGTCGTCGTCGACTGCGCGAGCCTGCCCGAGACGCTGTTCGAGAGCGAGCTGTTCGGCCACGAGAAGGGCGCCTTCACCGGCGCGCAGTCGGCGCGGGCCGGTCTGGTCGAGGCGGCCGACGGCGGTACGCTGTTCCTCGACGAGGTCGGCGACATTCCGCTGGCGATGCAGGTCAAGCTGCTGCGGCTGCTGGAGAGCGGCACCTATCGCCGCGTCGGCAGCACCGAGCTGCGGCGTGCCGATGTCCGACTGATATCGGCAACCCACCGCGACCTGCAGGCGATGATCGCGCAGGGGCGTTTCCGCGAGGACCTGTACTACCGGCTCAGCACGTTTCCGATCGAGCTGCCGCCCTTGCGCGACCGCGCGGGCGACCTGCCGCTGCTGACCGCGTCGCTGCTGGCGCGGGTGGCGCCGGCGCGCCCGCTGTCGCTGTCGCCGGCCGCGCTGGCGAGGCTGGCCCGCCACCCGTTTCCGGGCAACGTGCGCGAGCTGCGCAACGTGCTCGAACGGGCGGCGCTGCTGACCGATGGCGAGCTGATCGCCGACGACGTGATCGAGCGGGCGCTGGCGATCGGTCGGCGAAGCGCGAATCCGGCATCGCCCGCCGCATCGCCCGCGACCGCGCCTGCAGCGTTGCCTGCGGCCTCGCCGCTGGCAGCGCTCGCCCCTGATGCGTCGGCCAGGAGGCCGTCGCCCGGATCGCTGTCCCCCGCGGCGGCCAGGCGCGCCGCGCAGCGCGAGGCGCTGCAGGCGGCACTGGCTTCCCACCACGGAAGCCGCGAGGAGCTGGCCCGCGCGCTGGGCATCAGCCTGCGGACGCTCTACCGCAGGCTGGAGTCACCCGCGCCGCCGCTGCCGTCGAACTCCTCCGGAGTATAGGTGTAGACGCCGGCCGGCCCGCAGACCTCCGACGCGA
The DNA here is from genome assembly GCA_036826495.1 of Burkholderiaceae bacterium. Taxonomy (GTDB): domain Bacteria; phylum Pseudomonadota; class Gammaproteobacteria; order Burkholderiales; family Burkholderiaceae_E; genus DAISWF01. The sequence goes on from DAISWF010000039.1 coordinate 8,613, forward strand.
ACGCCATGTCGGTGGGCTGCGCCATCCTCGACGGATACAGCACGCCGTCCAGGTGATCGCATTCGTGCTGCAGCAACGTCGCGTGATAGCCATGACAGTCCTGCTCGATCCACCGGCCGTCGGTGGACTGGTAGCGGATCGAGACGTGCCGGTGGCGCGGTACTCGTGCATAGAGGCCCGGCAGCGACAGGCAGCGTTCCCACAGGTGCACCGTTTCATCGGACAGCGGCGTGATCGTCGGATTGATCAGCGGCGTCCACGGCACCGGCTGCGTCCGCGCGCCGGCCGGAATCCGCGAAGGCGGCAGGCAGTAGAGCACCACGCGCAGCGGCACGCCGAGCTGCGGCGCGGCCAGGCCGATGCCGGCCACCGAATCGAGCGTGTCGCGCATGTCGTCGAGCAGCGCGCGGATTTCCGGCGAAGCCGGGTGTTCGACCGGCGCGGAGATCACGTGCAGCGCCGGGTTGCCCATCTTCAGTATCGTGCGGACGGTCATCGTGATTTCTCCAGGTCACAGGCCCTGGGGCGTAGTGTCCACGCCCTAGTCGACACGGCTGGTCAGCGCCTCATGCAGCGGCCGCAGCGCCGGCGGGCCGACGAAGCGGCCTTCGTCGAGCACCTGAGTGTCGGCTATCCACAGCGACTGATCGAGCACGATGCCGTCCGGATGGTTCTCGCCGCCGCCGGCCTCCCACCACGGCCGCCCCATGCCGATCGCGTTGGTGCCGGGCAGCCGGATGTCCTCGATGAACTGTTCGCCGGTGAAACGGGCCGACGGATGGAAACCGTAGGTGAAGTGCACGAAGGTGCCCAGGCTCTCGGTGCCGCTGGCCCGGCGCAGCGCGCGCTCGAAGCTGGCCGCATCCTCGGTGGCCGCGCCTTCGATGCGGGTGATGCGGCCGGCCGCGGTGATCGTGATCGGCTTGCGCAGGCGCCGGTAGCGCTCGTCGAACAGCGCCTGGATCACGATGCGACCGCGTACCGAGTCCTTGACCGGGTACAGGCTCTGCGCGCCGGGCACCGTGTCCATGCCGGGCTTGTTGCAGGCGCGCGAGCGCTTGAGCTTCACCGCGTCGAGCTCGAACGACACGTCGGTGCCGGCCGGGCAGGTGAAGCGCGCCGTCTGCCCGGCGGCGTCGGCGATGAACTCCATGAATGCGATGTTGAAGTCGATCAGCGCCGCGAAGTCGACGGCGCCGTACAGCCGCGCGAGGCTCTGCGCGCTGCTCAGCGAGATCAGCCCGTACCGGCAGCGCCGGGCCTGCATCGCCGCATCGTGGATCCGCGATCCCGCATGGTACGGAAAGCAGAAGTCCAGCCAGACGTCCGAGGCGACGACCGCGGCCGCCAGTGAATCGCCGACATAGGGATCGGACAGGCCGCCCTGGAACGGCAGCGGCGGCGCCAGCGCCACCAGCGGCTTGCCGCCGCATCTGAGCACCGCCTGGACGACGGCATCGATCAGCGCATGGTCCGCCGCCGGATCGACCGTCAGCAGCACGCTTTCGTTCGGGGCGACGCAGAACTGGTCGCGCACCAGACGGTCGGCCGCGCGGATCAGGTGAGGATGGGTCAGCATGGCAGCGTCTTTCGAGGTGGAATGCGCCGGTCTTCGCCGGAACTACGGGTTCGTGCCGAACATGCGCTCCACGTAGCGGCTCAGGAAATGGTGGATCGGCTTTTCCATCACCGACAGGCGGCCCGGCTCGTAGTTCGGCAGCGCCATCGCCTTCTGCATCGATTCGATCATCGAGCGGTCCTCGTCGTAGATGACCTTCTGGTACTCGCGGTACACGGCGACCTTGCTCTCGAAATCGTCGTGCGCGAAGAACTCCTCAGGGAACATCATGTAGATCGACACCTCGCAGCGGTCCGGGCCGTCCGGCCAGGCGGTGATGATCTTCACCATGTCGATGCGGCCGAACAAGGTCATGTTCGGCGGATAGAACGCGGTGCACGCGAACGAGTTCTCCTCATTGGCGAGCCAGGGCGCCTTGCCGAACAGGCTGACGCCGTCGGGCGTCGACGGCGATGCGAGATAGCGCATCGTCAGGCCGCCGCTGGGCTTGAGCACCAGGTTCTCCGGCGTCCACGAGAAGCGCTTGCCGAAGGTCTTCGCATGCAGCACGCCGACGTGGTAGTAGTCCATCAGGTTCTCATGGAAGAACTTCCAGTTGCACCGGAGCGTCGTGCGCGTGATGTCGGCGAGCCGGCAGCGCTCGGGGTGCAGCATTGCGAAGTCGCGTTCCAGGTCGGCCATGGCGTCGGCGAACGGCTTGGGCTGCGCCGCGAAGTTGATGAACAGGTTGCCGCGCCAGGCGTCGAGCGCGATCGACGGCAGCCGGCAGGTCGCGCGGTCGAAGCCCTCGCTGTCGCCCATGTAGGCGGCGCCGACGAGCTTGCCGTCGAGATCGTAGGTCCAGCCGTGATAAGGGCACATGAACGTGCGCGCGTTGCCCTCGCCGCCGGCGACCTCGACGCCGCGGTGCCGGCACATGTTGTGGAATGCCTGGATGACGCCGGCCTTGTTCTTCGCGATCAGCACCGGGCGTCCGAGGATGCGGCGCGCCTGGTAGTCGCCGGGCTTGTCGAACTGCTCGACCCGGCCGATGAACAGCCACTCCTTGGAGAAGTATTCGTCGAGCTCGCGTGCGTACACCTGCGGCGAGGTGTAGATGTCGCCGGACAGGTGGTGGGCGCGGGACAGATCGGTCCTGTTGATGGCGATGTCGCGGGGGACGAATCCGTTGATCTGCGGTAGGGTCGTCATGCGGAACTCCGGAGAGGGTGACGAGCGTTCACGACGAGTGCTCGGCTGCTGGTTGATTCTATACGACTGTATTATTCGACGCGACGATTTCCATGAGGGCCGTGCGCCCGGGCCGCATCGCGCCCGAGCGGCCGATGCAGACGCCTCCGCCCGATTCGGGTATCTTCGGGCCATGCGCGCAGACACCGGTGCTCCCGAACGGCGGAGTTTTTCGAAGAAGGGCCCCGAGGTTCGCCGCCAGGAACTGATCGATGCCACGTTCCGCTGCCTGTGCCGTTACGGCGTGTGGGACACCAGCGTGCGCACGATCGCGGCCGAGGCCGGCCTGTCGCTCGGCATGGTGCGGCACTACTTCAACTCCAAGGACGAGCTGCTGGCCGCCGTCTATCGCAACATGTCGGAGCGGCTGCAGCGGCAGACGCAGGCGATGCTGGCGCAGACGCCGCCGGACCCGACGAGTCAGCTCATCGCGTTCATCAATGCCGGCCTGCAGCCGCCGCTGCTCGATCACGACTACGTGCGCATCCGCTTCCTGTTCTTCGAGCTGACGCATACCAACGAGGTGGTGCGGCGCGTCCATGAAGAGATCTACAGCCGCTTCGAGAAGCAGTTGCTGAAGCTGGTGCGGGCCGTCGCCGCGCACAACCGCAGCAAGGCCGATTGCGCGCTGGTCACCCGCACGATCACCGCGTATCTGAAGGGCATCTGGGCGGAATGGACGCTGTCGCGCGAGGATTTCGAACCGCGCGAGCTGCTGGCCGAGCTGATGCCGTTCTGGATGCAGAAGCTGGCCGCGACGGACGGCGCCGCCGCGCCGCCGCGCACGACCCGCGGGCGGGCCGCCGCTCCTTCGCGCACCGCGCGCAGCCGGACTGCCGTCACGTCCTGACATTGGGTGCTCCGGTCGGGGCGAGCCGGCCCAGCAGGCCGGTGCCGGCCACCGCTCCCACCAGCTTGCGGGTATACGGGTCCTGCGGCGCGGCCAGCACCTGCGCCGGCGTGCCGCGTTCGACGATGCGTCCGGAACGCATGACGACGATCTCGTCGGCGATCTCGCCGGCCACCCGCAGGTCGTGCGTGATCAGCAGCAGGGTCAGACCCAGCTCGCGCTTCAGCCCGGCCAGCAGCTCCAGGATCTGCGCCTGGATCGACACGTCCAGCGCCGACACCGCCTCGTCGGCGATCAACAGCCGCGGTTCGACGGCCAGCGCCCGCGCGATCGAGATCCGCTGACGCTGGCCGCCGGAGAATTCGTGCGGGAAGCGGTCGGCCGCCGCGGTGCCAAGCTGCACCTTGTCCAGCAGCGCCAGCGCGCGTGCCCGCGCCGTCGCCGGGTCGACGCCGTGCACGATCGGCCCGCGAGCGATCGCCTCGCCGACCCGCATCCGCGGATTCAGTGACGCGAACGGATCCTGGAAGATGATCTGCGCCTGGCGGCGGTATGCCTGCAGCGGCGGCCCTTGCAGCGCCAGCACGTCCTGCCCGTCGAACAGGATCTCGCCGGCATCGGGCTCGATGAGCCGCATGATCATCCGGCCCAGCGTCGACTTGCCCGAGCCCGACTCGCCGACCACCGCCACCGTCGCGCCTTCGGCGACCTCCAGATCGATGCCCTGCGCGGCGGTGACCTCGCGCTTTCTGCCCCACGGGCCGCCGCCGCTGACGAAGCGCTTGTGCAGATCGCGCACGCGCAGAAGCGGCGGCCGCTCGGCCGGGCGCCTGGCCGAGCCGTCGCGGCGCCCCGGCAGCGCATCGATCAGCGCGCGAGTGTAGGCTTCGCGCGGCCGCAGCAGCACCTCGTCGCGGGTGCCGGATTCGACCATCCGGCCATGCCGCATGACGATCACGCGGTCGGCGATGTCGGCGACGACGCCGATGTCGTGGGTGATGAACAGCACGCCCATCCGGCGCTCGGACTGCAGCCTGCCGATCAGATCGAGAATCTGGCGCTGGGTCGTCACGTCCAGCGCGGTCGTCGGCTCGTCGGCCAGCAGGAGCTGCGGCGCATTGATCAGCGCCATCGCGATCATCACGCGCTGGCGCTGCCCGCCCGAGAGCTGCATCGGCCAGGCGCGGTACAGTTTCTGCGGATCCGGCAGGCCGACCGCGGCCAGCATATCCAGCACGCGCGCCCGCACCGCGGCGGCGGCGAGCGCCGGCTGATGCAGCGCCAGCGCTTCGGCGACCTGCGCGCCGATGCGCTGCAGCGGATTCAGCGCGCTCATCGGCTCCTGGAACACCATGCCGATGCGGCTGCCGCGCCAGGCCTGCAGCCGCCGGTCGTCCAGCCGCGCCAGGTCTTCGCCCTCGCAGACGATCACGCTGTCGGAGGTCAGGCGCACGCGCGGCGGCAGCAGGCCCATGATCGCGTGGGCGGTCATCGACTTGCCCGATCCGGATTCGCCGACCAGGCAGACGATCTCGTCGACCCGCACGTCGAACGAAAGCTGCTCGACGGCCATCCGGCGATCGCCGGATGCCGGCAGCGCGATACCGAGATCGCGCACCTCGAGCAGCGCGCGGCTGTCGCCGATCCGCCGGACCGCGGGCGCGGCTTCGGTCTGCACCTTCATTGACGGCTCACGCGCGGGTTCAGCACGTCGTTCAGCCCTTCGCCGACCAGGTTGATCGCCAGCACCGTCAGCAGGATCGCCATGCCGGGAAAGAAGCTCATCCACCACGCCTGCCGCATCATCGTGCGCGCGGAGCCGACCATGTAGCCCCAGCTCATCAGGTTGGGGTCGCCCAGGCCCATGAAGCTCAGCGCGCTCTCGATCAGGATCGCCGTCGCGACGCTCAGCGAACCGGCGACGACGATCGGCGACAGCGCGTTGGGCAGGATGTGCCGCAGCACCAGCGCGGCATGGGATTCACCCAGACTGCGCGCGGCCTGCACGTATTCGCGCTCCTTCAAGGTCAGGAACTCGCTGCGCGTGAGTCGCGCCACCTGCGGCCAGCTCACCAGCGCGATCGCCAGCGTGATCGTCGCCACCGATGGCGTCAGGATCGCGACGAACAGGATCGCCAGCACGAAGGCGGGCACCGACTGGAAGAATTCGGTGATGCCCATCAGCAGGCTGGCCCAGTGGCCGCCGGCATAGCCGGCGACGGCGCCGACCAGCACGCCGATCAGCAGCGCCACCAGGGTCGATGCGATGCCGATCATCAGCGACACCCGGGCACCGTGGACGATGCCGGCGGCGATGTCCCGGCCCAGGCTGTCGCTGCCCATCAGCATGCCGTCGGTGCCGGGCGGCGTGAACGGCGCCGCCACCGCATCCCACGGATTGCCCGGATAGAGCAGCGGCGCCAGCAGCGCCGCGGCGACCACCGCCGACAGGATCAGCAGACCGACGACACCCGAGGGGCGGCGCAGGAAGGCGAGGGCGAGGGGTTTCATGCGGGACGGGCCTCGGGATGCGTCAGACCGCGCGGATGCGCGGATCGACCACGCGGTACACCAGATCGGTCAGCAGGTTGAACACCGACACCACGATCGACAGCACCAGGAAGATGCCCAGCAGCATCTGGTAGTCGCGCTGCAGCACCGCCTCGTAGGTCAGCCGGCCGAGGCCCGGCCAGGCGAACACCGTCTCGATGACGACCGAGCCGCCGATCAGGGTGCCGGCCTGAACGCCCGCCATCGTCACCACCGGCAGCAGAGCATTGCGCAGCATGTGGTGCCACAGCACCCGTGCATGCGATGCGCCCTTGGCCCGCGCGGTCTTCACGAAGTCCAGATGGCTGACCTCGATGATCGACGCCCGCATCAGCCGCGCGTAGATCGCCAGGTACAGCAACCCCAATGTCGTCGCCGGCAGCACCAGATGGCGCAGGCGGTCGAGCAGCGCGTCCCATCCGTCGAGCCCGATGCCGACCGTCCGGTAGCCGAACGGCGGCAGCCAGCCGAGCTGCATCGAGAACAGCAGCACCAGCATCAGGCCGAGCCAGAAGACCGGGGTCGCATAGACGACCAGCGACAGCACGCTGATGACGGTGTCGGACAGCCTGCCGGCGCGCACGCCGGCGAGGCAGCCGAGCACGACGCCGCCGATCAGCGAGATCACGAACGCGGTGCCGGTCAGCAGCAGGGTCGGGCCCAGCCGCTCGGCGATCGCTTCCGTCACCGGGCGCTGCTGGCGATGGGAGTAGCCCAGGTCCAGCGTCACGACCTTCTGAAGGTAGTGGCCGAGCTGCACGTGCAGCGGCCGATTCAGCCCGTAGTCGGCACGGACCCGCTCGAGGAACGCCTCGTCGGTCGAGCCGGACTGGCCCGCGATCACCAGCGCGGGGTCACCCGGCGCCGCATGCACCAGGAAGAAATTGAACACGGCGACGGCGACCACGACGGCCGCCATCTTCGCCGCGCGCTGCAGCAGGGCCCACAGCATCGCCATCGAGAAGAACTGCATGAGACTCGGGATGCGGCGCGGCCTCGCGGCCGCGCCGTCGTCAGCTTTGGATCAGGCTTGAAATCAGGCTTGGAAGTAGACGCTGTCGAAACTCTCGTGGATGCCGATGCCGGTGGTGACCAGATTGCGCAACCGCTTGTCGTAGATCGTCGGGAACTCCATCTCGACCAGCCAGGCGATCGGCGAATCCTCGGCAAGGATCTTCTGCATCTGGCTGTACAGCGTCTGCCTCCTGGCCGGATCGACCTCGGCGGCAGCGGCATCGGACAGCCGGTCGACCTCCGGATTGGAATAGCCGATCGTGTTGGCGAACAGCACCTTGCGGATGTTCGAGCTGATGTAGTTGCGGGTCACGCCGATCGCCGGGTCGCCGTACTGGAACGGCCAGGTCAGATTGAGGTCGTAGTCCCAGTTGGCGATCTTCTGCGCCCAGCCGGCGGCATCCGAGGTCTCCAGGGTCACCGCGATGCCGACCTTGGACAGCGCCTGACGGATGTATTCGCAGGCCCGGGCCGGCATCTCGCCGTACGGCGCGACCGCCAGCTTCAGCCGCGCGCGCACGCCCTTGTCGTCGGGCTTCAGCCCCGCCTCGTCGAGCAGCGCGGTCGCCTTGGCGAGCGAGAAATCGTACTTCTTCACGTTGGCGTCGTAGTACGGCGTCTTCGACGAGATCGGCCCGGTCGCGATCTTGCCGAAGCCGTACAGGATCTTGTCGCGCACGAAGGTGCGGTCGATCGCATGCGACACCGCCTGGCGCACCCGCTTGTCGTTCAGCGGCGTGTTGCGCACGTTCATTTCGAGATACATGATCGGCGCGAAGTACTCGTAACCCTTGGTCGTCATCGCCAGCTTGCCGTTCTTGGCCAGGCGCTGCGCATCGAACAGCTCCAGGTCGGTCCACTGCGTGAGCTGCACCGTGCCGCTCTCCAGCGACAGCGCCCGCGAGGCGCCGTCCGGGATCACGCGATAGATGATCGCGTCCAGGTACGGTTTGCCGGGCTTGAAGTACTGCTCGTTGCGGACCAGATGGATGTGCGAGCCGCGCACCCATTCCTTGAACTTGTAGGGGCCGCAGCCGATCGGCTTGACGTTGGCCGGGTTCTTCGCGATGTCGGTGCCGGCGTAGATGTGCTTGGGCATCACCGGCAGGTTCGAGATGTCGAAGGCGCCGATGAACGCGCCGAACGGCGCGCCGAGCTTGAAGACCACCGTGTGCGCATCGGGCGCGGTGACCGATTCGCAACGGCCGAAGATCGCCTTGGCGCGCGGATGGGTGGCCGGCAGGAACTCGGTGACCGTGTAGACCACGTCCTCGGCCGTCAGCGGCTTGCCGTCGTGCCAGGTCACGTCGGGTTCGAGCTGGAAGGTGTAGGTCCTGCCATCGGGCGAGATGGTCCAGCTCTTCGCGAGGCTGGGCAGCGGCTTCATGTCGAAGCCGTAGGTCAACAGGCTCAGGAAGATCTTGCCGGCGACCGTCTGCGTCGGCGTCTGCTGGTTGACCCCGATGTTGAGCACCGGCGGCTCGGGCTGGATCACCGCGTTCAGCGTGCCGCCGCGGGTCTGCCCGTGGGCGCGGGTCAGCCCCAGCGGGAGATCGGCCAGGCCGATCGTCCCGGAGGCCAGCAGGAGCTTGTTGAACTGTCGTTTCTTCATGGGGCCCTCTTGGTCGGGGTAGGAATCGGATCCGGGGGTCGCGTCGGGCGGCGGCAACCGCCGCCGTCGCTCATTCGAGCAGGCGCCGTTCGCGCAGCCAGCGCTGCACCAGCAGCGCGGCGTCACGCATCAGATCGGGCTGGCCGGCGAAGTAGTGGGTCGCGCCCGCGATCAGATGGAAGGACTTGTCGGCGCTGCCGGCCGCTTCCAGCAACTGGCGGGCATGCGGCTGAGGCACGCAGTCGTCGGCCTCGTGCTCGATCACCAGCAGCGGTGCCCGCAGCCGCGCCGCGCAGTGCAGGCCGTCGACGCGGCTGTCGTCGATCGACCATTGCGACAGCCACGAACGCAGGGTCGAGAAACGCGCCAGTCCGACCGGGCCGGAATTGACCGTTTCCGGATTGCCCAGATAGCACCAGCGGGGCCGCCGGCCGTTCGGATCCAGCGTCGCATCCATGTAGCGCGGATCGGCCAGCGTGCGGTGGGTGACGAAGCCGCGCTCGAGCTCGCCGGTTCCCGAGCGCCCGAGCCTTTCGAGTGTTTCGCGCACTCGGGCGGTGATGCGGCGAACGCGGGCGAGCTGCCGGCGCCGGTATTCGGCGATGTAGTCGGCGGTATAGGGCGGCTGGTTCGGATTGTCCGGGTGGTACAGATCGAACTCGATGTCGCGGACGTCGGGATCGTTCTCATCGAGCACCGACGGGTCGATCATGTCGCGCAGCATCACCGCGCGCGACAGGTGCGCGGCCTGGCAGACCACGGCGTCCGCGCCGATCAGCCCGGCATCGATCAGATCGACGGCATCGCCGGCGGGCGTCGTCCGGATGTCGGGATGCTCGGCCTGCGACTGGTAGAACAGCGACAGCGAACCGCCACCGCTCCAGCCGACCAGCACGATCCGCTCGTAACCGAGCACCTCGCGGGCGTGGCGGATGTGCGCGCCGAGGTCGATTGCGACCTTCTCCATGATCAGTGCGCTGTCGTTGCGCGGATAGCGGCTGGCCGCGCACAGCACGTGCATGCCGATCGCCGCCAGCTCGCGCGGCACCGGCAGGAGCTGCAACGTCGACGACGGATGCATGAACACCAGCAGCGTGCGCGATGCGACGCCGACCGGGCGCAACAGGATGCCCTCGAGATTCACCGAACCCTGATTGCCGGCGAAGCCGTAGGTCTCGGTGAAAGCCGCGGCCTCCCTGAACTGCACGTGAAGCCAATGGCTCGAGACCTCGTGAAGAGGCTCTTTCATTCTGTCTCCTCGGCGCTGCCGCAGCCGATCGCTATCACTCTATACACTCGTATAAACGAATGATGTCAGAAGGAAAACGCGTCCGCAAGCGCTTTTGCCGGAGAGGGCGAGGGCTTTGCGGCGGTGCTTTGCAGTGGTGCGTGCGGTGGTGCGTGCGGTGGTGCGTGCGGTGGTGCGTGCGGCGGCGTTGCGCGGGTCGCGCTGCGCCGCCGTTCCGTC
>DAISWF010000039.1:18925-27388 GCA_036826495.1 Burkholderiaceae bacterium
CTGGCGGTGCGGCAGTCGGGCAGCCGATCGATCTGCCGCAGGTAGGCGATCAGGTCGGCGCGCTCGTCGCGATCGGCGATGCCGTCATAGGTCATCGTCGTGCCCGGAACGGCCTTCATCGGCGCGGCCAGGAAGCGATCGAGCGACTGATCGTTCCAGACGATGCCCGATCGCTTCATCGCGTCCGAGTAGGCGAAGTCCGGCACGCTGCCGGCGCGGCGGCCGAGCAGGCCGCAATGGTGCGGGCCCACGCGGTCGGCGGCGGGCGCATGGCAGGCCACGCAGCGGACATAGATCTGCCCGCCGCGCGTTGCGTCGGGCGCCGCCCGTACCGGCGGCGCGGCGGCGATTCCGGCCGTCACCACGGCGGCGGCCAGCAAAGCGATGCGTGCCGTCGCGGTGCGGCTCATCGCCGTGCGCGTCATGACACGAACGCTCCGGGCACCGGTGTTTCGCCGAGCGCCTGGCGCAGCACCGCCCAGTGCATCGCCTCGTCGCCGAGGATGCTGGCGGCGGCCTTGGACAGGTCGCGGTCGTCGAACAGCGGCACGGCACCCAGGTAGGCACTGACCGCTCCCCGCTCGAGGCCCGCCGCGAACTTCAGCACGTCGGTCTGCGACTTGAGCTGCTCGACCGGCAAGCTGTAGCGGGACTTCGGCTGCGCCGGCTTGCCGCCCAGTCGCTCCACCGTCCTGGCCAGCAGGTCGGCGTGCTCCTTGTGGTGGCCCTGGAAGCTGAGCGCCACATCGAGCATGCCGCCCTGCAGCAGCTTGCTCTCGGCGCCGAGCTGGTAGGCGGCGATCGCTTCGAGCTCGGCGGCCAGCGCGGTGTTGAGGATCTGCACGTCCTGGGCGCCGCCGCGACCGCTGGTGGCGGCCAGTGCGTCGTCGCGGGCGAGCAGCGCCACCGCCACTGCGGACAGCGCGAGTCCGGAATGGCCCAGGAACAGACGGCGGGCGGCAAGCGGTGAAGAGATCTGGAAGAACGACATCGCGGGGCTCCTGAGTGGATGAACGAGCCCATTCGATGCCCGCGACCGGCGCGGCGTTCCTGCCATCGATGTCTTCGGGCCAGGCCGATACGTCGAGCGCCGGCAGACGGCGGCCGGGCCGCGTCGCACGCCCGACGCAGTTGCTTCAGGCCAGCCGGCTCATCACCGCCGCGACGATCCGGTCGCAGCGGGCGCCGTCGAACGAGAACGCGTCGTCCAGGGCCAGGTCGATGTCGCGCGCCAGGCCTTCGCGCAGCAGGCCGCGGGCGCGGAAGAAGCGCGTGCGCACGGTCGCCTCCGGCAGCCCCAGCGCCGCCGACACTTCCTCGACGCTCAGCTCCTCGACGGCGCGCAGCACGAACACCGTGCGAAACGCCTCCGGCAGCGCATCGATGCGCGCTTCCATCAGCGCGCGCACCTCGGTCCGCATCGCCGCGCGATCCGGCCGGTCGTCCGGGTTGCCTTCGATCAGGTCGTCCATCGACGCATCCTCCGGATCCGTGCATCCCTCGAGCACCAGCACCTGCGCACCGCGGCGGCGCAGCCGGCCGAGCGCTTCGTTGATGACGATGCGCACCAGCCAGGTCGACAGCCGGGCTTCGGAACGAAAATCCGCCATCGCCCGCCAGGCGCGCAGATACGCCTCCTGCAGCGCATCCTCGGCCTCGGCGTCGGTCTTCAGCATGCTGCGGGCGGTGCGGAACAGCAGCCGGTTGTGGCGTCGCATGATGTGCTCGAAGGCCCTGGTGTCGCCGCCGGCCGCCCGCGCCGCGAGTTCCGCGTCGTCCGGCTGGCTCGTGCGGTCCGTCCGATCGCTCCGATCCGTCCGCCCCGCCAATGCGCTCGTCGTCGCCTGGACCGTGCCGCGCATGCATGCCTCCGTGAATCCGGTTGGTCGTCGTTGGATGCAGGCAGCGGCGATTCCGTTCCCGCCATCCGTCGGCACGGATCGCTCAGGCGGCCACATCGACCGGCGCCTGCACTTCGACGATGAAGTCCGGGTCGAACGCCGGATTCTCGTTGACGCCGTCGCGTGCATAGCCGCGCGGGTTGCAGACGACACGGGTGCCGTTGACCCGATAGTCGAAGCTGTCGTGGGTATGCCCGTGGATCCACAACGGCACGCGGTCGGCCCGCAGCAGGTGCGTGGCATCGGACACGAAGCAGGTGTTCAGCAGCGATCCGGCAAAGCGCGGGTGGATGCTGTCGCGCGACGGCGCATGGTGCGTGATCACCACCGTCGGGCCGGGATGAGGGCTGGCCAGCCGGCCCGCCAGCCAGCCGGCATGGTGCCTGAAGAGCTCCGCCGAATCGTCGGGCGTGAACAGCTCGGCCGACGATTCATGCAGCCGGATACGACTGAAATCGCGCAGCAGGCTCGTCGCCTCGGCCTTGGCCGCGGCCCGCTGGCCCGGATCGTCGAACAACGCGAAATCGGTCCACAACGTGCTGCCGAGGAAGCGCACGCCGCCGATCACCAGCTCGCGGTCGGCCAGCACCTGCACATGGGTGCCGGCGGTCAGCCGCTGCAGCTCCGCGAGCGTGCCGTCGATGCTGCCGCCATAGAACTCGTGATTGCCGGGCACGTAGAGCACCGGCTTGTCGAACTTGAGCGCCCAATCGATCGCCAGCCGTGGCCGCGAGATGTCGCCGGCCAGCACGACGACATCGGCGCCGTTGGCCGGCAGATCCATCGCGCCGAAGCCCAGGTGCAGATCGGATAGGATGTTCAGTTTCATAGGGATCACCGTCCGGTGTCGTGGTTCGTCGTCTTATGACGGCATGCGGGAGGCAGACGGACACGGCCACTATATCGCCGCGGCCGATTCACCGGCCGCGCCAGGGGATTTCGCGTTCGGGCGCACTCGGAGCGCGACGGACTCTCAGGCCTTGAACCCCAGCCGTCGCGCCAGCTTGTGCAGGTTGCTGGGGTCCAGTTCGAGCTCGCGCGCGGCGGCGGCCCAGCGGCCGCCGTGGCGGGCCAGGGCCTGGGTGATCGCCTGCCGCTGCACCGCTTCGACCCGGGTGCGCAACGCGGGGCCGGCCGCCGGTGACGGGGCATCGTCGGCGCCGTGCGGGCCGTTGGAGCCGGCGTCACGCGGCCCGGCCGATGCGCCTTCCTGCGCCGGCCCGGCCTCGACACGAGCAGCCGCCTGTGCCGGCGGCGCACCGGGTTCGAGGTCCAGGTCCAGCAGCTCCGCGTCCAGCGTGACGATCTCGTTGCGGCCGGCGCCGTGGCTCAACGCCTTCAACGCGGCGCGGCTGATCACGTGCTCCAGCTCGCGCACGTTGCCGGGCCAGGCGTAGCGGCGCAGCGCCTGCTGCGCGGCGGCCGACAGCCGCAGGCTGCGCAGGCCCAGCCGCGCGCGATTCAGTTCGAGGAACCGGCCGGCCAGCAGCAGCACGTCGGCGCCGCGTTCGCGCAGCGGCGGGATGTGCAGCGGATAGACCGACAGCCGGTGATACAGATCGGCGCGGAACGCACCGTTGCGCACCTGGGCATCGAGCTGCCGGTTGGTCGCGGCGATCACGCGCACGTCGACCTTGCGCGGCCGGTCGGCCCCGAGCCGCTGGATCTCGCCGTTCTGCAGCGCGCGCAGCAGCTTGGCCTGCACCGTCAGCGGCAGTTCGCCGACCTCGTCGAGCAGCAGCGTGCCGCCGTGCGCCGCCTCGAAACGGCCCGGCCGTTCGCCGACGGCGCCGGAGAAGGCGCCCTTCACATGACCGAACAGCTCGCTCTCGGCCAGGGTTTCGGGCAGCGCGGCGCAGTTCACATGGACCAGCGGCTTGCTGCGCCGGCGCGAGAGCGCATGCAGCCGGTGCGCGAACAGTTCCTTGCCGACGCCGGTCTCGCCCAGCAGCAGCACCGGCAGCTCGGTGTCGGCCACCACCTGCAGTTCGTGCAGCAGCCGGGCGACGCCTTCGCTCTGACCGATGATCTCGGTTTCGTCGCCGCTCACGCCGTCGCCACCGGTGCCGCCCTGGTGCAGCCGCAGCGCGCGCACTTCGGTCTCCAGTCGCGACAGCCGGATCGCGGTCTCGACCAGCACGCCGAGCGAGCGCAGGCGCCGCTGGGAGGTGGTGTCGAAGGTGCCGACGGTCAGCGCATCGAGCGTCAGCACGCCCCAGACCTGTCCTTCCAGCCACAGGCTGGTGCCCATGCAGTCATGCACCGGCAGCGGCTCGCCGGCGCGTGCGTCGAGCAGACCGTCGTACGGGTCCGGCAGGGCGCTGTCATGGTGAAAGCAGGTGACCTCGCGCCGCGCGAGGATCGCTGCCAGCCGCGGATGCTGGGCTATCGCGAAGCGCCGGCCCAGCGCGTCACGCACCAGCCCGGAGGTGGCGACCGGCCTCAGGTGCTCGCCTTCGAGCTGCAGCAGCGCCACCGCGCCACAGGCGAAGTCGGCGCGCAATGCGTCGACCAGGTGCTGCAGGCGTACCGCCTGCGGCAGATCGACTGCACAGTCGGCCATCAGAAGTTGTTCGATCATGGTCGATTGTACCCGATCATGGTCGAATAAACCATTCTCATGGTCGGGTAGTAATTACCATCAAACGAAAAACCTATTGATTTGATTGGAGAAACGTCCCGGCACGGGTTTCGCTCTAGCCCACGCATGGGCAAATCATCCGACAGGGAGTCTCCGATGTCGCTCCTCGAGCAACCACTGGGCAAGCTGGCCCGCCAGATCCCCGGCGCGACCGCCGTCTTCTACCGTCACCAGCTCGACTTCTGCTGCGGCGGCAACAAGACGCTGCGGGCGGCGGCGGACGAGCGCGGCGTCGACGCCGGCGCGATCGCCGCCGAACTGCAGAACCTGCCGTCCCCGGCGGACGGCACCGCATCCGACTGGAGCAACGCGTCGTCCGGCGCGCTGATCGAGCACATCGTCGAACGCTATCACGATGTGCATCGCGCCCAGTTTCCCGAGCTGATCCGGCTGGCCTTCAAGGTCGAGCACGTGCACGGCGATCGCCCCGACTGTCCGAACGGGCTGGCCGATCACCTGCGGGCGATGCAGCAGGAGCTGGAGAGTCACATGCAGAAGGAGGAGCAGGTGCTGTTCCCGATGCTGAAGCGTGGCGAGGGTGCCCTGGCGCGCATGCCGATCGGCGTGATGCGGATCGAGCACGACCACCACGGCGAGGCGCTGCGGCACCTGGCCGACCTGACCGACAACCTGACGCCGCCGCGTGCGGCGTGTACCACCTGGCGTGCGCTGTACCTCGGTCTGCGCACGCTGCATGAGGATCTGATGCAACACATCCATCTGGAAAACAACGTCCTGTTCGAAAACGCGGCGCGCGAGCCCGCCAACGCCTGAAGGAGAGGCGGTCATGGGTCCCTACAAGAAGCACTGGTTCACGCTGATCGGCGTATGCATCGTGATGTTTTCGCTGCTCGGCTATTTCGGCGCCGAGGTCTACCGGCAGGCGCCGCCCATTCCGTCGGCGGTCGCGACCGCCGACGGCCGCACGCTGTTCACCGACGAAGACATCCTCGACGGACAGACCGCCTGGCAGTCGGTCGGCGGCATGCAGCTCGGATCGATCTGGGGTCACGGCGCCTATCAGGCGCCCGACTGGACGGCCGACTGGCTGCATCGCGAACTGACGGCCTGGCTCGAGCTGGGTGCGCAGCAGCGTCACGGCAAGGCCTTCGCCGCGCTCGATGCCGGCAGCCAGGGCGCGCTGCGCGCCGAGCTGAAGGCCGAGTACCGCGGCAACGGCGTCGATGCCCACCGCCGCCTGGTCATCAGTGACCGCCGCGCCGAGGCCATCGCGCGGACGGCGGGCTACTACGATCAGCTCTTTTCAGACGCGCCGGCGCTGCGCAAGAGCCGCGAGTCGTTCGCGATGAAGGAGAACACCTTGCCGAGCGCCGAGCGGCGCGAGGACATGACGCGGTTCTTCTTCTGGACCGCCTGGGCCGCCGCCACCGAACGGCCCGGCTCGCACGTGACATACACCAACAACTGGCCGCACGAACCGCTGATCGACAACGTGCCGAGCGGCGAGAACCTCGTGTGGTCGATCGCCAGCGTCGTGCTGCTGCTGGCCGGCGTCGGCTTCCTGGTCTGGGGCTGGGCGTTCCTGCGGCGGCACGACGAGCCGCTGCCGGCGGCGCCCGCCCGCGATCCGCTCGCCAGCTTCGCGCTGACCCCGTCGCAGCGCGGCCTCGGCAAGTATCTGTTCCTGGTGGTGGCGCTGTTCGCGTTCCAGGTGCTGCTGGGCGGCTTGACCGCCCACTACACGGTCGAGGGGCAGACGTTCTACGGCGTCGACATCTCGCAGTGGTTTCCGTATTCGCTGACCCGCACCTGGCACATCCAGTCGGCGCTCTTCTGGATCGCCACCGGCTTCCTGGCCGTCGGGCTCTTCCTCGCGCCGCTGATCAACGGCGGGCGCGACCCGAAGTTCCAGAAGCTCGGCGTCGACGTGCTGTTCTGGGCGCTGGTGTTCGTCTGCGTCGGTTCGTTCGTCGGCAACTACCTGGCGATCGCGCAGGTGATGCCGCCCGAGTGGAACTTCTGGCTGGGCCATCAGGGTTACGAGTACGTGGATCTCGGCCGGCTGTGGCAGATCCTCAAGTGGGTCGGCATCCTGCTGTGGCTGGTGCTGATGCTGCGTGGCGTGGTGCCGGCGCTGCTGGCCCGCAACGGTGAGGACAAGAACCTGCTGGCGCTGCTGACCGCCTCGGTCGGTGCGATCGGCCTGTTCTACGGCGCCGGCCTGGCCTACGGCGAGCGTACCAGCCTGTCGGTGATGGAGTACTGGCGCTGGTGGGTCGTGCATCTGTGGGTCGAAGGCTTCTTCGAAGTGTTCGCGACCACCGCACTGGCCTTCGTGTTCTCGAGCATGAACCTGGTGTCGCGGCCGATGGCCACCGGTGCCAGCCTCGCGTCGGCGTCGCTGTTCATGCTGGGCGGCATTCCCGGCACCTTCCACCATCTGTACTTCGCCGGCACGACCACGCCGGTGATGGCGGTGGGCGCCACGTTCAGCGCGCTGGAAGTGGTGCCGCTGATCGTGCTGGGCCACGAAGCCTGGGAGAACTGGCGCCTGAAGAGCCGTGCGCCCTGGATGGAAAACCTGAAGTGGCCGCTGATGTGCTTCGTCGCGGTGGCGTTCTGGAACATGCTGGGTGCCGGAGTGTTCGGCTTCATGATCAACCCGCCGATCTCGCTGTACTACGTGCAGGGGCTGAACACCACGCCGGTGCATGCACACGCCGCGCTGTTCGGGGTCTATGGCTTCCTGGCCCTGGGCTTCACGCTGCTGGTGCTGCGCTACGTGCGTCCGCAGTTCGCGTTCAACGCGCCGCTGATGAAGACGGCCTTCTGGGGCCTGAACGCCGGCCTGGTGCTGATGATCGCCACCAGCCTGCTGCCGATCGGCGTCATCCAGTTCCTGGCCAGCGCGAGCGAAGGGCTGTGGTATGCCCGCAGCGAGGAGTTCATGCAGCAGCCGCTGCTGCATACCCTGCGTTGGGTACGCACCTTCGGTGACGTGGTGTTCATCGGCGGTGCACTGGCGATGGCCTGGCAGGTGGTGCTGGGGCTGGCCGGCGGCCGGCCGGCGAAGCCGCTGACCGCCGCGGTGCCTCAGGCCACGCGAGGCTGAAGCATCCGGGGGGCATGTCGACTTCGACGACCGCCCCCGCTGCTCGCCGCGGCAGCCCGGCACCCTCCGATGCCGGTTCACAGGCGGTGCTACCATCCGCATCAAAGCCGGCTCAGCGATCAGCAGGTTTCGATTCGAGGGGGACGGCCGTTCGCGGCCGCTCGTCCGTCAGCGTCTCGGCTGGCTGGCGGCGGTGCTGAGCGCGAGCCTGCTGCTGGCCGCCTGTCCGTCGTCACCCGCCGATGCCGAGGCGCGTCGCGCCAAGCCGCCGCAGCCCGACATCACCACGCCCGAGCGTGCGCTGAAGTCCTACTGGGCGCTGATCGACTGGTTCCACTGGGCCAACGAGACCCATGCGAAGTCGGCGGGCACCTCGCCGCCGCAGCTCCATGAGCTGATGGCCACCGTCTCCACCGGCGATGCGCTCAAGTCGTTCCATGTCTACACGCCGCGTCGCGGGCCGCTGGAACGCACGCTCGAGCGGGTGACTCGCGACAGCGACCGCAGCGCGCAGGTGCTCGCGCACATCCGCAGCCAGCGGGAGGCCGCGCCCGGCATCACGCCCACGCCGATCGAGCTGTTCGAGCGTGAGACCGGCGGCGAGTACCGCTATGAACTGCGCAACGACGGCGGGGGCTGGAAGGTCGCCGAGGTCTGGCGCGTCGATGGCGCCAGCGAACCGAGACGGATCCGATGATCGCCGGGGCGCGATGTCGGCGCTAGCGTCCTCTGCCGGTGCCCCGGCAGCGGCAGCCGGCAGGCCGTCGGCGACCTCGCTGCAGTGGCTGCTCGACAGCATCCCGATCGCCGCCGTGCTGCCGGATCCATCGTTCCGGTTCCTGGCCGTC
>DAISWF010000040.1:0-26946 GCA_036826495.1 Burkholderiaceae bacterium
CGGCGCTGCCGTCGGTGCTGGTCATCCACTCTTCGATCCCGGCCGGCAATCTGAAGGAGTTCATTGCGTACGCGAAGCAGAAGGGCGGCGAGATCACCTGTGCCTCGCACGGTCTGGGCAGCTTCAATCATCTGGCATGCATGCAGTTCAATGAAGCCACCGGTACGCAGATGACGCACGTTCCCTACAAGGGTGCCTCACAGGTCAATCTGGATCTGCTGCCAGGGCGGGTGCTGGTCTACTTCGCGGTGCTTCCCACGGTGCTGAGTCATATCCAGAACGGTCAACTGAAGGCGCTGGCCACCGGTGACGAAGTGCGGCTGAAACCTCTGCCACAGGTTCCGACGTTGCGCGAGGCGGGTGTTCCGGGAATCACGATCAGTCAGTGGAACGCGCTGTTCGTACGGGCTGGCACGCCCGAACCGGTCCTGATCCGACTGCGCGAGGCCACCGCCAGGATTCTCAGGAAGCCGGACGTCATTGCGAAGATCGACGCAACCGGATCGGTGATGCGCGACATGACGGCGGCGGAGCTCGGGCGGATGACGGCCGGCGAGTACAGCCTGTATCAGACTCTCTCGCAGCGGTACGACATCAAGATGGAGTGACCGCGCCGCCTCCCCGCTGCCGCACTGCCGATCTGCTCACCGGCGCCGCACAGGACGCCCCGAGCACCAGGTCCCACGGAATCACGACGGTACGCGCCTGCGCGGGCGCAACCCCTTCGATCCGCTCGAGCAGCAGCCGCACGGCGGCATTCGCGCTCTGCTGGAAGTTGTAACGGAGCGTCGTGACCGGCGGATGCATCAGTTCGAGGGTCTCCATCGTTCCGATGCCG
Source organism: Burkholderiaceae bacterium (assembly GCA_036826495.1). Taxonomy (GTDB): domain Bacteria; phylum Pseudomonadota; class Gammaproteobacteria; order Burkholderiales; family Burkholderiaceae_E; genus DAISWF01. Next base: position 839 of record DAISWF010000040.1, read on the forward strand.
ACGACCGACAGGTCGCGCGGGATCTCCAGTCCGGCCCCGCGAATGACGTGAATGGCACCGGACAGTAGCTGCGTGCCGAGCGCGACGATGGCCGATGGCGGGTCGTCGAGCTGCAGCATCCTTTGCATCGGTTCGCGCGACGAGTCGAGCAATGAACGGGTCATGAAGATCAGGCGCTCGTCGAAGGTCAGCCCGGCATGCTCGAGCGCACTGCGGTATCCGCGCAGCTTCTCCCTTCCGGAACGGGCGCCCGCGCCGAGCGTGAAGAGCGCGATGCGCCGATGTCCCTGGGAAAGCAGGTAGTCCATCACCCGCTTCATGCCGCTGAAGTGGTCCTGCATGACGCTGTCGCAGGCCTGCCCGGTCTCCCGATCGAGCATGACGGTCGGAACCCGCGTGGCGGCGAACGGGCTGGCGCTCCAGTCGTCATAGTCGTCCGGGGGATAGGCGATGATGCCGTCCACTCCGCGGCTTTCGAAGAAGCGCACGAGCTCGCGGTCTCTCGCCTGCCGTTCCGAGGTGCCGAGCAGCAGCGCATACCCCTCGGGCTGCAGCAGGCGTTCCACCTCGCCGAGGTGGCTGGCCAGGAACGGATTGGCGATGTGGTTGAGCAGATAGCCGATCGTGTCGCTTCGACCGGACCGCAGGTGGCGGGCCGCGAGGTTCGGTTCGTAGCCGAGGCGGCTTGCCGCCTGCCGGACCCGCGCGCGCACGCCCTGGCTCGCATAGCCGCTGTCGTTGATCACACGTGAAACGGTGCCAATCGACACGCCGGCCGCCGCCGCGACATCACGGACCGAGACTTTCCGATTCATCCGCTAGACCTGAAAACGTTCCACATTATTGCCGAGAATCACGAATTCTCATAGGATCATTGCCAGAAAAACGTTTCTTGAACCTGCGCCGCCGTTACCACCCGCCGGGAAACGGCGCCGCAGGACTTGTGCCACCACTTGGAGACAGACAGACATGCGCCGTTATGTGTCATGGGCCGGGACGATGCAGCAGGGCGTCCGGAGCCCGGCGAGCCGCGGGCCCCGGGGCCTGATCCGGTTCCTGATCCGTTCGACCCTGATCGCGGCGCTGCTGGCGCCTCTCGCCGCGAGCGCGCAAGCCACCTCGGCCTTCCCCTCCAAGCCGATCCGGTTCGTCGTGGCGAGCGCGCAAGGCTCGGGTGTCGACATTCTCGTGCGGGCATTCGCGGAACGTATCCGCGTCGTCACCGGCGTCGCCACGATCGTGGAGAACAAGGCCGGGGCATCGGGCGTCCTCGGGGCGACCTACTTCCTGTCGCTGCCCGCCGACGGCCACACGGTGATGTCGATCACGTCCAGCGCGATGAACCTGGTCCCGCTGATGCAGAAAGTGCCTTATGACGAGAGCCTCATCCGGCCGCTGATGGGCTTCTCGCGGCATACGGGGATGATCGTCTCGTCGGTGTCGTCCGGTTACGGCGACCTGAAGCAGATCGTCGACGAGGCGCGGGCGAAGCCCGGCACGCTGAACATGGGCACCTACTCGGCGCACTTCCAGGTCGCGCAGCGGGCGTTCGAGAATCAGGCCGGCATCAGGTTCAACAGCGTGCCCTACAAAGGGCCGCCCGACTTGTTTCTCAGCGTGGGCGAAGGATCGATCCCGCTCGCCTTCGCCGATCTCGGCACGGCGGTCCGATACGTCGAGACGGGCAAGGTGCGGCCGATCGCTACCGCAGCCGACGCGCGGCACCCCAGCTTCCCCGACGTGCCGACGATCGCCGAGCTGGGCTATGCGGGCTTCGAGGTCTACGAGATCGCGGGGTTCGGCATCAACAGCACGACGCCCGAGCCACAGATCCGCCAGTTGGAGGAACTGCTGCTGAAGACCGCCGCCGATCCGGAATACCAGAAGCTTGCGAGCCGCCTTCCCGGGGCGGTGCTGACGCAGATTCCGGGCAAGGACTTCGCCGCCATGCTTGCCCAGCGCCGCGCTCAGCAACGCGAGCTCCTGCGAGAGCTCGGGGAGCTGGCCAAGTGATCCCGAGAGAGGCCGGGCTCCTCCCGATGAACTGAAGCCATGCAACTCATCGATCTGTTCGACCGGGGGGTCGCTCATGGCGAGGATGCCCCGTGCCTGGTGGATCCCGCGGGGCGCACGCTGTCGTACGGCGAGGTGCAGCGCCTGTCCCACCGCATCGCCAACGGCCTCGCGGCCGCCGGCATCACGCACGACGACAAGCTCGGCCTGCTCAGCGACAACCACCTGCTGACCTTCGTGGCGGTGCTGGGCATCGTGCGGTCGGCGGGCGTGTGGCTGCCGGTGAACGCACGCAATACGCCGGAAGAGAACGCCAACGTCCTGTCGCGCGGCGGATGCTCGTTCCTCTTCCTGCACAGCCGTTTCGCCCCGCAGTTGCCGCTGCTGCGCGAGGTGATGCCGGGGCTCAAGGGCGTCGTGTGCATCGATGCCGGGCTGCCCGGTGTTCCGTCTCTGGAGGCATGGGCCGCTCAATATCCGGATACGCCGTTCCGCAGCGGCGACGGGTCGGACGACATCGTGGCGATCCGCGGCACCGGCGGCACCACCGGACTGCCCAAGGGCGTGCTGATCGCGCATCGCAATTACACGATGCTGTTCGCGAACTGGTACGCGGCGATGCCCGTGCGCGAGCGGCCGGTGCACCTGGTGGTTGCGCCGCTGTCGCACGCGGCGGGCACCGTATCGTTCGCCACCTGCGGCTACGGCGGCAGCAACATCATCCTGGGGTCGGCGGATCCGGCGGCGATCATCGATGCGATCCGGCGTTACCGGGTGACGCAGCTCTTCCTTCCGCCCACCGTCATCTACAAGCTGCTGTCGCATCCGCAGGTGCGCGAGGGCGACTACTCCTCGCTGCGCTACTTCGTCTATTCCGCCGCTCCGATGTCGGCGGACCGCCTGCGCGAAGCGCTGGAGGTGTTCGGCCCGGTGATGGTGCAGGCGTACGGCCAGGCCGAGGCGCCGTTCGTCTGCACGGTGCTCGGCATCGAGGACCATCTGCGCATTCTCGCGGATCCCGCGCTCGCTCACCGGCTGTCGAGCTGCGGCCGCCCGTCGCCCTTCGTCCGCGTGGGCGTGATGGATGCCGACGGCACGCTGCTGCCGCCCGGCGAGCGAGGCGAGATCGTCGTGCAGGGCGACCTGGTGATGCAGGGCTATCACCAGGATCCGGAGAAGACCGCCGAGGCCCTGCGGCACGGCTGGCTGCACACCGGGGATGTCGGCTATCGCGATGCGGACGGTTACTTCTACATCGTCGACCGGGTGAAGGACCTGATCGTTTCCGGCGGCTTCAACATCCCTCCGAGCGAGGTCGAGCGGGTGCTCTGGGCGCATCCCGCGGTGAACGACTGCGCGGTCATCGGCGTTCCCGATGACCTGTGGGGCGAGGCGGTGAAGGCGGTGATCGAGCTGAAGCCGGGTGCGGCCTGGGATGCGGAGGCTGCGCTGGCCTACTGCCGCGAGCGCCTGGGTCCCATGAAGGCTCCGAAGACGATCGATGTGTGGGACGCATTGCCGCGCAGCCAGGTCGGCAAGGTGCTCAAGCGCGAGATCCGCGAGCGTTACTGGCAGGGGCACGCCCGGCGCGTTTGACGGAGTGCGGGCCGCATCCCGCCGTCTTCCCTGTTGCGCCCTGCTCAGACCGTCGCGGCCGCGAGCTTTCGCGCCCGCCGTTTGCGCCACCAGATCATCACCCCGGTCACGCTGAGGGTTGCGGCGACGATTCCCATCGCCGACGTCATGACCCTGCCGGGCATGCCCAGTATCCGCCCGGAGTGCAGAGGAAACAGCGATTGAACGAAGATGTCGGCGGCGGTGCCGTTCCATGGCAGCCGCTGACCCAGTACCTCGGCGGTCATGCCGTCGATGAACAGGCGGATGGGACCCACACCCCCGACACCGTGATCGTCACCGGAATCGAAGAAGAGCCCGTGGTAGATGCCGAAGCGTTCCGAGTAGGTGACGGCGCCCAGCGGCGGCCAGCCGCGTCTGGCGCCTTCTGCGCGGCCGACTTCGATCACTTTCTGCCAGCCGATCGCGGGGTCGATCGGTTCGTGTCTGGCGGTGGGCTTGCGCTGGTCGAACGGTGTCGGCGATGGCCGCGACATCGTCGACATCACGGGCTGGACGATCTCGCGGTAGAGGTTCAGCGAGAAGCCGGTGAACGCGATCGTGAACAGAACGAGCCAGGTCCACAGACTGAACGCCCGGTGCAGGTCGAAGGTCAGCCGGGCAGGCCCGCCCTTCCAGCGGACTTTCCATGCTGGTCGCCAGCGCCGCCACCAGCTCCGGGCGGCTGGCGGCACGACGTCCGAGCGATCCTCCGTCGCATCCGAGGCGCGGCGTCGGGCCGGCAGGGTCAGATACAGGCCGACGAAGCAGTCCACCGCCCACAGCAGTGCGATCGCACCCAGCAGCCAATGGCCCCATCTGTCCCTGCCCCAGAAGGCGGGCAGGTGCAGGGTGTAGTGCAGACGGTACAGGAACGAAACGAAGTTCTCCTTGCTGATCGGCCACACGGCGCCCCATTGGCGCCTGCCCAGCTCGTCCCCGGTGAAAGGGTTCAGGAACACCTGATTGAAACCGGGTTCGAACAGGCGCCCGGTGGCCGGATCGACCCTGGGTATCACGAAGACCGGGAACGAGTCGCCCGGCTCCGCCCGAAGCGGGAAGTGGCCGGCCCGTACTTGCGGATGACGCTGTTCGACTCGACCCACCAGTTCGATCGCGGACAGCGGCGTGCCCGTCCCCGCGGCATGCATCAGCCCGGGATTGATCAGGTCGTCCAGTTCGTGATCCCATGAGATCACCGCGCCGGTGATGCCGCTGAAGAAGATGAAGGCGGCGATGAACAGCCCGACGCAGCGGTGGATCCACGTGAACACCGGGCGGGCATTCATCCTTCGGCCCCTCGGCAAGCGGCGTGCTCGCCGTCAGAACGCCATCGTCGCCGACAGCAGCAGCGTGCGCGGCGCCAGCAGGTAGAGCTGGTTGTCTGCCTGGGCCGCGCCGATCCAGGCGTTCTTGTTGAACACGTTCTCCACGGCCAGTCTCAGCACCACGGGCTTCGACGTCAGCGATGTCCTCAGCGCATATCGCGCGCCGATATCGAGTCGGGTCCAGGCCGGAATCGAGTAGGAGTTGGCGGTGTTGACTACCTGCGACCCGGGGTGGATGACCCGTCCGGGGAGCGTCGCCCCCTGCATCGTCGGGATGTCCCACTCGGCGCTCAGGTTCGCCTGGATCTTCGGAATGCCGACCGCGGTGTTGCCGTCCGCCAGGCCATCCTGCGTCTTCGCGAGCTTGGGATCGATCAGCATGATTCCGCCCAGCACGCGCACGCCGCGGGTCACCTCGCCGAACGTGTTGAGCTCGAGACCTCGATTGCGGGTCTGGCCGTTCGGAAGCTGCGAGGGGAGCGGCGCCGTGTTGACGGTGATCAGATTGCGCTGCGTGATCTGGAACAGGCTGGCGGTGGTCGTGAAGCGGCCCCAGTCGACCTTGACGCCGGTTTCGGACTGCTTGGCGACGAAAGGCTTCAATACCTCGCCGCTGTTGAGAAAGCCGGCACCCACGTTGAAACCCGCCTGCAGCCCCTCGATGTAGTTGGCGTAGACCGATACCCGTTCTTTCGGCTTGACGACCAGCATGACGGCAGGCGTCCAGACGGCGGAATCGTAGTTCGCGGTCGGCAGGCCGGTGGTGCGGCTGTAGCTGTCGGTCCTGACCTGCTGGTGGCGCACGCCGAGGGTCAGTTGCACGCGCTTGTCGAACGCCGACATCGTATCGGCGATGCCGTAGCTCATCAGGTGCGTTTCGCCAGTCTTCACCTCGGGCGGCAGCGACAGCGAGGGCTCCGGATGGAAGACCGGGTCGTACAGGTTCGAGATCAGGGCGGTGGACTGCGCCAGTGACATCTTGGTCACCGTGTCCAGGCCGCTTGCGGTCAGATTCACCTCGTGCCCGATGGCGCCGGTCGCGAAGCTCGATCGGATGCCGGTCTGCCAGGACACGTTGTTCCAGCGCTGACCGAGCAGCGTCGGTGTGATCCTGTAGTCTCCCTGCATGTTGATGACGGTGGGCGTCGCCAGTATCAGGTTGACCTTGTTCTCCGACACGCCGACCGAGGCGTACGCATGGAGGTTGTCGTTGACGTCCACTTCGCCGCGCACGATCCCGAGCGCGTTCTTGCTGGAGACATAGCTCCACGGCTGGATGTAGTTCTTCGTGTTGTCCGGCGTGGGCGGCAGGCCGGGGGTCTGAAGCAACGGCCGGCCCTGCGCCGGCGAATTGCGTTCTTCGTTGGCGGCGAGATCGGCGGACGCGCGGACCCGTTCGCCGCGGTAGTCCAGTCCCAGACTGGCGGCGCTGAGTCTCTGCTTCTGGTTGTCGACCTCGACGCCGCCGTCGCGATAGCTTCCGTTGAAGCGGATGCCGAGGTGGTTGTTGTCGCCGAATCGGCGTCCGATATCCAGATGCCCGCCGAACTGCGACCGCGATGCATAGCTCGCCGTGAACGCGGTCAGCGGCACGTCCGCGGCGCGCTTGGTCTGCAGATTGATGGTGCCGGCGATGCCGCTGGTCGGCGACATGCCGGTCAGCAGCGCCGTCATTCCCTTGAGGATCTCCACCCGCTCGACGCTGTCGAGCAATGAGATGCTGTAGTTGCCCGTGAGGCCCGACAGGCCGTTGATCAGCAGATCACCATTGCTCAGGCCGAAGCCGCGCAGGGTCGGCTGTTCACGGGCGGTACCGCGGGGCAGCCCGGCACCGCTGGAAGAAGGTTCGTTGGCCAGCACGTCGGCAAGCGTCCGCGCCTGCTGATCCTGCAGGGTCTGGGCGGTGTAGCTGGTCTGATTGAACGGCGTATCCATCATGTCCTTGTTGCCGAACATCCCCACCATTCCGCCGCGCGCCACCTGTTCGCCCGCATACGGCCGTGATGGTTCGCCGGGGAACGGCCCCGGACTGGCGGTGACCTGTACCGTAGCCAGCGTGGCCTCGGACCGGGAGGAGGTTCCGGCGGGAACCTCGGGGCGGACGGTCACGTTCGAGTCGCTGATCTGCGCGCTCAAGCCGCTGCCGGCGAGCACCCGATCGAGTGCCTCCTTGCCGGTGAACCGGCCCGACAGCGCCGGGGCCGTTCTGCCCGCGACCAGCCCGGTATCGACCGACAGCGCAAAGCCGAATTGCCGGGCGATCGTGGTGAGTGCCGTGCCCAATGGGCCGGCCGCCAGCGACACCGACTGGACGTTGTCCGCTTGCGCCGACGCGATCGCGGGGGCCGTGGCCGCGATCGCCGCGGCCAGCAGAGTGCGGGCCAGGACGGCTTTGAGCTGGAACGGAGCGCGGGTATCCGGATGCATGAGCGGCCTCTTTCGGGTTCGTACTTGTTGATACGAACCCGCCGGCCAATTCCGGACAGCTATTTTCTGGAGGGCCCGCCGCTGGCTTCGATCAGGGTCCGCGCATTCGATCGGTGCACTTCGATCGGGAACGTCGCGATCAATCCGGCGAGAAAGGCGCCGGGATCGCGAATCGGGTACGCACCGGTGAGCTGATAGCCTTTCCGGGCAACCGTGTCACCCAGCAGGAACGGCGGATCGACGAATGCGTTCCAGCGCGCCACGGCCTCCTCGAGCGGCGTTCCGTTGAAAACGAACCAGCCTTTCTGCCAGTCTCCGACGTCTTCGGTCTTGATCTGGCGAATGGGCTCGACCACCGGAGCCTGCGAGTTGGCAGCGGTGATGGTGACCGCCTGTCCCGCGCCGAGATCGACGGCACTCGCCTCCTGATCGAATGTGAAGGGCCGGAGGGGGCCGATGTCGCGAGGACGGCCGTCGGCCAGCACCTTGACCCGGCCGGATGCGACAGCCACCGACAGGCGCGCGGGAACACCGGGTGTACCGGGGAAATAGGAGACATCGAATGAGGTGCCCACCACCTGGATGCGGCCCGCCGGCGTATTCACGATGAACGGACGATCGGCGTCGGCGCGAACCTTGAACGCGGCCTCCCCTCGCTCCAGCTCGACGACCCGCCGATTCCGGTAGTAAGCCACCTTCAGCTCCGTTCGGGCGGAAAGGTCCAGCCGGGTGCCGTCCGGGAGAGACCGGGACAGGAGCTGGGCACGTGCCGTCGCCAGCATTTCGCCGTACTGCGGCTGCCGCCAGTACCAGTCCATGCCCCCGGCAATCGAGGCGGCAACCGCACCGAACGCCAGCACCGAGAGGGCGGCACGGCGCACGCGGGCTGCGCGCCTGTTGCGGTCCGCGGAGGAGGGCGGAACCGGGATCCGGTCCCGCAACTGGCCGAGCGCGGATGTGCTCGCCCATCGTGCTTCGGCGCGCCGCCAGGCCTGCTCGTGGGCGAGGTCCTGGGTCCGCCAGCGGGCCGCCTCGGCGGCGGCTCGCGCGGACTCGTCAGGCGATCCGCCGTGTCGGCGGATGACCAGCTTCAGCGCGTATTCGAATAGTGGATCCGCATCCTGCTGCACGGACGAAATTGTACGCCGCTCGATCCGCGCTATTCGACGGGCCAAGCGATCATTGCCCGGTACATATGCTTCTCGACCGCGGCGATGGAAATGCCCAGATGCTGGCTCACCTCGGCGTGGGAATGCCCATAGACACGCACCAGTACGAACACTTCGCGCTGCTTCTTCGGCAGCCGCTGCAGCGCGCGCAGCAGTCTGGCAACCTCCTGTGCAACCGACGCCCCTTGCTCCTGGCAAGGAACCACGGTCGCCTGCACCACATCGAGCGTGCGAAAGACCTCCTGTTCGACCTTGCGCCGCCGGGCCTGGTCGATCAGCAGATGAGTGCCGGTCTTGTAGAGCAGCGCCCGGGTGTCCCCGCCCAGCACCGACGCCGCGCCCAATTTGGAGATCACCCGCAGGTAACTGTCATGGACCAGGTCTCGTGCAGCGTCGCGATCGCCCAGCTTCCGGGAGAAGTGGCCCAGGATCTCCCGGTAATAACGCTCGAACATGAGAGGCGTCGCGACAGTTAATGCGATTCATTCGCATTCTAGCATCGGCGATAAACAATGCGCTCGCCGACGCGTCACGCTGGATGAGGCGTCGTGACCGCGGCCGCGGAATCGTGGCGAAGGCGAAGTATATTTCTCGCAGTGCACGGTTCGATGACTCACCGCCGCTCCGGCAAAGGAATGAAAATGAAGCTGAAAGACAAGGTAGCGATCATTACCGGCGCGGCCCAGGGGATCGGGCTTGCTTGCGCGGAGCGGCTGTCTGCCGAGGGGGCAAAGCTCTTTCTCGTGGATATCCAGGAGGACAAGCTCGAGAAGGCGGCCGCGAAATTCGGTGACAGGGCAGGCACGCACGTCTGCGATCTGTCGGCAATCGACAGTGCGGACGCCGGGAAGGTCGTGGCCGAAGCGGTCGCGAAGTTCGGAAGCGTCGACGTTCTCGTGGCGAACGCGGGCATCATGCACGTTGCCGACTTCGTTGATTTTCCCGAGGACATGTTCGACAAGGTGCAGCGGATCAACGTGAAGTCCGCGTTTCTCATCGGTCAGGCCGTTGCGCGGCAGATGATCAAGCAGGGGAATGGTGGCGCGATCGTCAACATGGCGTCCGTCAACGCGCATCTGGCCATCCCCAACTCGGTTGCTTACGCCGTTTCGAAGGGCGGGATCAAGCAATTGACCGCGGTGATGGCGGTCGACCTGATCAAGTACGGCATCCGCGTGAATGCCGTGGGTCCGGGGACGATTCTCACGGATCTGGTGAAGAACTCGGTGATGTCGAACGACGTGGGACGTCGCAACGTACTGGCGCGCACGCCTATCGGGCGAGCCGGCGAGCCTTCGGAGGTGGCGAGCGTGGTGGCATTCCTGGCGAGTGACGATGCGTCGTACATCGTCGGGCAGACCATCTATCCGGACGGGGGCCGCATGATCGTCAACTACATGGTTCCCGTGAAGGACTAGGCCCCGCAGCGCGCCATCCACGGTCTGCCTGCCGGCTTGATAAGATCGTCCACGGCACTGCGCAGGGGCGCGATATCTTTTTCGAGGATTCCCGCATGATCACTCGCCGCACCTGCCTGCAACTGGCCGCCGCTTCGGGCGCCCTGTCACTCGTGGGGCGAGCAGGCGCCCAGGCCAGGTATCCCGACAAGCCGATCCGGATCATCGTCGCACTCCCGGTGGGCGGCAGCGTCGACATGATCGCCCGCGCCCTCGGCCAGAAGCTCAGCACCGCATTCGGCCAGCCCATCGTCGTCGACAACCGCGCAGGCGGCTCCGGCCAGATCGGCATGCCGGCCGTCGCGAAAGCAGCGCCCGACGGCTACACGCTCACCGTATCGCCCGCTTCGTTCCTGACGACGAACAAGAGCATCTTCAAGAGCCTGCCGTACGACCCCGAGACGGACTTCGCGCCGATTTCGCTGCTATGCAATCAGCCGACGATCCTGGTCGTGAAGGACAAGGACAAGTATCCGACGGTGGCCGCGCTGCTCGCCGCCGCCAAGGCCGCGCCGGGCAAGGTCACCTATGCCTCGTCGGGCGACGGCAGCCCCCAGCATCTCGCGGGACTGATGTTCGAGTCGCGGTCACGGGCGCGCCTGCTGCACGTTCCATACCGCGGAGGGGCGCTGGCGATCAACGACACGATCGGCGGTCAGGTCGACGCGATGTTCGCGGTGATGCCGGAGGCCGTGCCGCACATCCAGTCGGGCAAGCTCCATCCGCTGGGCGTGCTGAGCCCGCAGCGTTCGCCGGTGTTTCCGCAGGTGCCGACGATGGCCGAAAGCGGCATCGCCGACCTGAACCTGTCGGCGTGGATCGGGCTGCTGGCTCCCGCCAAGACGCCGCGTCCGCTGATCGACCAGCTCAACCGGGCCGTCCGGACGGCGCTCGATGCCGAGATCAAGGCCAGGCTGGCCGAATCCGGCATGGAGGTGGCCGCCAGCACGCCGGAAGAGCTGCAGCGGATCATCGCCGCGGAGATCAGGCTGCATGCGGAGCTGGTCAAGGCTGCCGGTCTGACGCCGCAGTAGGCGTCGGGCGGCCTCGAGCGGCCTCGAATGGCCTCGAGCGGCCTCGAGCGGCCTCGAGCGGAAAGCACGCTACCGCGATTCGTCGGAAGAGCCCGGCCCTTCACCGCCGGCCTGCGCCAGGCGCGCGAACCAGCGTGACTCTCCGGTCTTGTAGAGCTGATACCAGGCGTCCAGCGCCGCCGCGTCGTAGAGGTCCAGGCGCGCGAAGATCTCGCGGGCGAATTCGACAGGTGCCATGCCGCCGGCGGTGATCAGATCGCCGTCCCCTACCGCGGGCTGGTCGACGTAGTGGGCCGAGCCCGCGTAACCGGTGCCCTTCAGGTAGGCCAGCGCGTTGCTGGTATGCGGCCGCTGATCGAGGATGCCGGCACGCGCCAGTCCCGCGGTGGCTCCGCAGATCGCTGCGACGGGAACGCCGGCTTCGAGCCAGGCGCGGGCTCGGGCGATGCAGGCGCGGTGAGGTTCGTCATCGGCAGGCGTGCCGGCAGTGAGTTCCCAGCCGGCACCGCCCGGCACGATCAGTAGCGCGCTTGCCGACGGCAGCAGCTCATCGAGCGCCAGGTCCGCCAACACCGTGACACCGCCCATCGAGCGGATCGGCCGATCGACCTGCGAGGCGACGGTCTTCACCTGCCAGGCGCCCGGCTCGCGCTGGAACCGCGGGTCGGCGATGCCGGCGATCGCGAACGCCGGTTCCCAATCGGCATAGCCGTCGAAGACGTACAGATGAACGGTGGCGGTCATTGCTTGGCAGGGCGGGCCAGGAGGTCGTCGAGACCAGGATCGGCATGCGTCGTGCCTGGAGCGGCAGCGACGCCGGCAACGTTCCCGCGGAAACGCATCGGGGCCCGCGAAACCGTCCGATGAGGCCCGCCACTCCATACACCGCGAATATCGCCCCACACATACAAAGTATTTTTCCGCACCCCCGGATGTCCCTAGCATCCGCGTCATGCAAACCTTCCTGAACCTCGAGCGCCGTGACCACATCCTGCTGGTCACGATGAACCGTCCCGAAACCCGCAACGCGCTCTCCGACGATGGCGTCGTCGAGGAATTCGTCGCCTGCTGCGAGCAGGTGAATGCGGACCTTTCCATCCGCGCCGTCGTGCTGACCGGTGCCGGCCCCGCGTTCTCGTCGGGCGGCAATCTCAAGTCGATCCGCGACAAGATGGGCGCCGGCCTGGGCGAGCCGCCGCTGAGCCGCCAGGCTTACCGCAATGGCATCCAGCGGCTGCCGCTGGCCTGGTGCAACCTGGAGGTGCCGACGATCGCTGCCGTCAACGGGCCGGCGTACGGTGCCGGCAACGATCTCGCCTGCATGTGCGACATCCGGCTGGCGGCGGATACCGCGGTCTTCTGCGAGACCTTCGTGAAGCTCGGCCTGATCGCCGGCGACGGCGGCGCCTGGCTGCTGCCGCGCGCGGTGGGGCTGTCGAACGCCTGCGAGATGGCGTTCACCGGCGAGGCCATCGATGCGGCGCAGGCGCTTGCCTGGGGGCTCGTTTCCCGCGTAGTGCCGGCCGCGGATCTGCTGGATGCCGCGCTGCATCTGGCGCAGCGGATCGCCGCGAACCCGCCGCATGCGCTGCGGATGACGAAGCGGCTGATCCGCGAAGGCCAGCACACGCGGCTGGACACGTTGCTGGAGATGTCCGCCGGCTTCCAGGCGCTCGCGCATCACACGGCGGACCACGAGGCCGCGCTGGCCGGCTTCCTGCAACGACGGTCGAAGTGACCACGGGGTCAAAGCGCAAACCTGGCCCGTCAGGCAAGCCCGTTTGCGCCGAAGGCGCCCCCCATATTGTGGCGAGGAAGCTCCCGCTTCCAGGCGGAAGTGAATCACCACCAGAACTACTACAGGAGAAGAACATGTACCGACGAGCTCTCTTTGGCCTGCTGCTGCTGGCGGCGGGGGCCTCGCTTGCGCCTCTGCAGGCGATGGCGGCCGGCTACCCGGAGAAGCCGGTGAAGGTCATCGTGTCGCTGCCGCCCGGCAGCGGCGCCGACACGACGGCGCGCTTTCTGGCCAAGCACCTCGCCCAGCAGCTCGGCCAGCCCTTCGTCGTCGAGAACAAGACGGGCGGCAACAGCTTCATCGCCGCCAAGGCGGTGGCGGAGGCGGCGCCGGATGGCTACACGATGTTCGTCGCCAGCAACACGCCGATGGTGACGAATGCCGCGGTGTTCCGGCAGCTCCCTTATGACCCGGTCAAGGACTTCATGGCGGTTGCGTACATCGGGGGCTTCCCGATGCTGATCGTCGTGCCGGCCGCGGCGCCCTACCAGAACCTGGCGCAGCTCGTGGCGGCGATGAAGGCGGCGCCGGGCAAGCTGAACTTCGCCAGCGGCACGCCCAGCTACCAGGTGGCGATGGAGCTCTTCCACGAGCGCAACGGGATCAGGGGCACGCCCGTCACGTACAAAGGCACGGGCCCCGCGGTCAGCGACCTGGCGGCCGGCGTGTGCGACTACTCGATCGCCGAGGTCAGCTCGGTGCTGCCGCTGATCCGCGGCGGCAAGCTGCGTGCGCTGGCGGTGGCCAGCGCACAGCGCCATCGTGATCTTCCCGACGTGCCGACGGCCGCCGAGCTCGGCAATCCCGGGTTCGAGGCGTTCGCCTGGACGGCGGTGTTCTTCCCGGCCAATGTCCCGGCGGACATCGCGCAGCGCGTCGGCGACATCGTGCGCGCGACGCTGAACGGTGCGGAAGGCACGGCCTTCATCAACGGCATGGGCGGCAGCGTCTTCACCGGCAGCGCGCAGGACCTGGCGCGGTTCCAGTTGTCGGAGATCGAGACGACGCGCCGGGTCGTGCGGACCGCCAACATTCCGATCGAGTGAACTGCGCGTGAACTCCGCACTCGCTTCCCTGCCGCTGGCGGTGGTGCCGCCCGAGGACGAGGCACTGCGTCCGAAGATCCGGGCATTCCTCGCCGAAGCGCTGCGCGACGTGCCGGCCGACGTGCGCTCGCGTTCGTGGCTCGGCTTCGATCTCGCGTTCAGCCGGGCGCTGGCCCGCCAGGGCTGGATCGGCCTGACCTTGCCGCCGCAGTATGGCGGCGGCGGACGCAGCAGCTTCGCCCGCTTCGTGCTGAGCGAGGAGCTGCTCGCCGCCGGTGCGCCGGTGGCGGCCCACTGGATCGCCGATCGCCAGACCTCGCAGGTGATCCTGCGTTTCGGCACCGAAGCGCAGCGGCGCTTCTTCCTGCCGAAGATCATCGGCGCCGACATCGTCTTCTGCATCGGCATGAGCGAGCCGGACACCGGTTCGGACCTGGCCAGCGTGCGCACGCGCGCCGTTCGCTCGGGAGATGGCTGGCGGCTGAACGGCCGCAAGATCTGGACGACCAACGCGCACCGCGCCGACTTCATGTGCGCGCTGGTGCGCACGTCCGGCAGCAGCGAAGACCGGCACAAGGGGCTGTCGCAGATGCTGATCGACATGAAGTCGCCGGGCATCAGCGTGCGGCCGCTGCGCGACATCGCCGGCGACACGCACTTCAACGAAGTGCTGTTCGAGGACGTCGAGCTGCCGGGCGATGCGCTGGTCGGCGAGGAGGGCTCGGGCTGGCAGCAGGTGACCGCCGAGCTCGCGTTCGAACGCAGCGGGCCCGAGCGGTTGTACTCGAGCATCGTGCTGGCCGACACCTGGTTGGCTGCGATGCGCGCATCGGCCTGCGATGGCGAGGCGGTACGCCTGACCGCCGGGCGCATCGCCGGCCGGCTGGCGGTGCTGCGCACGATGTCGCTGGCGGTCGCGGCGAAACTCGATCGCGGCGAGCGGACCGATCTGGAGGCGGCCTTCGTGAAGGATCTCGGCACCGAGTTCGAGCAGTCGGTGCCCGAATGGGTCCGCGAGGCGCTCGATGCGACACCCGACGCGGCGCTGCCCGCCGAGCTGCTGCGCAGCCTGTCCTATGTCACCCGGATCTGCCCCACCTTCTCGCTGCGCGGCGGCACCCGCCAGATCATGCGGGGAATCATCGCCCGCGGGTTGGGACTGCGATGAGCGCCGTTGCCATGCATGATTCCTCACCCGATCCCGTCGCCGAGTCGTTCGAGCGCGCGCTGGCGGAGCTGTGCACCGACCCGCGCATCCGCGCGATCGAGGCCGGCGATGATGCGGCCGCTGCCGGCCTGTGGCGCGAGGTCGACGCGCTCGGCTTCACCGACGCACTGGTGCCGGCCGAGCTCGGAGGCGCCGGCCTGACCTTGCAGCAGGCCTGCCCGCTGCTCGCGGCGGCCGGCCGGTTCGGCCTCAATCATCCGTTCGGCGAAACGATGGTGGCGCGCGCGTTGCTGCGGGCCGCTGGCTGGCAGCCCGACGATGGCTGCATCGCACTGGCGCGGGCAGCCGAGCACGATCATCGGTCGGGCGAAGGAGCGGTGGTCTGCCGCGAGGTGCCGGGTGCGCGCCTGGCGGGGCACGTGCTGGTCCAGCATCGGGACGCCTGGCTGCTGATGCCCTGCGCGAAAGCGGACATCCAACCTGGAACGTATCGGCCTCATGCGTCGGCGACGCTGAGCTGGCAATCGCCGCGCGATGCGGTGTTCTGCTGGGATCGCGCAGCCGCAGCCGCAGCCGCAGCCGGTGCCGTAGCCGCAGTCGCGGGCGCAGCCGCGAGGGCGGGGGCGGGGGCGGGCTCAGGCGCGAGTGCCGGTGCCGATGCCGTCACGGGTGCCGATGTTCACGCCGTCGCCGACGCCGAAACGTGGAACAACGCCATCCACGCGGCCGCGATGTCCGGCGCGATGGAGCGGGTGCTGGCGCTGAGCGTCGCCTACGCCAACGACCGCCGTCAGTTCGGCCGCGCGATCGGGCAGTTCCAGGCCGTCCAGCAGGATCTGGCGGTGCTGGCCGAGCAGGCCGGTTCCGCGGTGCTCGCCGCCCGCATCGGCTGTGGTTCGCCCGGCCGGGAACCTGGTTCGCAGCCCCGTTCGCTGCCCGACCCGCAGTCGGGTCCGCAGCGCTCGATGCAGCCCGATCCGCTGCTGGCCGCCACCGCCAAGCTGCGGGCGAGCGAGGCCGCGCTGCGGGTCGCGATGCTCGCCCACGCGGTCTTCGGCGCGATCGGCATCACCGAGGAACACGTGCTGGGCGTCTTCACCACCCGCCTGCACGAATGGCGCGCGACGGCGGGGACCGAACGCGACTGCGCCATGCGCATCGGCTCGGCGCTGTTGCGAAGCGGCGAATCGTTTCCGGCATTCATCCGCGCTGCGCTGGTGCCTGCGGCGCACACCGAATCGAACCAGGAAGACTGAACATGGGGCCGCTCGCCGGATTGAAGATCGTCGAGTTCGCCGGCATCGGCCCGGGTCTGATGGCTGCGATGCCGACCGCGCCGGCCGCCCCTTCGGGCGCCAGCGCATCGAAGGGATGGCTGACCGGCGAGCGCCTGGCCGGCCGCGAGCAACTGTTGTCGAACGCGAAGGAACCCCGATGAACGACGCAGAGGATCTCCGGCATGTGCAGCCGGCTGCGGACGGCCCGGCCAGCGGCAACCGCGATGGTGCCCGGGCGGCTCCCGACTTCGCGTGCCCCGGCGACCGCAATGCCGGCCCGCTGTCCGGCGTACGCGTGATCGACCTCACGACGGTCCTGATGGGCCCCTTCGCCACGCAGATCCTCGGCGACTTCGGCGCCGACGTGATCAAGGTGGAACCGCCCGGCGGCGGCGACGGCGTGCGCGGCGTGGGGCCGCGCCGCAATGCCGGCATGGCCGCGATCTTCCTGCACGCCAACCGCAGCAAGCGCAGCATCGTGCTGGACTTGAAGCAGCCGGCGGGACGCGAAGCGCTGCTGCGCCTGGCCGCCGGCGCGGACGTGCTGATCTACAACGTGCGGCCGCAGGCGATGGCGCGGCTGGGACTGTCGTACGAGCAGGTCGCGGCGGTCAATCCGAAGATCATCTACGTCGGCGCCTTCGGCTACGGCCAGCGCGGCCCCTATGCTGCCAAGCCCGCCTATGACGACCTGATCCAGGGAGCGGTCGGCATCCCCGCGCTGTCGGAGGCCGCAGGCGGCGAGCCGCGCTATGCACCCAGCCCGCTGGCCGACCGCATCGTCGGCCTGGCTGCCGTCAATGCGGTGACGTCGGCGCTGTACTGGCGCGAACGCACCGGCGAAGGCCAGGCCATCGAGGTGCCGATGTTCGAGACGATGGCGCAGTTCATCCTGGCCGATCACCTGTGCGGGCAGAGCTACGAACCGCCGATCGGGCCCGCCGGCTACGCCCGCGTGCTGAACCCGCACCGCCGCCCCTATGCGACCCAGGACGGCTACCTGTGCGTGCTGCCCTACAACGACCGCCACTGGCGCGACTTCTTCCGGCTCGCCGGCCGCGGCGACCTCTTCGACAGCGACCCGCGCTTCGCGTCGATCGACCGGCGCACCGAACACATCCACGAGCTGTACCAGATGCTGGCGGAGATCATGACGACCCGCACGACGGCACAGTGGCTGGAGCTGCTGGAGGCGGCCGATATCCCGGTGACGCCGATGAACGACATCGACTCGCTGATCGCCGACCCGCATCTGCAGGCGGTCGGCTTCCTCGAAGAGATCGAGCATCCGACCGAGGGACGGATGCGATCGATCGGCATTCCGTCGACCTGGTCCCGCTCGCAGCCGCGCGTGCGCCGGCAGGCACCGCGCGCCGGTGCGGACGGACGCGAGATTCTCGCGGAAGCAGGCTACAGCCCGAGCGAGATCGATTCCCTGCTCGCGGCCGACATCACCTCCTTCCCGTCATCGGCCCCTTGAACGCATTGAACGCCTCGAGCATCCGCGTTTGCCGGGGCTGCCAGGCGGCTGCCCGAGGGCTCCGTGCGGAGCCTGCCGGGTCATCCGTCGGATCCTTCCTCGGAAGACGGTGCCGGCCTGGCCAGCGGGAAGAGGCTGTAAGCCAGCGCGCAGAAGTTGCGCGCCGTCGCTGTCGTCGCATCCGGCAGCACCGCGAGCGCCAGCCCCATGCGCAGATGGTCCGGCACGTCGGCCACCCGCAGCAGACGCACGCCTTCGCCGACGTACCGCGCGACGAAGTCCGCCACCAGCCCCACGCCCAGTCCGCTCTCCACCAGTCGGAGAATCGTCTGCACCTGGGTCGCCTCCTGCACCACGCGCGGCTGCACGCCGGCGGCATGGAACGCGCTCAACGTCAGCGCATGCATGTTGGGCGCCATCGTGCGCGAATGAATGATGAACGGCTCGTCCGCCAGCTCGGCGAGCGATATCTCGCCGCGTTTGCCGAGCGCCGAATCGGCGCCGACTGCCAGCATCATCCGGCCCTCCTGCAGCGGCGTGACGCTCGCGGTGGTGGTCTCCAGCACCGGATAGGCCACCAGCGCCACGTCGAGCGTCTGCGCCTCCAGCCGCCTCAGCAGCTCCGACGTCGTGGCCTCGTCGATCTGCAGCTCCACGCGCGGATAGGCCGCCCGGAACGCCCGGATCAGCCGCGGCATCAGCACGTAGGTCGACGAACCGGTGAAGCCGACCCGCAGCACGCCGTGCTCGCCGGAATCCCCTTCGCGAGCCGCCCGCCGCACCTCGTCGACGAAGAACAGCACACGACGCGCCTGCCGCAGCACCGCCTCCCCGGCCGGCGTGGTCTTCAGCCCGGTCGTCAGCCGCTCGAACAACACGACACCCAGCTCCTCTTCCAGCTTCCGGATCGAAGTGGAAAGCGGCGGCTGCGCCATGTGCAGACGTTCCGCGGCGCGAGTGAAGTTCAGCGTCTCGGCGAGTACCAGCGCGTGCCGAAGTTGACGAAGCTCCATGGGGTTTTCCTGTGGCGCCGATTATGGCATCCGCCGGCCGGGCGGGCGGTCGATCCGCCGGCGAACGCTGCTTCGGGCCGGAGGAACCTTCCTGCTGCCTCAGGCCGGACCTTCGGCCCTGCGCACGGGCTACAGACACACGAAACGGAGGAGTGATGCGAACGAACCGACGGCGGGCTCTCAAATCGATGGGAATGCTGGGCTCCCTGGCGGCGCTCACGCCGTCGTGGGTGGCCGCACAGCCCGCGTTCCCGGCGCGACCGGTCAAGCTGGTGATGCCGCACGCCGCCGGCGGGCCGACCGACCTGATGGCCCGCGCGATTGCTGCGCATGCAAGCCAGACATTGGGCCAGCAGATGTTCGTCGAAAGCCGCGTGGGTGCGAGCGGCAACATCGGCACCGAGTTCGTCGCACGCGCCGAACCGGACGGCTACACGCTGCTCTACCAGACCTCCGGCATAACGATCGTTCCGGCGCTGTTCAGGAAGCTGAACTACGACCCGCTGCGCAGCTTCGCCCCGGTGGCGATGCCGGCGACGATCAACGTGGTGCTGCTCGCCGGCCCCGCGCTGCCGGTGACCAGCTTTGCCGAGTTCGCCCGGCATCTGAAGGCGAACCCCGGCAAACTGACCTACGGGTCCGGCGGCACCGGCAATATCACCCACCTCGGCGCGGAGGTCCTGCTGCAGGCGCTGGGCGCATCGGCCGTGCACGTGCCGTACAAAGGCACCGCGCCGGCGATGGCCGATCTGTTGGGCGGGCAGATCCACTTCATGCTGGACGCGGTGAGCACCGCCTGGCCGTACGTGAAGAACCGGCGCGTGACCGCGCTCGCCGTGACCGGCGCGGAGCGGTCGCCGCTGATGCCGAGCCTGCCGACGGCAAAGGAATCCGGGCTCGCCATCCAGCCGATGGCCACCTAGCAATGCGTCCTCGCGCCGGCCGGCACGCCGCCCGCCGTCGTCGAGATACTGAACCGCGCCGTGAATGCCGCGGCCGCCGATCCTGAGCTGCAGCGCAGGCATGCCGCGCAGGGGGTACAGCTTCAGACCTCTACGCCGGCGCAGGTGGAGAGTTACATGCGGGCGGAGGTGGAGCGATGGGCGGGGGTTGCGCGGGGGGCGGGGATTGTGCCGGAGTAGCGTCGACGTATCGACGGCGCGTTTCGCCGCATCGATTGAACCCGCTGCCGCTGAACGCGTAACCCGTCCCTCTCCGAAGGCAGTGTGGTGCGCGCAATGCACGACCCCGATCCTCGTTGCGGTCAGGGCTGTCGCAAGAACTTCTGCAGGTCAGAAGCGAACACCGCAAATCCAAGCCCCTCCGCGCCTCGACTGAGCTTCTGGGTATTCACTCCGACGACGGTGGAGCCCTTGAACAGCGGGCCGCCCGAATTGCCTGGATTGATCGGTGTGTCGGTCTGAATCACCCAGACTTCGCCTGGAGCGTTGCTGACGAAGTTGCGCATCTTGCGAACGGCGCTTACCACGCCGCGAGTCAGGCTGAACTCCAGCCCGCGAGGATGTCCGATCGCATCCACCGTGTCACCGGGAGACAGGTTGGCATCCGAGATCTCCGCAGGCTGTCCCTTTTGCGTCACTCGGACGAGCGCCAGGTCGCTTCCCATATCGGATTTCACCACCTGGCCAATGCCATCGCGACCGTCAAAGGTCTTGAACTCCACCAGTCGCGAGCCCTCGATCACGTGGTGATTCGTCACGACCAGATAGTCATCCACATAGAACCCTGACCCCAGAATTCCTGCGGGTGTTTTTATGACAACTACGCTCGCGAATCTCGAATCTCGTCGGGTGACCGCTTCCGGCACTGACTTGACGGAGGCAACCGACTGAGCTGGGATCCGGGGGGCAAACTCAGCTTCCACGGACGCGATGGCGTTATCTGATACCCTCGCCGCATCATCGAGCAGGCTCATCAGCCGCTTTCGGTCCATCGACAGCGCTTGCCGTTCCCACTGTTCGAGGTCGTTCTCCGTAGCATAGCTGACGTACCGCGTGTCATCGTTCCGCAAGCCGTAGGCGATCACAAATCTCTGATCCGCTTCGAGCAGCAGAGGGGCCTTCTTGTATCGTCCAGTTGAACGATCGACGAACAGGACGTCGTACGTCGCTTGTTTTTTCACCGCGACAGTCGTGACGTCATACTCGTAGTTTGCCAGTACCTTCTGAGGTATCGTCGTCGGCGTCTCTGCAAGCGCCTGCTGTGCTCGAGTGAGATTCGCCGCGGAAACGCCTTCTGACATGCCCTGGACGATCGCCCCGATTAATCCTTGCGGCCGCTGTAGTGCATTGCGGAACTGCGTGCTGTTGAGTTCCGACTGTGCACGGATCACGTTGGACTGAGCGACTGCGAAGGCTGGATTCGGCAGATGACGCTCGCCGCTGACGTATTGGCCCTGCATGCGCTGCTTGTTCTCGATCTTGCGGAACAAATCCGCGTTGCGTTGAATTGCGATCACGATGGCGCCGGCCGGTAGCTTGTGCATAGCCTCCAAGCTCATTCCAGCGCTTTCCGAAGCACCGGGCAAGGTGACCTTGAAAGGGCTCGCCTGGGAGTTTTCGCTCAATATCAGCATCGAGATATGCATGACGCCGTCGATGGACCCGTCATGAAATGACGCTGGAAGGTCCTTGTAGATGTCCCAGAATGGACGTGGTGCGCCACTCGAGTCGGTCAGGGCATCGAACACCTGCCTTCGTTGAAGAGCTGCGCGCACGGCCGCCGGCATGTCGTTTTCGAACTGATTCGACACCCGCCGCAGTTCATCGGGATCAAGCTTGGTGATCCAACTTACGGCTCGTGCTTCGTGCTTAGAGAAGAGGTTGCTCGCGTTCGTTCTCAGTGGATATTCGTTAAAGAAGCCTGGCTGCGCGCCTGCTTTCATGAACGCGTCCCAGCTCGATTCCATCAGCCGAGCGTCGAGCGAGTCAAGGGATCGTTGCAGAGCCGCGTACGACAGGCTGCGCCGCGAGGGTTCTCGAAGATAGACGATCTCGTCGTACTTCGCTTGCGCTCGTTGCGCGTTCTGGCGAGCGATGGAGACTGAGCGCCATGAGTCGTTTCTGAGCAACTGCTCTCGACCCAATTCGTCGATGGCTATTCTGGCGCTCGCCAAGTCTGTTTCGAACGAATAGTTGAGGCGGGTCGTGAGAAGCGATTCCGCATCGGCGATCTCCCTTGTTGCTGGCCGGAACTTCTGTTCGTTGGCCATGTAGTAGTCGGCGGCCTGGAGATATCGCTTCTGATCGATTGCCTGCTTGAACTCCGACACAGGGTTTGAGAACGCGCGAGAGATCGCAGTGCCCAGTGAGCCGATCGTGGATTCATTGCCGGGTGACAACGGGCTGCCGGTCGTGGCGCAGCCGGACAGCAGCGAAATGCAGACGATCAGTGACGCATGAGACCTATTGCTTAGAGAGGAGTTCCCCAATTTTCCCTCCGGATACTCCGCGGGGAAAATATGAGGAGTTTCTGACCTTTCAAAGGAAATAGATCTCACTTTCCGCCAGAGGAAGCCAGAAGAACCTGCAGGGTTTCAGTTCTTCCCGTAGCTCCAGCCAAGTGGGATTCACGATCACCACGGGGGCCGCTTCGGTCCGCGCCGCCTACCATCACCTATGGGGTAAGGTCGTCCGCCAGGTCGTGCGGGTCACCCCGCCTCCCTGAGTTCGCCCAGTCTTGGGGCGGATGCGAGAAATGCCGGGCTTGCGCTCCCCGGGGGATTTCGGCATCCGACGCTATGGATGTACTTCGAGACGGAAGAACCACCTCTACCTTGCCCGACGGCTTCGCGATCGGCGGGAAGGCCGCGCGATTGATCGGCGATGCCGACCGGGTAAGGAACGAGGCGGCTTCGCTGCGAGACCGACTCGCCCTGCATTGAGCCACCGCATGACCGACGTGTATCACCTGTCGTCAGCCGCCGCCCAGCTACCGAGCGGGCGCTGTTGATTCTCGACTTGCACCACGGGCCGATCTCACCGATCGGTCATCGGCCTCCGCATCCATTCCGATCCGCCATGGATGCATGACGAACATTCGCTTTGCCGGCGGTACGGGCTTGCCTAGCATGGCCCGGCCATGCAGATTCCAACCGCCGCGCACCTCGCAGCACATCACGCCTCCCGAACAACCGGAGCCGCCCGTTGACCGCCACCGCGCTCGGTCACCTGCGCGTACTGGACCTGTCACGGGTGCTGGCAGGCCCGTGGGCGTCGCAGAACCTCGCCGATCTGGGCGCGGACGTCATCAAGATCGAACGCCCCGGCAGCGGCGACGACACTCGTGCGTGGGGCCCGCCGTTCGTCAGGGACGCGGCCGGCCGTGAGACCCGTACCTCGTCGTACTACCTCAGCACCAATCGCGGCAAGCGATCGGTGACGGTCGATCTGGCGCATCCGGACGGCCAGGCGCTGATCCGCGCGCTCGCCCGCGAGTCGGACGTGCTGCTGGAGAACTACAAGGTCGGTACGCTGGCGCGTTTCGGCCTGGCTTATGAAGACCTGCGCGCGCTCAATCCCCGGCTGATCTATTGCTCGATCAGCGGTTTCGGACAGGACGGTCCATGCGCGCACCTGCCCGGCTATGACTTCATCTTCCAGGGCATGGGCGGGTTGATGAGCATCACCGGCGAGCCGGACGGCGCGCCGATCAAGAGCGGCCTGGCGGTCGTCGACCTGTTCACCGGCATGTATGCGACGACGGCGATCCTGGCGGCGCTGGAGCGGCGTCATCTGAGCGGCGTCGGTCAGTACATCGACATCTCGCTGTTCGATTGCATCGTCGGTATCAGCTCCTACCAGGCGCTGAACCTGTTCCTCAGCGGCAAGGTGCCGCAGCGTCAGGGCAACAGCCATTCGAATCTGGTGCCGTATCAGGTGTTCCGCTGCAGCGATGCGGACCTGATCGTCGCGATGGGCAACGACTCGCAGTTCCGCGACTTCTGCGATGCGCTCGAGCTGCCGGGCCTGGCCGACGACCCGCGCTTCTGCACGCCCGACGGACGCAACCGGCATCGCGCCGTATTGCTGCCGCTGATCGAGAAGACGCTGCGTTCACGCAGCGCACAGCACTGGCATGCCCGCCTGGAACGGGCCGGCGTCCCGGCCGGCCCGATCCTCGACCTGCGCCAGACCTTCGAGCATCCGCAGGTGCGCCATCGCGCGATGAAGATCACGCTGCCTCACACCGGCACCGCCGATGTTCCCAATGTCGCCAATCCGATCAGGCTGTCCGAATCGCCGATCCGATACTGGCACGCCGCGCCGGGGCTCGGCGAGCACACCCGCGACGTGTTGCGCCACCGCCTCGGCCTGGACGATGACGCGATCGCACGGCTGCGCCGCAGCGGCGCGATCTGACACCTGGCGCCGACACTCCATGCCACTGCCGACCGCACCCGAACAGGCCTTTCTGGCATTCCTGGCCGAGGGTCGTCTGATGATCCAGCGCGCCCGCAAGTCGGGCCGGTGCTTCTTTCCGCCGCGGGTGGCCGAGCCGGTCACCGGCGACACCGGCTACGACTGGGTCGATGCCAGCGGCCGGGGCGTCGTCTACGCCACCACCGTCACGCGGCCGCGGCCGCCGGCGCAATCGGTCAACGTCGCGTTGATCGATCTGCTGGAGGGGCCGCGGATGATGAGCCGGGTCGAAGGCGTGGCACCCGAGCGGGTCGCGATCGGCATGCAGGTCCGGGCCAGAATCGCTCAAGAGAACGGCTCCCCGATCGTCGTGTTCGACGTCGCAGAAGGCGGGGAGAGCATCGGTGGCTGAAGCATTCCCGCGTGGCCGCAGCGCGATCGTCGCCGCCGAGACCTTCGGCATCGGCGAGGCGCCCGGCTGGAACTCGATGGATCTCGCGGTGTCGGCCAGTCTGCGGGCGCTGGCCGACGTCGGTCTGACGCCTGGCGACGTCGATGCGCTCTTCGTCGGCACGCCGGACGACGCACTGTCGGGCCTGACGCTGGCGCAGTATCTCGGCATCACGCCGCGCCTGACCGACAACAACCGCACCGGCGGGTCGTCGTCGCTGACCCACGCGATCTGGGCCGCGCTGGCATTGGACGCCGGGCTGTGCGATGTCGCACTGATCACCTACGGCAGCAACCAGCGCACCGCCGCGGGGGCGCTGGTCAGCGGGATGCGGCCGCCGGTGCTGGAAGCACCGTACGGGCTGGCGCGTCCCGTCGGCGCCTATGCCCTGGCCGCCTCGCGCTATCGACATCGGTTCGGCCTGAAGCGCGAGCAGCTCGGCGCGGTGGCGATCGCCGCACGCCAGTGGGCGGCGCTGAATCCGGAGGCATTCGTCCGCGAACCGCTCGGCATGGCCGAGTACCTGGCGGCCCGGATGGTGTCCGATCCGCTCGGCGTGCGCGACTGCTGCCTGGTGACCGATGGCGCCGCCGCCGTCGTGATGGTGCGTGCCGAGCGGGCGCGCGATCTCGCCGCCCGGCCGGCGTATCTGCTGGGCGGCGCCGCCGCGACCGAGCATCGCGACATCACCGCCATGCCGGACCTGACCCGCACCGCCGCGGTGTCGTCGGGCCGGCGGGCGTTCGCACAGGCCGGCCTGACCGCTCGCGACGTCGACGTCGCCGAGCTCTACGACGCGTTCACGATCAACACGCTGCTGTTCCTCGAAGATCTGGGCTTCTGCGCGAAGGGCGAGGGCGCGGCCTTCGTCGAGAACGGCGCGATCGCGCCGGGCGGCCGGCTGCCGGTCAACACGAACGGCGGCGGCCTGTCGTGCGTCCATCCCGGCATGTATGGCCTCTTCACCATCGTCGAGGCGAGCCGCCAGTTGATGGGGCGCGCGCCGGGCCGGCAGATCGCCGGCGCCGACGTGGCGCTGGCACATGGCAACGGCGGCGAGCTGTCGAGCCAGGCGACGCTGCTGCTCGGCAGCGCCGCAACCGTCTGATCCACATGCACGAGAGAGATACGGGAGCCGCATGAAAGAATCGCAGCCGCTCGAGGCACGCAATATCATCGTCACCGGCGCCGCGCAGGGCATCGGCCGCGAGGTCTGCCGGCTGGCGCTGGCGCAGGGGGCGTCGGTCGTCGGCGTCGACATCAATGGCGAGGCACTTGCCCGGGCCCGCGCCGAGTTCGGCGCCGATCGCTTCATTGCGGTGACCGGCAGCGTCGCCGACCCGGCCACTGCCGAGGCGGCAACGCAAGCCTGCCGCGAGCAGCTCGGACCGGTTCAGGGGCTGGTCAACAACGCCGGCATCATCCGGCCGGCGATGATCGAGAAGATGTCGC
>DAISWF010000041.1:0-26647 GCA_036826495.1 Burkholderiaceae bacterium
GTGCTGGTCGACCGGCCGCTGACCGATCGCGCAGCCCCCGGGCAGCGACACCCGCGCCTGGCCGAAGCGCGCGAGCAGCGGCCCGAGCACCAGGATCGATGCGCGCATCGTCTTGACCAGCTCGTACGGGGCCTCCAACGACGACACCTGCGCGGCATCCAGCGTCACCCGCGGGCCGTCGCGCTCGGCGGCAACGCCGAGCTGGCGCAGCAGCCGCAAGGTGGTGCCGACATCCTGCAACTGCGGCACGTTGTCGAGCTCCACCGGCTCGGCGGTCAGCAGCGCCGCGCACAGGATCGGCAGCGCGGCGTTCTTCGCGCCCGATACCGCCACCTCGCCCTTGAGCCGGCTGCCGCCGGTGATCAGCAGTTTGTCCATCGCGCGCTCCGGTCAGGCGGCCGGACCGGAGCCGGGCGCGGCGCCGGTGCGCTGGGCGAACTCCTCGGGAGTCAGCGTCTTCATCGACAGCGCATGGATCTCGGCGCGCATCCGTTCGCCGAGCGCGGCATAGACGAGCTGGTGACGCTGGATCAGCCGTTTGCCCTCGAACGCGCGGGACACGACGATCGCCTCGAAGTGGGTGCCGTCGTCACCGTGCACTTCGAGGTGGTCACAGGGAAGACCGGCGGCGATGTAGCCGCGCAGGGTGTCTGAGGTCAGCATGGTGCGGATTCTTTCGAATGGGTCTCGGGTCGATCGGCCGCCGGACGGCGACGGTCGACAGCTTCACTCGGTTCGATGCGGCGGTGCTCGCGAAAAAATGGCAATCCGGGGATGGGGGCGGGCTATCAGGAGGCAGGGCGGTAGGCAGGCAGCAGCGGGAGCAGCGCGCCCGCGGGGGCCAGGCGCCCGCGCCGCCGTCGGCGTGCCGGCGTCAATGTCGCAGGTTGTAGCCGCGGGCCAGCAGCCCCACCGAGACGGCCGCCACGACCACCAGCGTGGCCCCGACCACCGCGAGACTGATCTCCGGCGACACGTCGGAAACACCGAAAAATCCGTAACGAAAACCGTCGACCATGTAGAAAAACGGGTTCAGGTGCGAAACGTTCTGCCAGAACGGCGGCAGCGAGCGGACCGAATAGAACACGCCGGCGAGAAACGTGGCCGGCATGATCACGAAGTTCTGGAACGCGGCGATCTGGTCGAACTTCTCGGCCCAGATGCCGGCGATCAGCCCCATTGTACCGAGAATGGCACTGCCCAGAAGCGCGAACATCAGGATCCACAGCGGATGCGCGAAGCTCAGGTGGGCGAACCAGCCGGTCACGACGAACACGCCGAGACCGACCGCCATGCCGCGCACCATCGCGGCGATCACATAGGCGCCGAAGAACTCCCAGTGCGACAGCGGCGGCAGCAGCACGAACACGATGTTGCCGGTCACCTTGCTCTGGATCAGCGACGACGACGAGTTCGCGAACGCGTTCTGCAGCACCGACATCATCACCAGGCCCGGGATCAGGAACGACAGGTACGGCACCCGGTCGAACACGGTGACGCGGCTGTCGAGCGCCTGCGAGAAGATCAGCAGGTACAGCACCGCGGTCAGCACCGGTGCGGCGATCGTCTGCACCGCCACCTTCGAGAAGCGCAGCAGCTCCTTGTACAGCAGCGTACGGAAGCCGCGCATCACCGCGCCTCCTGCATCACGCGGACGAACACGTCCTCCAGGTCGGTGTGCAGCAGCTCCATCTCCTCGATGCCGGTGCCGCTCGTGCGGATCGCGGCGAGCATCCGTTCGACGTCCCGATAGTCGTCGACCCGCAGCACGAGCCGGCCGTCGCCCGGCTGCATAGGCTCGGTGCCCGGCGCGGCTGGAGGGCCGTCATTCCCGTCGGCCTTTCCGCCAGCGCGGCCGGCGTCCGCCGGCAGCGACGTTTCGCGCGGCTCTCCATCTGCGATCAGCAGCGGCCGCAGCGCCGCCGGCAGCTCGCCGCCGACCAGCCGCAGGAACAGCCGCCCGCCGGCGAACCGTCTGATCAGGTTGCGGGTCTCGTCGAGCGCGACCACCTGGCCGTTCTTCAGCATCGCGATGCGGCCGCACAGCTCCTGCGCTTCCTCGAGGTAGTGGGTGGTCAGCACGATCGTGTGGCCGTCGCGGTTCAGGCGCCGCACGAACCGCCACAGGGTCTGGCGCAGCTCGACGTCGACGCCGGCCGTGGGTTCGTCCAGCACGATGACCGGCGGCCGGTGAACCAGCGCCTGCGCGACCAGCACCCGGCGCTTCATGCCGCCCGACAGCGCGCGCATGTTCGCGTCGGCCTTGTCGGTCAGATCCAGGTTCTCGAGGATCTCGTCGATCCAGGCGTCGTTGGAGCGCACGCCGTAGTAGCCGGAGGTCAGCCGCAGCGTCTCGCGCACCGAGAAGAACGGATCGAACACCAGCTCCTGGGGCACGACGCCCAGCGCGCGGCGGGCCTGCCGGTAGTCGGAGACGACGTCATGGCCGAGGATGCTGACCGAGCCGGAGGTGGCGCGCGCCAGGCCCGCGACGATCGAGATCAGGGTGGTCTTGCCGGCCCCGTTGGGCCCGAGCAGCCCGAAGAACTCGCCTTCGTGGATCTGCAGCGAAACGCCCTTGAGCGCCTCGAACGCGCGATAGCGCTTGACGACGGAACGGATGTCGATGGCGATGGACATGGGGGCCGGCGAGCCAGGTCTCGTGGGGCGGCGGCCGGCCGCGCCGCGGCAGCTCTAGAAGAAGATCAGCGCTGCTCTACGCCCGGCAGAAACCCGTCGACACCGTAAAGAGCCGCGAGTTTACGCAAATTCGGCGGGGTGTTCACACAGCGCAGCAGCACGCCGCGCCGGCCGGCATCGCGAAACAGCGCCAGCAGCGCCGCCAGCGCCGACGAGTCGAACTCGACGAGCGGCGCCAGGTCGAGATCGGCGCGCCCGCCGGCCGGCAGCCGGCCAGCGGCCTGCGCGACGAACGGGGCCGCATCGTCGGCACGCAGCCGCGCCGGCGACGTGACCCTCACCGGCGCGGCGGACGAGACGGAAGACGTGGCGGCGGCGCTCAACTCTTCTTCGCCGCCTGGTCGAACGCCTTGTTCTTCTCGGCCAGGCTCTGGATCAGACCGTCGAGCCCCTTGGCGTTGATCTCCTGGCCGAACTGGTTGCGGTAGGTCTCGACCAGCCACACGCCCAGCACGTTCAGATCGTAGATCTTCCAGCCGTTGCCGTTCTTCTCGACGCGATAGTCGAGCTGGATCGGATCGCCGCGACTGCCGACGACCTCGCTGCGCACGATCACGTCGGACTCGTTGGCATTGCCGCGGAACGGCTTCATCCGGATCTGCTCGTCGCGCACCGAGCCGAGCGCGCCCGAATAGGTGCGCAGCAGCAGCGTGCGGAACTCGGCCATCAGCTTGCTGCGCTGATCGGGCGTGGCCTCGCGCCACGCACGGCCGACCGCCAGCGAGGTCATCCGCTCGAAGTTGATCTGCGGCATCACCGTCTTGTCGACGAACTCGGAAATCCGCCGCGGATTGCCGCTCTGGATCTCCTTGTCGGCACGGATCTGGTCGAGCACCTCGGTGCTGACCTTCTTGATGAACTCGTCGGGCGCCACCGCCTGCGCCTGGGCGGCCGGCGGCAGGCCCGCCACCAGCAGCAGTGCGGCGGCGGCCAGCGCGCCAAACATGTCTCGTCGGAAACGTTCGAACGGAATCTTCATCGGATCAGGTCCTTTCGGGCGTGCGCCGGAACGGGCGCCCTTCGTCATCAACGCACCAGCGGTCGCGGCGACTACCGGCGCCCCCAGAAACAGCGGATCGGGCCACCTGCAATCGTGGCAACTCGCGCTCCCGGCCGAAAGACGGCCGGCTGCGCGACCATCCCGTCACTTGTCGTCGTCCGGCGGGTTGCCGTCGTACACCAGATTGCGGCGCCGCTGCAGATATCCGTCGCGGATGAAGCTGTACTTGTCGAGCGCCGCGCCGTCCAGCACCTTCTCGGCCGGCAGCAGCCCGGCCCGGATGTGCACCGCCCGCAGCCCGTAGGCGGTCCAGTACGGCCCCGACCGGTCGATCAATTGCAGCCCGTCACCATACCAGTCCAGCGGCAGGCCGGCGGTATCGCGGATCGTCGACGGCCCGAGGAACGGCAGCACCAGGTACGGCCCCGGCCCGACGCCCCAGCGGCCGAGCGTCTGGCCGAAGTCCTCGCGGTGCTTCTCGATACCCATTTCACTGGCAGGGTCTCCCAGTCCACCGAAGCCGATCGTCGTGTTGATCAGCACCCGGCCGAGGTCGCTCAGCGCCAGCATCGGCTTGCCCTGCAGGAGCTGGTTGACCGCCGACCAGGCGTCGCCCAGGTTGCCGAACACGTTGCCGATCATCGTGCGCACACCGGAGTGCACGTGATCGGTGTAGGCCTGCGCCACCGGCTTGACGACCGCGCGGTCGAGCGCATCGTTGAAGCCGAACACCGCCCGGTTCATCGATTCCAGCGGATCCTTGGCGCGGGTGGCGGCATCGGCCGGCGGCGACCCGAGCGGCGCGCTGGCACAGCCGCCCAGCGCCAGACCCAGCGCCAGCAGACCGGCCACCAGCGCACGCGACGTTCGTGCGCGCATCATTTCCGCTCTCCTTCCGCGGCCTTGCCGTACAGGAACTGGCCGATCAGGTTCTCCAGCACCACCGCCGACTGGGTCATCGAGATGCCGTCGCCGGCCGCGAGGTTCTTGTCGTCGCCACCCGGCTCCAGACCGATGTACTGCTCGCCGAGCAGGCCCGAGGTCAGGATCTTGGCCGACGTGTCCTTGGGGAACGCATAACGGCTGTCCAGCGCCAGCATCACCTCGGCCTGATAGCTCTTGTCGTCGAAACGGATCTCGGCGACCCGGCCGACGACGACGCCGGCGCTCTTGACCGGCGCCCTGGCCTTCAGGCCGCCGATGTTGTCGAACTTGGCACGGACGACATAGGTGTCTCCGAACGAGAAGCTGGCGAGGTTGGCGGACTTCAGCGCGAGGAACAGCAGCGCGCCGAACCCCAGCAGCACGAACACCCCCACCATCAGATCGATCGACTTGCGGTTCATGGATCACGGACTCCCACTGGACGGCACGCCCACGGCGCGCCGTCAGACGCTGAACATTATCGCGGTCAGCACGAAATCGAAGGCCAGCACGGCCAGCGACGAGGCGACCACCGTCGTGGTCGTGGCGCGCGACACGCCTTCCGGCGTGGGCTTGCACTCGTAGCCCACGAACACCGCGACGAACGCGCAGACGAAACCGAATACCAGGCTCTTCAGCAGCCCGTTGCCGACATCGGCGAACACCTCGACGCCGTTCTGCATCTGCGACCAGAACGCGCCCACGTCGACGCCGATCATCTGCACGCCCACCAGATAGCCGCCGAAAATGCCCACCGCCGAGAAGATCGCGGCCAGCAGCGGCATCGCGAATACCGCCGCCGCGAAGCGCGGCGCCAGCACCCGGGCCAGCGGATCGACCGCCATCATCTCCATCGCCGCGAGCTGCTCGCCGGCCTTCATCAGCCCGATCTCGGCGGTCAGCGAGGTGCCGGCCCGGCCGGCGAACAGCAGCGCGGTGACCACCGGCCCCAGCTCGCGGACCAGCGACAGCGCCACCATCACGCCGAGCGCCTGCTCGGAGCCGTAGCGCTGCAGTATGTAGAAACCCTGCAGGCCCAGCACGAAGCCGACGAACAGGCCCGACACCGCGATGATCGACAGCGAGTAGTTGCCGATGAAGTGGATCTGATCGGTGATCAGTCGCGGCCGGCGCAGCGCCAGCAGCGACAGCCACAGCAGCCGCACGAAGAAGCGGGCGCCATAGCCGCACTGCGCGACCAGCCCGTTGACCCAGCCGCCGAGCCGGGCGACGCGCTCGGTCAGACCCACGCGGGCCTTGGGCGGCGCGGCGCTCACCGCGCGCTCCGATCGGCGTGCGCCTCACCCAGCCCGAGGTCTTCGCGCAGCGATGCGCCCGCCGGATAGTGGAAAGCCACCGGCCCGTCGCGCTCGCCATCGAGGAACTGGCGCACCCGCGGATCGGTCGAGCGGTTCAGCTCGTCCGGCGTGCCGCCGGCCAGCACCCTGCCCTCGCCCATCACGTAGGCGAGGTCGCAGATCTCGAACGATTCGCGCACGTCGTGCGTGACCAGGATCGTGGTCGCGCCCAGCGCATCGTTCAACTGCCGGATCAGATGCGCGACCGTGCCCAGCGAGATCGGATCGAGCCCGGCGAACGGTTCGTCGTACATCAGCAGCGGCGGATCGAGCGCGATCGCGCGTGCCAGCGCCACCCGCCGCGCCATGCCGCCGGAGATCTGCGACGGCACCAGCGAGGCCGCGCCGCGCAGGCCGACCGCATGCAGCTTCATCAGCACCAGGTCGCGGATCATCTCCTCGGGCAGCGACGTATGCTCGCGCAGCGGGAACGCGATGTTGTCGAACACCGTCATGTCGGTGAACAGCGCGCCGAACTGGAACAGCATGCCCATGCGCCGGCGCAGCGCGAACAGCGCCGGACGGTCGAGCGCATGCACGTCCTGCCCGTCGAAGATCACGCGACCCGCCTGCGGACGCAACTGCCCGCCGATCAGCTTCAGCACCGTGGTCTTGCCCGAGCCGGAGCCGCCCATCAGGGCCACCACCGCGCCGCGCGGGAAGCGCATCGTGATGTCGGTGAGGATCATGCGCCGGCTGTCATAGCCGAAGCGCAGATTGTCTATGCTGACGAAGTCCTGGGACAATTTGTGGGGTTCTCGAGGCCGCGCTGCGTTCTTTGCTTCTGTTGTTTGACTCAGGCTCCAGGGAGGCCGGGCGGCGCCGTCCGGGCGCTCCGCGCCGAGATTCTAGCCTCCGCGGCGCTGATTTGGTCCAGCGTTCCCGAAAGCACAACGGTATCGCCGGCCGACAGCAGGGTGTCCGCCGGCGGATCGACCAGCCGCTCGCTGCGCCTGACCAGCGCGGTGATCCGCGCGCCCTGGCTGCCGATCTCGCCGACCGTGTGGCCGACCCCGGCAGCGTTGGCCAGCAGCCGCACCGCGCGCAGATGCACCGGCGCGTCCTCGATCTCGTCGACCGCAGTGTCGTCGGCGCCGCGGAAGAATCCTTGCAGCAGCGCATAGCGGCTTTCGCGCACCATCATCAGCCGCCGCTGCACCTGCTGGATCGGCACGCCGGCCAGCGCCAGCGCATGCGAGGCCAGCATCAGGCTGCCTTCGACGATCTCCGGCACCACCTCGGCCGCGCCGGCATTGCGCAGCCGCTCGATGTCGGCCTCGTGCGAGGTGCGCACCAGCACCGGCAGCTCCGGCGCGAGCTGACGCAGCAGGCTCAGGATCTTCAGCGCCGTGGGGGTGTCGTCGAACGTGATCGCCAGCGCCCTGGCGCGGTGCAGGCCGGCGGCCTGCAGCGTCTCGCGCCGGCTCGAATCGCCGAATACCACCGATTCGCCGGATTCCGCCGCCGCCCGCACCCGGTCGGGGTCCAGGTCGAGCGCCATGTAGGGCACCTTCTCGGTCTCCAGCACGTGGGCGATGCCCTGCCCGCAGCGGCCGAAGCCGCAGATGATCACGTGGCGGTCGCGCGCCAGACTGCGGCTGGCGATCGTCTGCAACTGCAGCGAGCGCTGCAGCCACTCCTGCCCCGACAGCCGCAGCGCCAGCCGCCCGGCCTGCTGGATCAGCAGCGGCGACACCATCAGCGACAGCAGCATCGCCGCCAGGATGGGCTGCAGCACGACGTCCGGAATGACGCCGAGCTGTCCGCCCTGGTTCAGCAGCACGAAGCCGAACTCGCCTGCCTGCGCGAGCCAGACGCCGGTGCGGATCGCGGTGCCGGCCGCTGCCCGGAAGCTGCGCGCCAGCGCCGCCACCAGCGCGAACTTGATCAGCAGCGGCAGCGCCAGGAACAGCAGCACCCGCGGCCATGCGTCGAACACCACGCGCAGGTCGAGCTGCATGCCGATCGCGACGAAGAACAATCCCAGCAGCACGTCGCGAAACGGCTTGATGTCCTCCTCGACCTGATAGCGGAACTCGGTCTCGGCGATTAGCATGCCGGCGACGAATGCGCCCAGCTCCATCGACAGCCCGGCCTGCTTGGTCAGCCAGGCGAACAGCAGGGTGGCCAGCAGCACGTTCAACGTGAACAGCTCGTGCGAACGCTGCCGCGCGACCAGGTTGAACCAGCGGCGCATCAGCCGCGGACCGAAGCGCAGCAGCAGCACCAGCAGTGCCGCGGCCTTCAGCAGCGCCAGGCCCAGCGCGATCACCCAGTCGCCGCCGGAGGCCAGCGCCGGCACCAGGATCAGCAGCGGGATCACCGCCAGATCCTGGAACAGCAGCACGCTGAACACCCGCTTGCCGTGCTCGGTCTCGAGCTCGCGCTTCTCCGCCAGCAGCTTGATCACCAGTGCAGTGGACGACATCGCCGCCGCGCCGCCGATCGCCAGCGCCGCCCGCCAGTCGACCTGCGCGCCCATGATCGCGATCTCGGCGTTCTGCGGCAGCAGCAGATACAGCAGCACGGCCGCCAGGATCGTCGTGACGACCTGGGCGCCGCCCAGACCGAACACCATCCGCCGCATCGACCCGAGCTTCTGCAGGCTGAACTCCAGCCCCAGCGAGAACATCAGGAACACCACGCCGATCTCGCCCAGGCCGTGCACGACCTCGTCGTCCCGTGCAAGGCCGGCCGCATGCGGCCCCAGCGCCACGCCCACCGCCAGGTAAGCGACCAGCGGCGGCAGGTTCACCAGCCGTAGGAACACGACCATCGCCACGGCGGCGGCCAACAGAACCAGCGTCAGTTCGAGAGCAGTGAGCAAGGTGATCGGCGGGGCGATGGGCGCGCGGGTTCCGGCGGGAAGATCCCGCGCAACCGGGAAGGGTTCGCATGACCTAACGGGCTCCAGATCTTGCCAGACGGGGATGATCGGGTGGTCGTCCGACCGGGCAGGTATCGGTGATACCTGCCCGGTCGGGCGGCCGCCCGAGGGCCCCGTCTGGCAAGACCCGAAGGGCGGGCCGAAACGGGGCGATGGCGGCGTTGCGAACCTGAGTCGATACCACCGGTATCGACTCAGAACCGCGCCTTGCCCTCGCCCCGTTGCGGCCCGTCTGGAGCCCGTTAGGTCATGCGAACCCTCCCTGGATATACTGCGGCGCGTGAACGAAGCTATTGTAGACAGTCCGGCCCGGCGCACGCGCTGGCTGAGGCAGGCCGCCGACGTGCTGCGCATCGAGGCGCAGGCGGTGGCGGCGCTGGTCGACCGCATCGGCCAGCCGTTCGTCGACGCATGCGGGCTGATCCTCGCCTGCGAGGGGCGAGTGATCGTAAGCGGCATCGGCAAGTCCGGCCATGTCGCGCGCAAGCTCGCGGCCACGTTCGCCTCCACCGGCACGCCATCGTTCTTCGTGCATCCGGCCGAGGCGCAGCATGGCGATCTCGGCATGGTCACCGGCGACGACGTGTTCGTCGCGCTGTCGAACTCGGGCGCGACCGAGGAGCTGATCGCGATCGTGCCGCTGGTCAAGCGGATGGGTGCCCGGCTGATCGCGCTGACCGGCGCCCCCGATTCGCCGCTCGCCCGGCTCGCCGACGTGCACCTGGACGTCAGCGTCGAACGCGAAGCCTGCCCGCTGAACCTGGCACCGACCGCGAGCACCGCCGCGGCGATGGCGATGGGCGACGCGCTGGCGCTGACCCTGCTCGACGCGCGCGGCTTCAATGCCGACGACTTCGCATCGTCGCATCCCGGCGGCCGGCTCGGCCGCCGGCTGCTGACCCGGGTCGCCGACGTGATGCGCACCGGCGAGGCGATCCCGACGGTGCGCGCCGGCGCCCGGCTGAGCGACGCAATCCTGGAGGTCACGCGCCGGCGCATGGGCATGACCGCGGTGCTCGACGACGGCGGCGCGCTGCGCGGCATCTTCACCGACGGCGACCTGCGCCGGGTGCTGGAACGCGGCGGCGACGTGCGCATGCTGGCGGTCGACGACGTGATGAGCCGCACGCCGGTCACCATCGATCCCGAAGCCCTGGCGGCCGAGGCGGTCAAGCGGATGGAGGACCGCCGGATCAGCGTGCTGCTGGTCGTCGATGCGACCGGTGCCCTGGTCGGCGCGGTGCACATCCACGATCTGCTGGCCGCCAAGGTCGCGTGACCGGGGGCCCGATGTCCTGTGCGCCGGTCTGCCGCGCCGAGATCCGGCCGCAGGCCGAGCAGCGGGCGCGCGACGTGCGGCTGCTCGCGCTCGACGTCGACGGCACGTTGACCGACGGCCGGCTGTTCATCGGCGCCGACGCCGAGATGATGAAAGCCTTCTCGGTGCGCGACGGCTTCGGTCTGAACCTGCTGGCGCGCGCCGGCATCATGGTGGCGATCGTCACCGGCCGCCGCTCGGCGATCGTCGAACGGCGGGCGGCCGAGCTGGCGATCCCGCATGTGCTGCAGGCGGTCGGCGACAAAGGGCAGGCGATCGACGAGCTGGCCGCCCGCACGGCGATCCCGGCCGAGCACTTCGCCTATCTGGGCGACGACTGGCCCGATCTGCCGGCGATGATGCGCGTCGGGCTGCCGGCCACCGTCGTCGACGCGCCGCCGCTGGTGCGCGAGCAGGCGCTGTGGATCGGCAGCGTCGCACCCGGCCGCGGCGCGGTGCGCGAGTTCTGCGACTGGCTGCTCGCCGCCCAGGGCCGGCTCGATGCGATGGCCGCCCGGTTCACCCGCACGGGCGCCCGCCCATGAACCAGCGCCTGTACGATCGCGTCGCCGCGCTGGTGTCGGTGGTGCTGCTGATGACCCTGGCCGCCGGCACCTGGTATCTGGCCGAGATGACCAACCGCTCGTCCGGCAGCGGCGGCTCGGCGAAGCTCGCCCACGAGCCGGACTACTTCGTCGAGAACTTCGCGCTGACCCGGCTGAACGCGAAGGGCGAGGCGGTGTTCCGCATGGAGGCGAAACGGCTCGAGCATTTCCCCGACGACGATTCCACCGAGTTCCTGCTGCCGACACTGGTCAGCCTGGACCCCGAGAAGCCGCTGGTCACGCTCAGAGCCAGGCGCGGCAACTCGACCAGCCAGGGGCTGGAGACCCATCTGCACGACGACGTGGTGCTGACCCGCGCCGGCGACAAGGACCAGCCGTCGCTGAAGGTCGAGTCCGACTACGTGCTGCTGCTGTCCGAGGAAGACGTGGCCCGCACCGACCGTCCCGTCAGGATCACCTATGGAGACTCGACCTTGACGGGTGTCGGCATGGAATTCAATAATGGGTCGCGCCAGCTAGACGTGAAATCCCAGGTCCGCGGGACGTGGGTGGCGCCGCCCCCCACCCCGAAATCGAACGGATGAAGCGACCGCCAACCTTTCCGTCCGGCGCGCTGGCGCTGGCGCTGCTGGTCGCCGCCGTGCCCGCCGCGCGAGCCGAGAAGGCCGATCGCAACAAGCCGATCAACGTCGAAGCCGACCGGATGCAATACGACGATCTGAAGCAGATCAACGTGTTCACCGGCAACGTCACGCTGACCAAGGGCACGATCGTCATCAAGGGCGACCGGCTGGTCATCCGCCAGGATGCCGAGGGCTATCAGTACGGCACCGCCTATGGCAGCGTCAACACGCCGGCCAGCTTCCGTCAGAAGCGCGACGTGCCCGACCAGTTCATGGAGGGCCAGGCGATCCAGCTCGACTACGACGGCAAGGCCGAGGTCGTGCGCCTGTCGCAGCGCGCGACGTTGAAGCGCCTGGAGCGCGACCGGGTGACCGACGAGGTGCACGGCAATCTGATCGTCTACGAGAGCCTGTCCGAATTCTTCACCGTCGAATCGGGGGCCGGCCCCACGCCCACCGCCGCCAACCCGGGCGGCCGGGTGCGGGTCGTCATCCAGCCCAAGACGCCGCCGGCGGATACCGCCGCGCCGCCGCCGCAGCCCCGCATGGGCCTGAAGAGCGACGACACATTGAGCGTGCCCGCCGCCCCCGGCCCGGCACCGGCCCCGGCGAAACGCTGATGTTCGGACGCAGGAACCCGGCATTGGCCAGGCTGGACGAACCCATGGTGGCGGCGCAGCCCGGCAGCGCCGCCGCTGCCGCGCGGGCCACGCCGGCGGTGGCGCGGCCGCCGGTCAGCCAGCTCGGCGTGCGCCACCTGATGAAGGCCTACCATGGGCGTCAGGTGGTCAAGGACGTCTCGCTGGACGTGCACAGCGGCGAGGTCGTCGGCCTGCTGGGGCCCAACGGCGCCGGCAAGACCACCTGCTTCTACATGATCGTCGGCCTGGTGCCGTCCGACGACGGCGTCATCGAGCTCGACGGCCGGCCGATCAGCCGGCTGCCGATCCATCGCCGCGCCCGGCTCGGGCTGTCGTACCTGCCGCAGGAAGCATCGGTGTTCCGCAAGCTCACCGTCGAGGAGAACATCACCGCGGTGCTGGAGCTGCAGGTCGACGAACGCGGCCGGCCGCTCGGCCGGGTCGAGGTGGAACGCCGGCTCGATTCGCTGCTCGGCGAGCTGCAGATCGGCCACATCCGCTCGAATCCGGCGATGTCGCTGTCGGGCGGCGAACGGCGGCGGGTCGAGATCGCCCGGGCACTGGCCAGCTCGCCCCGCTTCATCCTGCTCGACGAACCGTTCGCCGGGGTCGACCCGATCGCGGTGATCGAGATCCAGCGGATCGTCAAGTTCCTGAAGGAACGTTCGATCGGCGTGTTGATCACCGACCACAACGTCCGGGAAACCCTTGGCATTTGTGACCGGGCATATATCATTAATGCTGGTACTGTTCTTGCTTTCGGTCGCCCCGAAGAGATCGTCGACAATGAAAACGTCCGGCGTGTCTACCTCGGGGAGCACTTCCGCATGTAGCGCCCCGAGGCGACCCCGGGGGCGCACCGGCCGAAACGGTGTCTCCCGGAAATGAAGCCTTCTCTCCAACTCAGACTCTCCCAGCAGCTCGCGCTGACCCCGCAGCTACAGCAGTCGATCCGGCTGCTGCAGTTGTCCACGCTCGAGCTGAACGCCGAGGTCGAACAGGCGCTGGCCGACAATCCACTGCTGGAGCGGCTCGACGACCCGATCGGCGCGACGGTGCGCATCGCCGCCGACGGCCACCTCGAATCGCCGCGCGGCGCCGCCGGCGGCGAAACCGCTGACGGCGGCGGCCCGTTCGAAGCGGCCGCCGGCGGCGACGCGGCGGCCGGGGGCGACACCGGCGCCCGCGACGACGGCGACTTCGGCCGCGACGACGGTGGCCGCGACGATCCCGCCCGCGACGACTGGCGCGACGGCTACGGCAACGAGGGCGGCGACAGCGGCCGCAGCCGCGGCGACAACAACGACGAGGACGAACGCAGCCTGCCGCAGATGGCGGCAGCCAGCGGCTCGCTGCACGACCACCTGACCGCCCAGCTCGCCGCCACCCAGTGCACGGCGCTGGACCGGGGGCTGATGACCTTGCTGATCGACGAGGTCGACCGCGACGGCTATCTGCGCGCGACGCTCGAGGAGATCGGGCAGATGCTGCCCTCGGAGCTGGAGGTCGAGCCCGAGGCGATCAATGCTGCACTGCGATTGCTGCAGAGCTTCGATCCGCCCGGTGTCGGTGCACGCAATCTGTCCGAATGCCTGCTGCTGCAGCTCGCCGACCCCGCCCGCACCGCCGCCTGGGGCGGCGCCACCGTCGAGCTGGCGCGGACGATCATTCGTGACAGTCTGCCTTTGCTGGCCGCCAAGGATTTCGTCAAACTGAAAAGAATGCTCCGTTGCACCGACGACGATCTGAGGGCGGCACAGACGCTGATCCGCGGCTTGAACCCCAAGCCCGGCGCGGCCTTTTCCGCCGACGAGCCCACCTACGAGATTCCGGACGTGCTGGTCCGCAACACGCGAAATGGTTGGCAGGCGACCCTGAATCGTGATGTGATGCCCAGACTGCGCATCAACGACATGTACGCGCAGATCCTGAAACGCAACCGGAACGGCCATGCCGGTCTGTCCAGCCAGTTGCAGGAGGCTCGCTGGTTGATCAAGAACGTGCAACAGCGGTTCGACACCATCCTGCGGGTGTCGCAGGCGATCGTCGACCGCCAGCGCGGCTTCTTCTCGCACGGCGCGGTCGCGATGCGTCCGCTGGTGCTGCGCGAGATCGCCGACGCGGTCGGGCTGCACGAATCCACCGTGTCGCGCGTCACCACGCAGAAATTCATGCTGACGCCGTTCGGCACCTTCGAGCTGAAGTACTTCTTCGGCAGCCACGTCGCCACCGATTCGGGCGGAGCCGCGTCGAGCACCGCGATCCGCGAACTCATCAAGCAACTCATCCAAGCGGAGGACGCCAAGAACCCACTATCGGACAACCGTATCGCCGAACTGCTCGGGGAGCAGGGCATCATCGTTGCACGTCGCACGGTGGCCAAGTACCGCGAAGGCCTGCGCATTCCCGCGGTCTCGCAACGCAAGGCGCTCTAGCGCCACCGCCGGCCTGCCGTCTGCAATGCCTGTGCCACTGCCCCCGGGACCGAAAGGGACGTAACCATGCGGCAGGGGCAGCCCGGCCCGCACGTTCAGGAGTACAGGATGAATCTCTCGATCAGCGGACACCACCTCGAAGTGACACCGGCTCTACGGAATTACGTGACCGTCAAACTGGAACGCATCACCCGGCATTTCGACCAGGTCATCGACGTCAATGCCTTCCTGTCGGTCGACAAGCTGCAACAGAAGGCCGAGATCACGTTGCACGTACGCGGCAAGGACATCTTCGCTGAAGCGGTAGACGCCGATCTCTATGCGGCGATCGATACTCTGATCGACAAGCTCGACCGTCAGGTCATCAAGTACAAGAGCAAGCGTCAGGACCACGGCCATACCGGCATCAAGCATCAGGAAATACCGTCCTGAACGGCACATGGGGCGCGCCGGCAGGCCCGTCCCGCCACGCCCGGTGCGGGTCGGCTGTCAGACTTGCCGACTCGCACCATGGCGGTGCGATCAGTCGATCGTTTTGACTAGTGCAATGCAGCAAAAACGGCCCCTCGGCTGCCGACCTGCGCCTATAATCGTCCGCTTCGCGACTGCTTTTTGCGCGGCCGGCCGGGGAGATCAGGAGCATGATCACGACTGCACCGCGGACTGAACGATGAATCAGATCGCCCGCCTGTTGTCCCCCACGAACGTGCTGATCAACCTGTCGGTGACCAGCAAGAAGCGCCTGTTCGAGCAGGCCGGTCTGTTGTTCGAGAACAACCACGGCATCGAACGCGGCAAGGTGTTCGACTCGCTGTTCGCGCGCGAACGGCTCGGCTCCACCGGGCTGGGTGAAGGGGTGGCGATTCCGCACGGCCGCATCAAGGGGCTGAAGGAAACGCTGGCGGCACTGGTGCGGCTGGCCGAACCGATCGCCTTCGATGCGCCGGACAACGAGCCGGTGCGCCTGCTGGTATTCCTGCTGGTGCCCGAGCATGCGTCCGAGGAGCACCTGGAGCTGCTGTCGGAGCTGGCCGAGCTGCTGTCGGACCGCTCGATCCGCGATTCGCTGATGTCGTGCGAAGATTCCGCGCAGATGCTGCGTATCCTCACGACCTGGACGCCCTACCGGCCTGCCGCGTGACCCGGCTCCGCAGCCGGATCCGGAGCGTCCGCAGGCGCCGCAACCTGCCCGCGTGACCGACTCCCCATGACACTGACCGTAAAAGAACTCGTAGACGCCAACCGCGAATCCCTGAGCCTGCACTGGCTGGCCGGCG
The DNA here is from genome assembly GCA_036826495.1 of Burkholderiaceae bacterium. GTDB lineage: Bacteria > Pseudomonadota > Gammaproteobacteria > Burkholderiales > Burkholderiaceae_E > DAISWF01. The sequence goes on from DAISWF010000041.1 coordinate 15,730, forward strand.
CGGCCGGCGGGCAGCGGACGCTGGCGGCCGGCACCGCCGAACCGGCGGACCTGGTCGGTCACCTGAACCTGATCCATCCGGCGCGCATCCACGTGCTGGGGCACGAAGAGATCGCGTTCTACGCACGGCTGCTCGAAGACCGGCGGCTGGCGCTGATTCACGACGTGCTCGAAGGCCATCCGCCGGCGATCATCATCGCCGAGGGTCTGGAGCCGCCGTCGTCGCTGGCGCAGATGTGCGAGGAGGATGGCCTGCCGCTGCTCAGTTCGCCGCTGCAGGCCGGCCGCGTCATCGATCACCTGCGCGACTGGCTGTCGCGCACGGTGGCCGAGAGCTGCGAGATGCACGGCGTGCTGATGGACGTGCTGGGCATGGGCGTGCTGATCTCCGGCGAATCGGGTCTGGGCAAGAGCGAGCTGTGCCTGGAGCTGATCAGCCGCGGCCACGGTCTGGTGGCCGACGACGTCGTCGAGTTCGTCCGGATCGCGCCCAATGCGGTCGAAGGTCGATGTCCGCCGCTGCTGCAGAATCTGCTCGAGGTGCGCGGGCTGGGGCTGCTCGACATCAAGACGATCTTCGGCGAGACTGCGGTGCGCCGGAAGATGAAGCTGCGGCTGATCGTGCACCTGATCCGCCGCAGCACGATGGAGAATGAATACCAGCGGCTGCCGCTGGAGGCGCTGACGCAGGACGTGCTGGGCGTGCCGATCAGCAAGGTGGTCATTCCGGTGGCGGCCGGCCGCAACCTGGCGGTGCTGACCGAGGCCGCGGTGCGCAGCACGATCCTGCAGCTTCGCGGCATCGACACCACCAGCGACTTCATCGAGCGCCAGCACCAGATCATCCAATCACAGTCATAGCCATGCAGGTCGTCGTGATCACCGGCATCTCCGGATCGGGCAAGTCGATCGCGATCAACGTGCTGGAGGACGACGGCTTCTATTGCATCGACAACCTGCCGGCGCGTTTCCTGCAGGAGGTCATCAGCTCGCTGCGGGAAGCCGGCCACGACCGGATCGCGGTGTCGATCGATGCGCGCAGCGGCGAGGTCTCCGACCTGCGGCAGGCGATCGCCGGCATCGGCCGCTACGGTCAGCACATCAAGCTGCTGTTCCTGAACGCCAGCACCGACACGCTGGTGCGCCGCTATTCCGAAACCCGCCGCCGTCACCCGATGGCGATGCCGCGCGGCGGCCAGGGCTCGGAGCTGACCCTGGTCGAGGCGATCGAGCGCGAGCGCGAGATGATGTCGGTGATCGAGGACGCCGGCGTCGCGATCGACACCACCGACCTGCCGGTCAACGTGCTGCGCCAGTGGATACGCGAGGTCGTCGACAGCGAGCGCGCGCCGCTGACCCTGCTGTTCGAGTCGTTCGCCTACAAGCACGGCGTGCCGCTGAACGCCGACCTGGTGTTCGACGTGCGCTGCCTGCCGAACCCGTTCTACGATGCGCGGCTGCGGCCCCTGTCGGGGCAGGACGAGCCGGTGGCCGCCTACCTCGGCGCGATCCCCTCGGTCGGCCAGATGATCGAGCACATCGCCGGATTCCTGCAGACCTGGCTGCCGTTCTACATCCAGGAGAACCGCAGCTACCTGACGGTGGCGATCGGCTGCACCGGCGGCCAGCACCGCTCGGTGTACTGCGTCGAACAGCTCGCCGAACGGTTCCGCCGGACCGAGCAGGTGCTGGTCCGGCACCGCTCGATGGCGCGGCGTCAGCATGCAGCCTGACGTCCCGATCTTTCCGCTGTCCACGGTGCTGTTTCCCGGCGGCGTGATGCCGCTGCGCATCTTCGAGGCGCGCTACCTGGACATGGTGCGCGACTGCATGCAGAACGACAGCGGCTTCGGCGTGTGCCTGATCACCCGCGGCCGCGAGGTCGGTCAGGCCGCCGATCACGAGGAGATCGGCTGCATGGCGCGGATCGCCGAATGGGAGATGGAGCAGCTCGGCCTGCTGCAGATCCGCGCGATCGGCACCCACCGCTTCCGCATCCTGACCCGCAGCGTGCAGAAGAACGGCCTGGTGCGCGCCGACGTCCAGCCGATCGCCGATGATCCGCAGATCGGGCTGCCCGAAGACCTGGCGGCCTGCGCGCTGCTCGCGCAGCGGCTGGTCGAGGACCTGCAGTCGCGCGGCGATCCGCCGATCCGCCGGATGGTCGAGCCGCCGTTCGCATTCGACTCCGCCGCCTGGGTGTCGAACCGGTTGTGCGAGTTCCTGCCGATCCCGATGAAGGCCCGGCAGAAGCTGATGGAGCTCGACGATCCGCTGGTGCGGCTGTCGCTGGTGCACCAGTTCCTGCAGCAGCGCCAGGCGATCTGACGGCTCGGCTCCGCGCGGGCGATCCGCGCGACGGATGGTGGTCGACCGCCGTGATCCGTGCGGCCCTGAAGCGCGTCTGCGTCAGCCGTCCGCGGGGAGACCCGCCAGCAGCAGCCTGATCGGCGTCGGCAGCGCGGTGTGCTGCGCGGCCGGTGCAGGCTCCTGCGCGGCCGGTGCAGGCTCCTGCGCGGCCGGCACCCGCTGTTGCGCGCCCACGGCCGGTGTGCGCGAGGCCAGCGGCTCGACATCGGCCCGCAGCACCCGCGCCTCCAGCCGGTAATGCGTGAACACATGGCGCAGCGGCGCGAGCTCCTGCAGGGTCGTCACGCGCATGGCCAGCGCGGCCGCGCCTTCGCGGGCGGCGGCCGCCGGATCGGCGTCGCCGTCGAGTTGCGGCACGCTCCACAGGCCGCCCCAGATGCCGGCCGGCGGCCGCTTCTCCAGCAGCACCCGGCCGGCGCGCCGGTACACCAGCAGCCAGGCTCGGCGCACCGGCGTCACCTTGCGCGGGCGCGGCGTCGGCAGGCTGGCCACGCGGCCGGTGGCCAGCGCCACGCAGTCGTCCGCCAGCGGACAGTCGCCGCAGCGCGGCCGGGCGCGGGTGCACAGGGTCGCGCCGAGGTCCATCAGGCCCTGCACGTAGGCGGCGATGTCGGCGGCCGGCGGCAGCTCCCGCTCGGCGACCGCCCACATCCGCCGCTCGACCTCGCGTTCGCCGGGAAAGCCCTCGATGCCGAAGCAGCGCGCGAACACCCGCTTGACGTTGCCGTCGAGAATCGCCGCCCGCTTGCCGTAGCCGAGCGCGGCGATCGCCGCGGCGGTCGAGCGGCCGATGCCGGGCAGCGCCTGCAGCTTCGCCGGATCGTTCGGGAACACGCCGCCATGCTCGGCCACCACCTGCTGCGCGCAGCGGTGCAGGTTGCGCGCGCGGCTGTAGTAGCCGAGCCCGCTCCAGTGCGTCAGCACCTCGTCGACCGATGCGGCCGCAAGCTGCGCCACGTCGGGGAACGCGGCGATGAAGCGCCGGAAGTACGGGATCACCGTGCCGACCTGCGTCTGCTGCAGCATGATCTCCGAGACCCAGACCACGTACGGATCGCCGGTGTTCTGCCATGGCAGGTCGTGCCGGCCGTGGCCGGCCTGCCAGTCCACCACGCGGGCGGCGAAGGTCCTCACGGCCGGTCGCTCACGCGTTCTTCGGCTCGCTCGAACCCTGTTCAGCCGGTGGTCGGCAGCGTGCGCATCAGCTCGCCGCGATCGATCGCACGATCGACATCGTGCACCGCCCGCAGGACATCGGCAAGATCGTCGAGCTGGTCGGCGATGCGCACGGCCGGCGGCAGCTCGGCCGCCGGACCGGACACCTCGCCCGGCGGCAGGGCCGACGGCTGCTGCGGCTGCGCCGTATGGCCGAACGCGTCGTCGAGCACGTCATCGAGCGCGTCATCGAGCGGCCGGGCCGGCCCGTCGGCCAGCGGCGCGCGGACGATCGCGGCGACGTCGTCGAGCGCGTTCTTCACCTGCGCATGCAGCTCGCCGATCATCGCGAGCTGCTGCTCCAGCGCCGAACGCTGCTCGTCGATCTCGACGATCCGCGCATCGAGGTTCTCGCTGGCATCGAGCACCCGCTTGACCGAATCGAGCCGGCGGCGAAGCTGCATCTGGTGCTCGCGGACCTGACCCTCGATCGGCGCCATCACCGCGCGCAGCCAGGCCTCCAGGTCGCGGTTGGCCATCTCGTAGACTTCCTTGATCTTCGCCGCCACCGACTCGAAGAAGCGGCGCATCAGCGACCACTTCTCGGTGGTGACCAGCTTGATCGGGCCGAACTGCTTGCGGTACAGCGCCTCGATCCGGTCGAGGTCGCCGTAGTAGCGGCGCACCGAGAACAGCAGCGGCGAACCGAGCGTCAGCCCGTGCTCGGCGTTGAAGGTCTTGTACATCGCGGTCATCAGGCTGGCCACCTCGTCGACCAGCCGCGCGACCTCGTCGAGGTCGGCACGCGCGCCGTTCATCAGGCTGGTCATCCCGTCGCGCAGGCCCAGCGAGAAATTGCTCGCGCGCATCACCTCGCGCGCCAGGCGCACATGCCGCTTCAGGTTGTCCAGCCCGACCGCGGTGTAGATCGACTGCGAATGCTTGGCGAACACCGAGCGCAGCGCCTGCAGGTGCCGCAGGCTCTTCTCGAACTCCGAGCGTTCGTTCTTGATGCGCAGCGCCATCATGTCGACGACGTTGCGGTTCTTGCCGCGCAGGCTGTTCAGCTCGAACAACTGCTCGACCAGGTTGCGGCGGCGCGACTGCAGCAGCGAATGCGAGACCGCCCACAGCTCCTCGAAGCCGCGCGCCACGTGCTCGCGCACGACCGACTGCTGCTGCGGCACCAGCTCGGTGGACAGCGCGCGCTCGAGCAGATTCAGCCGGCTGCGTTCGAGCAGTGCCGCATCGCCCTGCACCTTCGCGACCAGCCCCTTCTGCGCCGACACCGGATAGACCCGGTCGGCCGACAGCCCCAGCGTCTGCGACACCGAGGCCACCTGGCCGGCGATCTCCAGGTCGATCTGCGCGTCCGAACGCAGCGCATCCCACAGGCCGTCGATCTTGTTCAGCACCACCAGCCGGCCCGACTGATGGGTGGGCGCGATGTGTTCGCGCCAGACCTCGATGTCGGTGCGGGTGACGCCGGCGTCGGCGGCCAGCACGAACAGCACCGCATCGGCGCTGGGAATCAGGTTCAGCGTCAGCTCGGGCTCGTTGCCGATCGCATTCAGCCCGGGCGTGTCGATGACCACCAGCCCCTGCTCGAGCAGCGGATCGGGGATGTTGACGATCGCATGACGCCAGCGCGGAATCTCGACCCTGCCGTCGGCATCCGGCGTGACCGGCGAATGCTCGTCCTGCTCGTCGTACAGGCCCAGCAGCGACGCCTCCTCGGCCGGCACCAGCCGGGTGTCGCGCACCGCCTCGAACGCCGCCGCGACGCTGTCGGCGTCGGCCGGATCGAGCGCGATCGTGTTCCATTCGTCGGGTGCGCCGCGCAGGTCGGCCAGCGACACGTCGCGCAGCCGGGTCTCGATCGGCAGCAGCCGGATCGACGGAGCGACCGCCGCGTCGTACATCAGCTCGGTCGGGCACATCGTCGTGCGGCCGGCCGACGAGGGCAGGATCCGCTTGCCGTAGCCGGCGAAGAACAGTGCGTTGATCAGTTCCGACTTGCCGCGCGAGAACTCGGCGACGAACGCCACCGACATCCGGTCCTCGCGCAGCCGCGCGGCCAGCCGGTCGATGCGCGCCTGCAGGCTGGGATCGGACAAGCCGGAATCGCCCAGCCACTGGCCGTAGCGCCTGACCGCTTCGATGACCCGATGACGCCACGCGCCGTATGCGGCGACACGTTCGCTGAAATTACCCGTTGCGCGATCCATCAGGTGCCTCGAAAGACTGGGTCGGTCTGAACCGTGAACGGATACGACCCTCGGTCCAATCTAACACAGCGATTTCGGCGCCGCCGCGCCCTGCCGGGCACCTGACTGCCGTCCGGCGGCGACGATCTGCCAGACGGCGGTGGCATCCCCGATTCGGGTGATGCAGGCACGCTTCACCGCTCGAAAAGTGCGCCGCGGCGCCGGCCAGCATGCCGCCCCACCGGCCGCGCGATCCGCCGCCGCTCAGCGCTGACAGCGCCGGCACCAGAACGTCGAACGGCCCTGCTGGCGCAGCAGCCGCACCGGCTCGCCGCACACCCGGCACGGCTGGCCATCGCGGCCGTAGACCAGCGCATCGAGCTGGAAGTAGCCCTGCTCGCCTTCGCTGGACACGAAATCGCGCAGCGACGATCCGCCGCGCTCGATCGCCAGCTCCAGCGTCTGGCGGATCGCCCCGGCCAGCCGGTCGTAGCGCGGCCGCGAGATGCGCGCCGCCGGCGTGCCCGGCCGGATGCCGGCCCGGAACAGGCTCTCGGACGCATAGATGTTGCCGACGCCGACGACCAGCCCGCCCGCCAGCAGCAACTGCTTGATCGCCACCTGGCGCCCGCGGCTGCCTTCGTACAGCCAGCGGCCATCGAAGCGCGGGTCGAACGGCTCGATGCCCAGCCCGGCCAGCAGCGGATGGCCGGCGACCGCGCCCTGCTGCGCGTCATGCCAGACCATCGCGCCGAACCGCCGCGGGTCGTGATAGCGCAGCAGCCCATGGTCGAACACCAGGTCGACGTGATCGTGGCGGCGCGGCTCGGAAGACTCGCGCAGGAACGTCAGCGTGCCCGACATGCCCAGATGCACCAGCAGCCAGCCGTTGCCGAAATCGAGCAACAGGTACTTCCCCCGCCGGTCGACTGTCAGCAACCGTCTGCCGGCCAGACGAACGGCCAGTTCCGGGTCGACCGGCCAGCGCAGCCGCGGGTCGCGCACGGTGAACGCACGCAGGGCCCTGCCGGCGACCGTTTGTTGCAGGCCGCGGCGGACGATTTCGACCTCGGGAAGTTCGGGCATGGGGCGTGACGCATTCCTTGCTGGCCAGTGTAATTCACCCTAAGATGGGTCAATGGAATCCACCTCCACACCGATGCCGTACGCACAGAAAGCCGTTCCGGCGCGCGCGCCGCTGCGCACGCTGACGCTGGCCGCCGCGCTGGCGGCGCTGCTGCCGCTGGCCGCCTGCCAGTCGCCGGGTCCGGCCGCGCCGGCGGCGCAGACCGCGAAGGCGGCTTCCGACGAAGGCGAACCGGCCGGATCGTCGCCCCATGCCCGCCTGCGCGAGGTCCAGCCCGAGCCGGAAGGCAAGCTGCCGCCGCTCGACCTGTCGCGCGAAATCCTGTTCCAGGTGCTGGCCGCCGAGGTGGCGGTGCAGCGCGGCCAGATCAGCGCGGCCGCCACCACCTACCTGTCGCTCGCGCAGTCCACCCGCGATCCGCGGCTCGCGCGCCGCGCGACCGAGCTGGCGCTGGCCGAGCGTTCGCTCGAGCATGCGCTGTCGGCCGCACAGCTCTGGTATCAGCTCGCGCCGGAAACCCCCACCGCGGTGCAGACCATCGAAGCGCTGTGGATGGCCACCGGCCGTTTCGGCGAAGCCGAGCCGCTGGTGACCCGCCGGCTCGAGAAGGCGCGCAGCGACGGTACGCTGCGCAACACTTACCAGCAGTTGCAGCGCACGCTCGCGCGCAGCACCGACAAGAACGCCGCGCTGGCGTTCCTCGAGAAGATCAGCGCGCCCGACCAGTCGCTGCCCGAGGCGCGACTGGCGGTGGCCGGCCTCGCGTCGGCGGCCGGCAATCCCGAACGCGCGGCCGCCGAGGCCACGTCGGCGCTGGCGCTGCGCCCCGATGACGAACGCTCGGCGATCTCGGCCGCGCAGTACGTGCGCCAGACGCCGCTGGGCGCCGGCGGCGCCGGCGATCTGCTGAAGAAGTTCCTCGGCCGCCAGCCCAAGGCCGCCGAAGCCCGTTTCGCCTATGCGCAGTTGCTCGCCTCCGAAGGCAAGACCGAGGACGCGCGCGGCCAGATGGAGATCGCGCTGAAGCAGGAGCCCGACAGCCCGTCGATCCTGTTCGCGATGGCCCAGCTCGCTTACCAGCTCAAGCAGCCCAATGTCGCGCAGACCTATCTGAAGCGCTACCTGGCGCTGCCGCGCAGCGTGCAGCGCGACGACGTGCCCGCCTACATCTTCCTGGCGCAGATCGCCGAGGAAGCCAAGCGTTACGACGAGGCGATCGACTGGCTGTCGAAGGTCACCCGCGGCGAGCAGTACCTGACCGCGCTGACGCGGCGCGCGCTGCTGATGGGCCGGGCCAAACGGATCGACGAGGCACGCGAGCTGCTGCGCACCACGTCGGTCACGTCGGCGCGCGAACGGGCGATGCTGTCCAGCGCCGAGGCACAGGTGCTGCGCGAGGCGCAGCGTCACAAGGAAGCGTACGAGGTGCTGACCGCCGCGGTCGAACGGCAGCCCGGCAATCCCGACCTGCTGTACGACCTGGCGATGGCCGCCGAGAAGCTCGACGACGTGTCGGTCATGGAGACCAACCTGCGCAAGGTGATCGCGCTGCGGCCCGACTACGCGCACGGCTACAACGCGCTCGGCTATTCGCTGGCCGATCGCGGGCTGCGGCTGGACGAGGCGCAGGCGCTGATCGAGAAGGCGCTCGCGCTGGCGCCGGATGACCCGCACATCATCGACAGCATGGGCTGGGTGCTGTACCGCAAGGGGCAGATGGAGCAGTCGATCGAATGGCTGAAGAAGGGTTACGCGCTGAAGGCCGAACCCGAGATCGCCGCCCATCTCGGCGAGGGGCTGTGGAAGGCCGGGCGCAGCGCCGAGGCACGCGAGATGTGGCGCGCCGCGCAGAAGCTCGATCCCGACAACGAGACGCTGAAGGAAACCCTGGCGCGGCTCAACGTGGCGTTGTGAGCCGCCGGCTGCTGCTGTTCACCTGCGCGGCAGCGCTGGCCGGCTGCGCGAGCCTGGGCGGGCGGCCCGCGGCGGAAGGCCCGATCGACGTCTGGCGCGGCCGCTTCGCGCTGACGGTGGAACCGTCGCCGCAGGCACCCGACGGGCAGCGCTCCACCGGCCGCTTCGTGCTGACCCATGCGTCGTCGTTCACCGAGCTGGAGCTGGTCTCGCCGCTGGGCAACACGCTGGCCGCCGCGCGCAGCGATGCGCAGGGCGCGACGTTGAAGACTGCCGACGGCAAGACCTGGAACGCCGCGAGCCCGGACGAGCTGACCGAGAAGCTGTTCGGCTGGCGGATCCCGATCACGCGGCTGCCGCCGTGGCTGCGCGGCCAGGTCGAAACCGTCACCGAGACCGGCGAGCCGCTGAACGGGCGCCCGCGTCCGGTGGCGGGCACCGAACAGGGCTGGCAGGTGCGCTACGACCTGTGGGCAGACGCCGCCCCGCAGCGCCTGACGGTGGTCTATCCCGGCCGCGTGAACCTCCGGCTGATCGTCGATGAGCACTGAACTGCGCGACCTGCCGGCCCCCGCCAAGCTGAACCTGTTCCTGCACGTGACCGGCCGGCGCGCCGACGGCTACCACCTGCTGGAGACGGTGTTCGATCTGGTCGAGCTGGCCGACCGGATCGACCTCGCGGTCCGCGACGACGGTCAGGTGCTGCTGACCGACCCGCTGCCCGGCGTGGCGCCGGACCAGGACCTGACGGTGCGCGCGGCGCGCCTGCTGGCCGAGCACACCGGCTGCCGGCTGGGCGTGACGATCGCGCTGACCAAGGTGATCCCGATCGGCGGCGGCCTGGGCGGCGGCAGCTCCGATGCGGCGACCGTTCTGCTCGGGCTGAACCGGCTGTGGGGCCTCGATCTGCCGGCCGCGCGGCTGGCCGAGCTGGGCGTGCGGCTGGGGGCCGACGTGCCGGTGTTCATCGGCCGCCGGGCGGCCTATGCGACCGGCATCGGCGAGGTGCTGCAGCCGCTGGAGCTGCCGCTGCGCCACTACGTGATCGTCGCGCCGCCGGTGCAGGTGCCGACCGCCGACGTGTTCCGTGACCCCGAATTGACACGTGATACGAAACCACTCAAAATCCCGGGTCTTTCGCGAGGGCGTTCTGTCTTCGACGGAAGAAACGATCTCCAGCCGGTGGTGCTGAGGCGGTTTCCGCCGGTGGCACTCGCTCTTCGGGCACTGACCCGGGCCGCCGCGGAAGCGGGCATAGCGCCCGGCGATGCGCGGATGACGGGTTCCGGTGCGTGTGTGTTTCTTCCGCTGGAGGCCGAAAGCCAGGCTCGAGCAGTGGCTGACCGGCTCGACGGTCGTGTACCCGGACGCGTCCTGGTCACCCGCTCACTGATCGATCACCCGCTTCGCGATCGACAGGTTTCCTAAGCTTGGGGAGTCGCCAAGTTGGTTAAGGCACCGGATTTTGATTCCGGCATTCGAGGGTTCGAATCCTTCCTCCCCAGCCACCACCCTCTCGAACCGCAGTGATGCTTCCTGGTTCCCGTCGCAACGCCGAGGCGATCCAGCCCGAAGGGCTGATGATCTTCACCGGCAACGCCAACCCGGCGCTGGCCGCCGACGTGGCGTCGCACCTGCAGATGCGGCTGGGCCGCGCCACCGTCAGCAAGTTCTCCGACGGCGAGGTGATGGTCGAGATCCTGGAGAACGTGCGCGGCAAGGACGTGTACGTGCTGCAGTCCACCTGCGCGCCGACCAACGATCACCTGATGGAGGTGATGGTGATGGTCGATGCGCTGAAGCGCGCGTCGGCCGGCCGGATCACCGCGGCGATGCCGTACTTCGGCTATGCGCGCCAGGACCGGCGGGTCCGTTCGATGCGGGTGGCGATCAGCGCGAAGGTCGTCGCCAACATGCTGCAGGTGGCCGGCGTCGACCGGGTGCTGACGATGGATCTGCACGCCGAGCAGATCCAGGGCTTCTTCGACATCCCGGTCGACAACATCTATGCGACGCCGCTGCTGCTGGCCGACGTGCACAAGCAGCAGTTCCCGAACCTGATCGTCGTGTCGCCCGACGTCGGCGGCGTGGTGCGCGCCCGGGCGCTCGCCAAGCGGATGGATTCCGACCTGGCGATCATCGACAAGCGGCGCCCGAAAGCCAACGTCGCCGAGGTGATGAACATC
>DAISWF010000042.1:0-26566 GCA_036826495.1 Burkholderiaceae bacterium
CATCTCGAGCGTGTTGGCGATCGCGCCGGGCTGCTCGAAGATCTCCTTCTGCATGTAGTGGGCGTACTTGCCCAGCTCGATCGCATCGGCCGACAACTGGCTCTCGACGATCGTGCGCTGCGCCGGCCGGCCGTCGCCGTCGACGATGCGGTAGCCGGAGGTGCCGATCTCGACGACGTCGCCTTCCTCGAGATAGGCCACGTGGCGGGTCACCTGCAGCAGCGCCGAGGTATCGGAGGCGAGGAAGTTCTCGCCGCTGCCGCTGCCCTGGCTGCCGACGCCGAGCAGCAGCGGCGAGCCGCGGCGCGAGCCGACGACGGTGTGCGGTTCGGCGCTGCTGATCGCGGCGATCGCGTAGGCGCCCTCCAGCTCTTTGACGATGCGCTGCACCGCCTCGAACAGCTTCTCGCCGGCCGACACCGCGCTGTGCAGCAGATGGGCGATCACCTCGGTGTCGGTGTCCGAATGGAATTCGTAGCCCTGGGCCTTCAGCCGCCGGCGCAGCGCCTCGTGGTTCTCGATGATGCCGTTGTGCACGACCGACACCGACAGGCCGCCGCCGATCGACGCATGCGGATGGGCGTTCTTCTCGGTGACCCCGCCGTGGGTCGCCCAGCGGGTGTGGGCGATGCCGGTCTGGGCATCGGCCCGCACCTCGCGAGCCCGCGCCTCCAGATCGGCGACCCGGCCGACCGCGCGCACCCGTTCCATGCGGCCGTTCAGCAGCGCCAGGCCGGCCGAGTCGTAACCGCGGTATTCGAGCTTGCGCAGCCCCTCGATCAGGATGGGCACGACGTTCCGTTGGGCGACCGCGCCGACGATTCCACACATGTTTGCCTACTCCTGCGCGGGCTTCTTGAGCTTCACCGGCCGCTTCCAGCCGGTCCGCGCGGTCTGCTGCTTGGGGTTGAGAACCAGGGTATCGGGCGGCACTTCCTGCCATACCGTCGTACCCGCACCCACCGTCGAACGCGCGCCCACCTTCACCGGCGCCACCAACTGGGTGTCGGAGCCGATGTGAACGTCGTCCTCGATGACCGTCAGGTGCTTGTTCGCACCGTCGTAGTTGCAGGTTATCGTTCCGGCGCCGATGTTCACCCGTTCGCCGACGATCGTGTCGCCCACGTAGGACAGATGGTTGGCCTTCGAGTCTTTTCCGAGTCGGGCCGCCTTCATCTCGACGAAATTCCCCACATGGGTGCCGTCGCCCAGCCGGGTGCCGGGCCGCAGCCGCGAGAACGGGCCGATCCGGGCGCCGGCGCCAATCGTCGTGTCCACCGTGTGGGTGAACGGCAGCAGCTCGGTGCCGGCGCCCACCGTGGTGTTCTCCAGCACGCAGTTGGCGGCGACGGTGACCCGGTCGTCCAGCACCACGTCGCCGATGAACACGCAGTTGACGTCGATCGTCACGTCGCGGCCGCAGCGCAGGCTGCCGCGGATGTCGATGCGGGCCGGGTCGGCCAGCGTGACGCCGCCTTCGGTCAGCTCGTGCGCCAGGTTCGCCTGGTAGCGCCGTTCCAGCGCCGCGAGCTGGGTGCGGCTGTTGACGCCGTCGGTCTCCCAGGTGGCATCGGGCTGGGCGCTGACCACCGGCACCCCGTCGCGGACGGCCGCCGCGACGATGTCGGTCAGGTAGTACTCCCGCTGGCTGTTGTCGTTCGACAGCCCCGCCAGCCACCGTTTCAGCGCGGCGGTGGGGGCGACCATGATGCCGGTGTTGATTTCCCGGATCGCGCGGATTTTTTCGTCGGCGTCCTTGTGTTCGACGATTCCGACGATATGTTGGTTCTGCCGGACGATGCGTCCATAGCCGGTCGGATCGGGCAGCTCGACGGTCAGCACACCCAGTTTGTCAGTGCCGGCGGCCTTGAGCAGACGAAGCAGGGTGGCCGACCGGATCAGCGGCACGTCGCCCGACAGGATCAGCGTCGGCTGGTCGTCGTCGAGTGCCGGCAGCGCCTGCTGGACGGCATGGCCGGTGCCGAGCTGCGGTTGCTGCAGGGCCCAGTGCACGTCGGGCGCCGACAGGCGTTCCCGTAGCTGGTCGGCGCCGTGGCCGCAGACGACGACGAGCCTGGCGGGGGATAGACTGCGGGAGCAGTCGAGCACATGGCCCAGCAGCGGCTTGCCGCCGATCGGGTGGAGAACCTTGGGCAGATCGGATCTCATCCGTTTGCCCATCCCGGCGGCAAGGATCACGATGTTCATGTTTTCATGGCAATTCAATGACTTGGATTCGATTTAGAAGGGAACTCCAGCAGATTGTCAATCGACGGCTGACGATCGTCGTCGCCGGGCTGCTGGCGGTGGCCGCGCTGGCCGGCGGCTGCTCGATGACCAGCTTCGGCTACAACGTCATTCCCACGTGGGCGATGTGGCAGCTCGATAGCTGGCTGCACCTGGATGACGATCAGCGGACGCTCGCGCGGGCCCGGGTCGATCAGCTCCACATCTGGCACCGCACCCAGCAATTGCCGCAGTATGCGTCGTTCTTCCGCGCCGTCGACGACAAAGTCCGCACCGGCATGGAGATCGACGACGTGGCGCGCTGGCGCCGGCAGGTGGTCGCCGCCTGGCAGCCGTTCGCCCGCGAGGCGGCGCCGGCCGTCGCCGAACTGCTGCTGTCGCTGAAGCCGGAACAGGTCGAGCGGCTGCGCACGAAGATGGCCGATGCCAACCGCAAGTGGGTGCGGGAGAACTCCGGCAGCGAGGAAAAGGTGCTGGCCGCCCGCCACAAGCGCTATGCCGAGCGCGCCGAGTTCTTCTTCGGCGATCTGACGCGCGAGCAGATGCATGCGCTGCGCGGCGACGTCGCGGCGCTGCCGCCCAACGACGGGGTGATGCTGGCCGAACGGCAGGCGCGGCAGCAGCGGCTGCTGGCGCTGATCGAGCGGCTGCACAAGGAGCGGCCGCCCCCCGAGGTCGCCCGCAAGTGGAGCGAGGCCTATCTGCTGACCCTGTGGGACAGCACCGATCGCGGCCGCCAGGCGGCGCTGGAGCAGGCCTCGCAGGCGTCCGATGCGCTGTCGGTCACGATGTGGTCGCGCACCAGCGAGGCCCAGCGGCGGCATCTGTCGGGCAAGCTGCGCGAGTTCGCCGAGCAGGCGACGGTGCTGGCGTCGGCGCGGCAATGACGCGGTAATTCGCGGCAATGACGCGGTAGCGGCGCTCAGCCGAGCGGCGCTCAGCCGAACAGGTGCAGCGCCAGCAGCGCGAGCGCGATCAGTCCGAATGCCACCAGCCAGCGCCGGGTCCGCCGCTGCTCGTCGGCCAGCCGCTGCACCAGCACCATCGTCGCGTCGGCGCCGGTCGGCCGGGACAGCCGGGCCAGCGCCGCATGGGCGAGCCGCGGCAACTGCGGCAGAAGCTGCGACCACTGGGTGGCCTCCTGCTGCGCCTTCTCGATCATGCCGCCCGGGCCGATCCGCTCCTCCATCCAGCGTTCCAGGAACGGCTTGGCGGTGACCCACAGGTCGAGGTCGGGGTCGAGCTGGCGGCCCAGCCCTTCGATGTTCAGCAGGGTCTTCTGCAGCAGCACGAGCTGCGGCTGGATCTCGACGTTGAAGCGGCGTGATGCCTGGAACAGGCGCAGCAGCACCAGCCCGAGCGAGATCTCCTTCAGCGGCCGGTCGAAGAACGGTTCGCAGACCGCGCGCACCGCGCCCTCCAGCTCCTCGACCCGGGTGTCGGGCGGCACCCAGCCCGACTCGACGTGCAGCTCGGCGACGCGCCGGTAGTCGCGCCGGAAGAACGCCAGGAAGTTCTGCGCCAGGTAGTTCTTGTCGAACTCCGACAGGGTGCCGACGATGCCGAAGTCGAGCGCGATGTAGCGGTTGAACTGCTCGCCGTGGTCGCCGACCAGGATGTTGCCGGGGTGCATGTCGGCATGGAAGAAGCCGTGCTGGAACACCTGCGTGAAGAAGATCTCGACGCCGTCGCGCGACAGCTTCTTCAGATCGATGCCCAGCTCGCGCAGCCGCTCGGTGTGGCCGACCGGCACGCCGCGCATCCGCTCCATCGTCAGCACGTTGGTGCGGCACCAGTCCCAGTACATCTCGGGCACGATCAGCAGCGACGAGTTGGCGAAGTTGCGGCGGAGCTGGTTGGCGTTGGCGGCCTCGCGGATCAGGTCCAGCTCGTCGTGCAGGTACTTGTCGAACTCGTCGATGACGTCCAGCAGCCGCAGCCGGCGCGCGTCGGCCGACAGCCTGACCAGCAGCGCGCCGGCGCTGCGCAGCAACTGCAGGTCGTTCTCGATGATGCGGCCCATGCCGGGCCGCAGCACCTTGACGGCGACCTCGCGGCCGTCGTGCATCCGGGCGAAGTGCACCTGGGCGATCGATGCCGAGGCCACCGGCACCGGATCGAACTCGGCGTAGCTCTGGCCGATCGGCCGGTTCATGCCGCGTTCGATCTCGGCGATCGCCAGCTCGCCCGGGAACGGCGGCACCCGGTCCTGCAGCAGCGCGAGCTCGTCGGCCATGTCGGCCGGCAGGAGGTCGCGCCGGGTGGACAGCACCTGGCCGAACTTCACGAAGATCGGGCCCAGGCTCTCCAGCGCCTGGCGCAGCCGCTTGCCGCGCGGGTCGGTCAGCCGACGGCCCAGCCGCAGCGCGCGGGCGATCGCCAGGATGCTGCTGGAGCCGGTGGTGGCGGCGGCGCCGCTGGCGGCGATTTCGTCGAGCCCATAACGCCAGGCGACGAAGCTGATGCGGGCTAGACGGAAGATGCGCACCGGGGGGATTGTAGCGGTGGCCGGCGGGTTGGCGGCCGCGGGCGGTGGATCAGGCGAACAGCACCGGGGCGGCCGCACCGCCGCCGTTCGGATTCAGCGGCTGCGCACCAGCGCGATCGTGGGTGGCCCCTCGCGCGCGATCGCCGGCGGCCCTTCGTGCTCGATCGCGACGTCGAACGCGATGTCGCCGTCCGCATCCGGCACGCCGGTGGCGGCCAGGCCGGGGAAGTCGTGCAGCTTCGCGTCCATCAGGTGCGACGGCACCACCCGCGTCAGCGACGCGAAGATGTGGTCGACCCGCCCGGGGAAGCGTTTCTCCCAGTCGCGCATGAGCTGCTTGATCTCGCGCCGCTTCAGGTTCTCCTGCGAGCCGCACAGGTTGCACGGGATGATCGGGAAGCGCCGCCAGTCGGCATAGGCGATCAGGTCGCGCTCCTCGACGTAGGCGAGCGGCCGGATCACTAGGTGGCGGCCGTCGTCGGACACCAGCTTGGGCGGCATGCCCTTGAGCTTGCCGCCGTAGAACATGTTCAGGAAGAACGTCTCGAGGATGTCGTCGCGGTGATGGCCCAGCGCGATGCGGGTCGCGCCCAGCTCGTCGGCTACCCGGTACAGGATGCCGCGGCGCAGCCGCGAGCACAGCGAGCACATCGTCTTGCCTTCGGGGATCACCCGCTTGACGATGCTGTAGGTGTCCTGCGTCTCGATGTGGTGGCGCACGCCGAGGCCATCGAGGTAGCGCGGCAGCACGTCGGCGGGAAAGCCGGGCTGCCGCTGGTCGAGGTTCACCGCGACGATGTCGAAGTCGATCGGCGCGCGTTCGCGCAGGGTCAGCAGCAGATCGAGCAGCGCATAGCTGTCCTTGCCGCCCGACAGGCACACCATGACCCGGTCGCCGTCGCCGATCATGCCGAAATCGCCGATCGCCTGACCGGTCAGCCGCAACAGCCGCTTGTGCAGCTTGTTGCGCTCGCGGGCGATCCGCAGCTCGTCGGTGGCGGCGGTCATCGCATGGCACCGACCACCGCGCGCGGCTGCGGCGGCGCATCGTCGCGGAAGCGGAACACCTCGATGCCGACCGTCTTGCAGTCGTGATAGACGTCGGGTTTCTCGGTGCTGACGCGGATCGCGCGCACGCCGGGCCGCGCCAGGCAGATCGCGACGATCTCTTCGAGCAGGGTCTCCTGCAGGTTGAAGTGCCGCGCGCCGACGAGCTTGCGCAATTCGACGCGCACGAAGTCGTAGTCGACGATCTCCTCGCGGGCATCGCGCAGCGGCGTCGAATCGGCCAGTGCGACGAACAGGTCGAGGTTGATAAGGATGCGCTGCCGGGCCTTCAGCTCGAAGTCGTGGAAGCCGATCGACACGTCGAGCGCGAGCTCGTGCAGGAAGATGCGGCGGCAGTCGGACAGGCGGGGGTCGAGGAGCGGGCTCATAGGAACATCGTGTCACGCGGCAGCGACAGCAGGTGCTGCCCGCCGTCGACGACGAGGTGGATGCCGGTGATGGCGGGCGCGTCGGCGAGGAACACCACCGCACGGCAGATGTCCTGCGGCGTCGAGGAATGGCCGAGCGGCGTGCGGCGGTGGGCCTGCGCGAAGCTCTCGGCGCTCTGACCGCCCGACTCCAGCGTGATGCCGGGCGACACGCCGACCACGCGCAGCCTCGGCGCGAACGCCATCGCCAGCATCCGCGTGGCGGCCAGCAGGCCCGCCTTGGTCAGCGTGTAGGAGAGGAAGTCGGGATTCAGATTGTCGAGCTTCTGATCGAGCAGGTTCACGACCACGCCGCGCGGCTCGGGCATGGGTTCGGGCCTGTCGAGGTCGGCCAGCCGCTCGTGCAGCCGGCGCGCCAGCAGCAGCGGCGCGGCCAGGTTCGGCCCGACATGCCGGTCCAGCGTCGCCGCCTCGAACGTGGCGGGATCGTCGAACTCGAAGCGCGCTGCGTTGTTGACCAGGCAGGTGACCGGCCCGAGCCGCGCGAACACCTCGTCCAGCAGGCCGCGCGTCTGCGCCGCATCGGCGAGATCGGCGATGAAGATCGCGCTGCGGCGGCCGAGCGCGCGGATCTCGCCGGCCGTCTGCTCGGCCTCGAGGCGCGACCCGTGATAGTGGACCGCGACGTCCCAGCCGGCGCGGGCCAGGCCGAGCGCGATTTCGCGGCCCAGCCGGCGGGCCGCGCCGGTGACCAGAGCGACCCGGGCGGGGGGAGGGTTGGAGGACGTCATCGCGGGCATCTTACAATGCCGGATGTCCCGGGATCCGTTGCCTTCTCCACCGGCCGAAGCGGTTGCCGCCAGTCGGCGCCTGGCCGCGCGGGTGGTCGATGACGTGGCCGCTGCCGGCGGCTGGATCGGCTTCGACCGCTACATGGCGCGGGTGCTGTACGAGCCGGTGCTCGGCTACTACAGCGGCGGTGCCGCCAAGCTCGGCGCGGCCGGTGATTTCGTCACCGCGCCGATGATCAGTCCGCTGTTCGGGCAGTGCGTGGCCGCGCAGTGCCTGCAATGGTTCGATGCGCCGGCCGCGCTGCCGCGGGTGGTCACCGAGTTCGGCGCCGGCGGCGGCGAGCTGGCCGCGCAGCTTCTGGCGGCGTTCGATGCGGCCGGGCTCACCGATCTGCGCTACGACATCGTCGAGCTGTCGGCCGAGCTGGCGCAGCGGCAGCGCGATCGCATCGCCTGCGAGGTGCCGCAGGCGCTGCCGCGGGTACGTTGGCTGCACGAGCTGCCGCCGGCGCTGTCGGGAGTGGTGCTCGGCAACGAGCTGCTCGACGCGATGCCGGTGCGGCTGTTCGTGCTGCGCGGCGGGCAGGTGTTCGAGCGGGGGGTCACGGTCGAGCCGGGGCCGACCGGTGATGCCGGCGGCGAAGGCGGTGTAGGCGGCGTAGGCGGCGAGGGAGGCGACGCAGGCGACGGAGGCGACGCCGGGGCCGGCGAAATCGAGACCGGCGGCGAGACCGGCGAGGGCGGCGAGGGCGGTCGCATCGGCGATCAAGGTCGCCCGGTCCGGTTCGGCTGGCGCGACCGTCCGGCCGATCCGGCGTTCGCCGGCCGGGTCGCTGCCGCGCTGGCCGATGCGGAGCGGCAGCCGGCGGAGCTGCCCGACGGCTATCTGTCGGAGCTCAACGAACAGGCCGAGGGCTGGGTGTCGACGATCGCCGGCCGGCTCGAGCGCGGCGTCGTGCTGCTGTTCGACTACGGCTTTCCGGCCGCCGAGTATTACCATCCGCAGCGTGGGGCCGGCACGGTGATGTGTCACTATCGTCACCGTGCCCACGCCGATCCGTTCCGCTGGCCGGGTCTGCAGGACATCACCGCCCACGTGCAGTTCGATGCGATCGCCCGCGCGGCCTCGTCCGCCGGCTGCGATCTGCTCGGCTACACGACCCAGGCCCATTTCCTGTTGAACTGCGGCCTGATCGATGCGCTGTCGGCGGCGCGTGGCGGCGATGCCTTCGCCGCCGCACGGGACGCGGCCGCGGTGCAGCGGCTGGTGTCCGAGGCGGAGATGGGGGAACTGGTGAAGGTCATCGCGTTCGGGCGCGGCGTCGATGACGATGCGATCGGGTTCGCACGTGGCGACCGCCGCCATCGGCTGGTCGTCGATCAACAGGGACCGCGATGATCCGCTGGCTGCTGGTCACCGCGCTGGCGCTGTTCCTGTTCTCCGGTCTGATGCCGTGGCTGCGCCGCTTCGGCATCGGCCGGCTGCCGGGTGACCTGGAGTTCAGGCTGTTCGGCCGGATGTGGTCGGTGCCGCTGATGTCGACGATCGTGCTGAGCCTGATCGCGATGGGCGTCGCCAAGCTGATCTGATCGATCTGATCTGATCAATCGACGCCGCCTCGCGGGCCCTCCCGTGAAGAGCGGCGCAAGACAGGAGAGGACATGCGGAGCTGGACCATAGGTCATGTGAAGATCACGCAGATCATCGAGTCGGGCGGGATCCCGACGTCGGCCAAGTTCTTCTTTCCCGATGTGACGCCCGAGCATGTGTGCCGCCATGCGTGGCTGCGGCCGCATTTCGCGAACGACGAGGGGCGGCTGTTCGCGTCGATCCATGCGTTCATCGTCGAATCGCAGGGCCGGCGCATCATCGTCGACACCTGCGTGGGCAACGACAAGCCGCGTCGCTCGAAGGTGTGGAACATGCTGAGCGGGCCGTTTCTTCAGGACCTGGCGGCCGCCGGCCATCCGGCGGAATCGATCGACATGGTGCTGTGCACCCATCTGCACGTCGATCATGTCGGCTGGAATACCCGGTGGGTCGACGGCCGGTGGGTGCCGACGTTCGTCAATGCCCGCTACCTGTTCGCCCGTCGCGAGTGGGAGCATTTCCGCGAGGACACCGGCGATGACGGCTTCGGCGACGTGATCGGCGATTCGGTCAGGCCGATCGTCGAGGCCGGGCTCGCGCAGTTCGTCGAGACCGACCATCGGCTGACCGACGAGGTGCGGCTGGAGCCGACCCACGGGCACACGCCGGGGCACGTCAGCGTGTTCATCGAATCGGGCGGCCAGCGCGCGGTGATCACCGGCGACCTGATGCATCACCCGATCCAGTGTTCGGAGCCGGATCTGCGCACGAACTTCGACTTCGACCCCGAGGCGGCGCGCCGCACCCGGCGTCACCTCATGCGGCGGCTGGCCGACCGGCCGGTGATGGTGTTCGGAACCCATTTCGCGCCGCCGACCGCCGGCTGGTTCGTCAGCAGCGGCGAGGCCTGGGAGTTCGCGGTAGACGGGCCCGGGCCGCGGTGAGCCGGTCCTTCGGGGCGCGCTGCGCGCCGACCTCGTGCCGGCGTCCGCGGGACGCCGGCCCCCGGCCGTCACTGGCGCACGGTCTCGACCGTCTGCGCAGTCGCGCGCGGCGCGGCGACCTGCCAGCGGATCCGGCTGCCCGGCTGAGGCTGCGCATCGACGGCGGCCTGCAGGCTCAGGCGTCTGCCGTCGGCTGCGCGGGCCGACAGCGCCACCTGGCTGCCGCGCACGTCGGCCGGCAGCAGTCGATAGCTGTGGCCGCCGTAGCGGACGGTGCCGCCGGTGATCTT
Source organism: Burkholderiaceae bacterium (assembly GCA_036826495.1). Taxonomy (GTDB): domain Bacteria; phylum Pseudomonadota; class Gammaproteobacteria; order Burkholderiales; family Burkholderiaceae_E; genus DAISWF01. The sequence continues at coordinate 9,788 of DAISWF010000042.1, forward strand.
CTGGTACTTCTGCCGCACGTCGATGCGCAGGCCGTCGGCCTGATGCAGGCCGGCGACGTTGGCCGGCACCGTCCAGGCCATCAAGGTCGCGATCCGGTACAGCCCCAGCTTCTTCTCCGGCGCGTCGACGACCTTGCGCTGGTCGGGCTGCCAGTCGCCCATCGTCCAGTCGTGCGACACCAGCCGGGTGCCGGGCGCCAGCGCCAGAAGCTGCGGCCGCAGCTTGATGTTGACGTCGGGCAGCAGGTACATCGTGATGACGGTGGCGCGGGTGAGGTCGGTCGTGAACAGGTCCTGCTCGCTGAACGACACCTTGTCGGCCACGCCGGCCTTCAGCGCGTTCTCGCGGCTCTTCCTGACGAGCTGCGGATCGATCTCCACGCCCGAGCCGCTGACGCCGTAGCGCAGCGTCGCGGTGATGACGATGCGGCCGTCGCCCGAGCCCAGATCGAGCAGCGTGTCGCCGGCCTTCACGCCGGCCATCTCCAGCATCGCGAGGACGACGTTGTCGGGCGTGGTGACGAACGGCACGTCGAGATCGAGCGCCGGGGCCAGCGGCGGCGGCTTGTCGACGGCGGCGGCCGGGCCGGCGGCCCCCGGCCCGGCCGCACACAGCGAGCCGGCGGTCAGCAGGCCGACGGCCAGTGCAGCCGCACGCAGCGGCGCGGCCAGACGAGTCGGCGCCGCCGCGCGAGCCAGCATGGCCGCGTGAACCAGCCCTGCAGCATGAGCCGGCCCTGCAGCGCGAGCCAGCCCTGCAGCGCGAGCCACTGACGGGTGGGCCGCCACCGGCGCACGCCTCCGACTGCCGGGCCGCGAATCGCCGGCCCGGGCGTTGCGATCGGCGAACCTCACGCCGATCAGCGGGTGACGACGATCTTGCCGGTCGCCTTGCGGTTCATCAGGTCGTTCAGCGCCTGCGCGCCCTGCGCGAGCGGATAGCGGGCGGAGATGTGCGGCCGCAGCTTGCCTTCCTTGACCAGCGCGAACAGCTCGCGCAGATCCTGCTGGAAGTTCTTGTGCTCGCGGGCCACGAAGTCGCCCCAGAACACGCCGACGATAGACGCACCCTTCAGCAGCGCCAGGTTCAGCGGGATCTTCGGAATCTCGCCGTTGGCGAAGCCGATGACCAGGAAGCGGCCGCGCCAGGCGATCGAACGGAACGCCGGCTCGGCGTACTGGCCGCCGACCGGGTCGTAGATCACGTCCGGGCCCTTGCCGTTGGTCAGCGCCTTCAGGCGTTCGCGCAGGTCCTCGGTCGCATAGTTGATCGTGTCGTCGGCGCCGTGTTCCTTGCAGACCGCCAGCTTCTCATCGCTCGACGCGGCGGCGATGACGCGGGCGCCGAGTGCCTTGCCGATCTCGATCGCCGCCAGACCGACGCCGCCGGCCGCGCCCAGCACCAGCATCGTCTCGCCGGCCTGCAGTGCCGCCCGGTCCTTGATCGCGTGGTACGAGGTGCCATAGGTCAACGTGAACGACGCGCCGACCTCGAAGCTGACGCCTTCGGGCAGCGGGATGATGCGGGTCGCCTGCACCAGCACCTTCTCGGCGAACGCGCCGTGGCCGCTGGAGGCGATCACCCGGTCGCCGACCTTGACGCTGGTGACGCCTTCGCCGACCGCCGACACGATGCCGGCCAGCTCGCTGCCGGGCGAGAACGGCAGCGCGGGCTTGAACTGGTACTTGTTCTGGATGATCAGCGTGTCGGGGAAGTTCGCCCCGGCCGCATGCATGTCGACGACCACCTGACCGGGGCCGGGCACCGGGTCCGGTGCGTCCTCGTAGACCAGGGTGTCGGGCAGGCCGTGTTGTTTGCAGAGCAGCGCTTTCATTCGGGAGGTGTCTCCGGAGGTCGGTCAATGCATGGATCATGCCGGCGCGGGGCGGAGGCGGCTGTCGCCGGTCCGATGGGCCCACGCGGCCCAGACCGAGAGTTTAGTGGGAAGCGGCCCAGGGTGGGTCCACATGCCCCGAGGGGCTCCCTGGCATGCTCATCCGCCACCGAAGCCCGCCACCGGTTCAGAAGCCCTTCTCCACGCCGAAGGTCATCCGCCAGCGCGGCGTATCCGGACCCCCGCGGCCGTGAGCCAGCCCGGCCGAAAGGACGAGCTCGTTGCCGAAGTCGCGGCGCAGGCCCACTTCGGCGATGGTGGAAACCGTTCCCTGCAGCCTTTCGTGCTGCCGGATGACGTCGGCGATGCCCACCGTCTTCTCGGCGACGAGGGTGCTGTAGGCGACGATGGCGCCCTGGATGATCCTGCGTTCCTCCGGAAGCGGGGCGGTGTTCTGCGTCACCAGCACATTGGCATGGATCTGATGCGTGTCGGCCCGCTGTCCGAGCGTCTTGGTCGCCGCCAGACGCAGGCTCGGGTCCAGGCCGTGACTCTGATGACCGGTCGGCACGTCCACGCGCAGGGTGACCGCCAGCGCCGGAACGAACCGGGCTTCACGCAGGAACTGATGCGCCACCTCCAGCCGGACGTCCCCGGATCCCTGACGGTCCTGCGAACCCCAGATGCCTCGCAGGGTCATCGAGGCGTGCGTGTAGGGCGCGAATCCATACTGCACCTGAGGTTCGACGAAGAACTGACGACTGCCGTCGCGGTGACGCTCCCAGCGGGACTGGATCTGCAGCTCGGTTTCCCCCTGGTCGATCACCCGCGCGTCGCTGATCTCGGTGGGAAGGCCCACCTCCAGGTTCGACACCTCGGCCCGCGCCGGAACCATCGCCATCGAGCATGCTGCGGCCACGAAGGCCGCCCGTGCCGCGGTGATCAGTTCGAGCGCAGGCCGGTCTTGACGATCAGCTCGTTCCATTTGCGTTGTTCGCGCTGCAGGTAGGCGCCGAACTGCTCCGGTGTCTGCGGTTCGGAGCTGACGCCCATCTCGGCCAGCTTCGTCCTGACGCCTTCATCGGCCAGCGCCTGCTGGATCTCGCGGTTCAGGCGCAGCACGATGTCGCGCGGCGTTCCGGTGGGCGCGACGAAGCCCCACCAGACCACCGGTTCGAGATTCGGATAACCGGCCTCGACCGCGGTCTGCACGTCGGGCAGCAGCGCGAAGCGCTTGGGGCTGCCGACCATGATCGGGCGCAGCTTGCCGGTCTTGATGTGCGGCAGCGACTGCAGCGGGTCGAGCAGCATGAAGCTGACCCGCCCGGCCACCAGGTCGACCAGCGCCGGCGCGCCGCCCCGATAGGGTACGTGCAGCATCTCGACGTTGGCGACCGACTTCAGCAGTTCGGCGGCCATGTGGCCCGAACTGCCGGCGCCGGCGGATGCGAAGGAGATCTTCGCCGGGTCGGCCTTGGCCTGTTTGATCAGGTCGCCGAGCGACTTCGCCGTCGAGTCGGCCGGCACCACCAGGATCAGCGGCGCATAGCCGATGTAGGCGACCGGCGTGAAGTCCTTCTGCACGTCGAAGCCGAGCTTCGGATACAGCGCGGTGGTCGCGAGCGGATTGGAGCCCAGCAGGATCGTGTAGCCGTCGGGCGGCGAATGCGCGACGAACTCGGCGCCGACGTTGCCGCCGGCGCCCGACCGGTTCTCGACCAGCACCGGCTGCTTCATCTGCGCGGTCAGCCGTTCCCCGATCAGCCGCCCCAGGATGTCCAGCGCGCCGCCCGGCGGGAACGGGATCACCATCTTGACCGGCTTCTCCGGGTAACCCTGGGCCTGCGCGGCCGGCGGCATCAGCAGCGCGGCGCCGATCGCCGCCGACGTCGCAACCGCCATCGCGGCCAGCCGCCGCCTCGTCGTCCGAACGTGCATCATCAGGTGTCTCCTCTTGTTTTCAGGTTCGTTTTCAGCTTCGGTCTTCAGCTTCGATCGGCGAGCGGCCAGCGCAGCAGCGTCTCCAGGGTCCGTCCCATGATCCAGCGCAGGTCCTCTTCATCGACGAAGTCCAGCGTGCAGCGGAAGTGATCGACGCATTCCGCGTAGCTGCACGGCAGCCGCGAAAAGTCCGAGCCCCACATCAGCCGTTGCGGCCCGAATGCATCGAAGACGCGCCGCAGATAGGGACGCAGATTGGCGAACGGATAGGGCTCGGTGCTGTAGCAGGGCGCCGCCGAGGCCTTGACCGCGACGTTCGGAAAGCGCGCCAGCGCCAGCATCTCGTCGAGGTCGGCGAAGCAGGCATCGTCGCGCAGCTCGCTCCTGCGACCCAGGTGATCGATGATCAGCGTGAGCCCGGGATGGCGCTGCGCGATCGCCGGCAGCCTGTCCAGCATGCCGGGCATCAGCATCATCACCGGCAGGCCCAGGCGTTCGCACGCGCTCCAGAACCATTCGATGCTGTCGTCTTCCAGCCAGCGGCTCCACTTGGGCTTGTACCAGGTCATCCTGATGCCCAGCATGCCGGGCTGGTCGCGCCAGGTTTCGATCCGTTCACGCGCGCCCGGCGCCCCGGGATCGAAGCGTCCCATCACGCCCAGCCGCGACAGGCAGCCGGCCGCGCACTCCAGTGCGTACTCGTTGCTGTCGCCGATCGGCGACGGCGGCACGATCACCGCGCGGCGCACGCCGGTGCGGTCCATCAGCGGCAGGAACTCCTTGGGAGCGACCGGTTCGGGACGGTGCGGGCGCGCGCCCGGCGTGGTCAGGAACGACGGCGAGCCGCGCTGCTCGGGCAGCCATGGGCGCGCTTCGCTGTGCGGCTGCCAGAAGTGGACCTGCGCATCGGAGATGATCAGTTCGGTGCTCATCGGGCGTTCCGCCTCCCGGTCATGCCTGCAACGACCTCGCATCATCCGCCATAACGCAATTCCGCGTTGCCGGCCGCGTCAGCCGGCTTCCGGTGCCGGTTTCCAGATCGCCGCCACCGCCCGCACCCGAGCCTGGTGGACCGCGCCGGCGATGTCCGCCCGCTCGCCCACGGCGGCGGCCACCGCGCCGGCATCGACCGCCGCCGCCGCGGCCAGCGCATGCCGCAGCCGGCCGGCCTGAGGGTAGGGCCGTGCCTCGAATCCCAGCCGCCCGCGGGCGTCGGCTTCGCAGGCCGCCAGCATCAGCTCGAACCGCGCCGGCTTGCGGAAGGCATCGCAGCGTTCCAGCAGCCGTACCACCGCCGCGGCGCCGGCCTCCTCGATCCTGTGCACCAGCCCGTGCTCGGCGGCCACCAGCCGGGCCAGGTCGCGCACGTCGTTGGGCACCTTCAGTCGGGCGCAGACGGCCAGCAGCAGCTCCACCGACCGCTGCTCATGACCGGCGTGCCGCGGCAGCACGTCGGCCGGCGTCGTGCCCTTGCCCAGGTCGTGCATCAGCGCGGCGAAGCGCACCGGCAGCGGCTGGCCGGTGGCGGCGCAGTGATCGAGCACCATCATCACGTGCACGCCGGTGTCGATCTCCGGATGGTATTCGGCGCGCTGCGGCACGCCCCACAGACGGTCGAGCTCGGGCAGCAGCCGCGCCAGCGCGCCGCAGTCGCGCAGCACCTCGAACATCCGCGACGGCCTGCCGGTCATCAGGCCGCGCGCCAGTTCCTGCCAGGTGCGCTCGGGCACCAGCGCGTCGACCTCGCCGGCCGCCACCATCGTGCGCATCAGCGCCATCGTCTCGGGCGCGACCACGAAGCCGGGGAAGCGGGCGGCGAACCGCGCGATCCGCAGGATACGCACCGGGTCCTCGGCGAATGCGTCGCTGACGTGGCGCAGCACCCGATCGCGCAGATCGTTCCGGCCCCCGTACGGATCGTGCAGCACGCCCGACTCGTCGCGGGCGATCGCGTTGATCGTCAGGTCGCGCCGGCGCAGGTCGTCCTCCAGCGTCACGTCGGGCGCCGCATGGAACGTGAAGCCGGCATAGCCGGGCGCCACCTTGCGCTCGGTGCGCGCCAGCGCGTATTCCTGCTGGGTGCGCGGATGCAGGAACACCGGGAAGTCGCGGCCCACCGCGCGGAACCCCCGCGCCAGCATCTGCTCGGGGGTGGCGCCGACCACCACGTAGTCGCGGTCCTGCACCGGCAGGCCGAGCAGCTCGTCGCGGATCGCGCCGCCGACCTCGTAGATTCTCATCCGGCCATTCTGACAGAGCGGCCTTGGCCGGCAGAGGAAAGGCATGTCGCCGACCGGCGGCCTGCGGTGGGTGCGACGCCGCGTCGGACCGGCCTCGCCGCCGGGGCAGGCCGCCGGCCCGCACGGCCGGAAGCGGGGGTTCGCCCGTCAGCCGGCCGGCGCCAGCGCTCCCAGGAACTGCTGCAGCTCCGGCGTCCGCGGGCTCGCGAACACCTGCTGCGGCGGCCCGATCTCGTGCACCTTGCCCTGGTGCATGAACACCACGCGGTCGCAGACGTCGCGGGCGAAGCGCATCTCGTGGGTCACCATCAGCAGGGTCATGCCCTCGTCGGCGAGCCGGCGCATCACGACCAGCACCTCGTTGACCAGCTCGGGATCCAGCGCCGACGTGATCTCGTCGCACAGCAGCGCGATCGGCTTCATCGCCAGCGCGCGGGCGATCGCGACGCGCTGCTGCTGCCCGCCCGACAGCTTGTCGGGAAAGGCGTCGAACTTCTCGGCCAGGCCGACGCGGGCCAGCATGTCGCGGGCGATCGCCTCGGCTTCCCGTTCCGGCGTCTTCTTGACGATCATCGGCGCCAGCATCACGTTGCGGCCGGCCGACAGATGCGGGAACAGGTTGAACGACTGGAAGATCATGCCGACCTTCAGCCGGAGCTGGCGCAGCGCGGCCTCCTGACGCTGCAGCCTGACGCCGTCGACGCTGATCGAGCCTTCGTCGGTCGTCTCCAGGCCGTTGATACAGCGCAGCAGCGTGCTCTTGCCGGACCCGCTGCGCCCGATGATCGCGATCACCTCGCCGGCGGCGACGTCCAGGCTCACCCCCTTGAGCACCTGCAGCGCGCCGTAGCTCTTGCGGACGGTGTCAATGACGATCAGCGACACGCAGTCTCCTTTCCAGGAAATGGCTGCAGGCCGACAGCGGCCAGCACAGCGCGAAATAGATCAGCGCGGCCAGCGCGTAGACGGTGAACGGCTGGAACGTGGCGTTGGTGATCATCGTGCCGGCCTTGGACAGCTCGACGAAGCCGATGATCGACGCCAGCGCGGTGCCCTTGATCACCTGCACCGAGAAGCCGACGGTGGGCGCCACCGCGATGCGCAGCGCCTGCGGCAGGACCACGTGGCGAAGCTGCTCGGTCCAGCGCATCGCCAGGCACTGCGCGGCTTCCCACTGGCCCCTGGGAATCGACTCGACGCAGCCGCGCCAGATCTCGGCCAGGAAGGCGCTGGTCCACAAGGTCAGCGCGAGGCTGGCGGCGAACCACGGCGACGTCTCCACCCCCAGCAGCGACAGGCCGAAGAACGCGAGGAAGAGCTGCATCAGCAGCGGCGTGCCCTGGAACAGCTCGATGTAGCCCCAGGCTGCGCGCCGCAGCCAGCCGAGGTGGCCGATGCGCGCGAACAGGACCGCCAGGCCGACGATGCCGCCGCCGAAGAACGCGACCAGCGACAGCAGCACGGTCCAGCGGGTGGCCAGCAGCAGGTTGCGCAGGATGTCCCACAGGCTGAACTCGACCATTCAGGCGCGCTCTCCGGGGACGACCGCTCGGGCGCGGTTCATCGCGCGACGTACCGGTTGCCGATCAGGTCCATCAGCCGCCGCAGCGCCAGCGCCAGCAGCAGATAGAGCACGGTGGCGACGATGTAGGTCTCGAACGCGCGGAAGTTGCGCGACTGGATGAAGTTGGCCGCGAACGTCAGCTCCTCGGTGGCGATCTGCGAGCAGACCGCCGAGCCGAACATCACGATGACGAGCTGCGAGCTGAGCGCCGGCCAGATCTTGCGCAGCGCCGGCTTCAGCACCACGTGGCGGAACACCTGCAGGCGGCTCATCGCCAGCGACAGGCCGGCTTCGCTCTGACCGCGGGGCACTGCCTGGATGCCGGCGCGGATGATTTCGGTGCCGTATGCACCAAGATTGACGATCATCGCGAGCATTGCCGCCGTCAGCTCGTCGAGCTTGACGCCGATGCTGGGCAGGCCGAAGAAGATGAAGAAGAGCTGCACCAGGAACGGCGTGTTGCGGATCAGCTCGACGTAGACGCCGACCAGCCGGCCGAGCCAGCGATGGCGGCTGGTGCGGGCCCAGGCGCCGGCGATGCCGACCGCGATGCCGGCCACGCCGCCGACCAGGGTCAGCAGCACGGTGATGCCGATGCCCTTGGCCAGCACCGGCGCATAGTCGAAGACGTCGGTGAAGTTCATCGGCCCGGGCCGGCGGGTGCCGTTACAGGCCGGCCGGCAGCGCGGCACCGAGCCATTTGAGCGCGATCTTGTTCAGCTCGCCGTTCTTCTTGGCGGCGGCGATCGCGTCGTTGACGGCGGCCAGCAGCTTCGGCTCGTTCTTGTTCAGGCCGATATAGCAGGGCGAGTCCTTGATCAGGAACTTGACCTCCGGCTTCTTCGGCGGGTTGCGCGCGAGGATCGCCGCGGCGACGACGTTGCCGGTGGCGACCGCGTCGACCTGTCCGGACAGGAAGGCCGAGATCGTGCCGTTGTTGTCCTCGTAGCGCTTGATCGTCAGCGTCGCCGGCGCGATCTTCGTCAGCTCCAGATCCTCGACCGCGCCGCGGGTCACGCCGACGGTCTTGCCGGCCAGGTCGTCGACCTTGCCGACCTTCAGGTCGGTCGGGCCGAACACGCCGTTGAAGAACGGCGCGTAGGCCGACGAGAAGTCGATGACCTTCTCGCGCTCGGGGTTCTTGCCGAGGCTGGACACCACCAGATCGACCTTCTTCGTCTGCAGATAGGGAATCCGGTTGGCGCTGGTCACCGGCACCAGCTCGAGCCTGACCCCGATCGCCTTGGCGATCAGCGCGGCGACGTCGATGTCGTAGCCCTGCGGCTTCAGGTCGGTGCCGACCGAACCGAACGGCGGGAAGTCCTGCGGCACCGCGACCTTCAGCACGCCCGCCTTCTTCAGGTCGTCCAGCGCTTCGGCGGCGGCGGGCGGGACGGTCGACAACAGCAGCGCGCACGCGGCCACGGCCTGCAGCAGGCTTCTTCGGTTCATCGGGGATCGGCTCCGGGTTGACCACCGCCGCAGCGGCGATGCAGGCCGCTGCGATGCAATGGACGTGCCAGCGGGGCGGGCCAGGGCTGTCTGGGCCGAGGTGTCGGGGCCGACGTGTCGGCGGGTGCAGCCGACGCGGCGCTTCGGTCGGCGCGTATCGAAGCCGCGCGTGGCGGCGCCGCGCGTCTCCAGGCCGCGTGCGTCAGGGCAGCGCCGACACCGCCTGCACCCGCGGACTCACGGTGCCCAGCCGCTGCTTCAGCGACTGCGGCTGGCCGCTGAAGATCGCCGCGTAGTAGGTGGCGTTCGACAGCACCTTCTTCACGTAGTCGCGGGTCTCGTGGAACGGGATGATCTCGGCGAACACCGCGCCCTCGACGGTGCCGGGCAGGGTCGCGCGCCAGGTGCGCGGCCGGTTCGGGCCGGCGTTGTAGGCGGCCGACGCGAGCAGCGGCGAGCCTTCGAGATCGTCGGACACGCTCTTCAGGTAGAAGGTGCCGAATCGCAGGTTGGTCGGCAGCTCGTTCAACTGCTCGATGCGGAAGTCGCTGACGCCCATCTTGCGGGCGACCCAGCGGGCGGTGGCCGGCATCATCTGCATCAGCCCCTGCGCACCGGCGGAGGAGCGGGCATCCATGATGAACCGCGACTCCTGGCGGATCAGCCCGTACACCCAGGCCGGATCGAGGCCGGACTCGATGGCCACCGGCTTGAGCTGCTCGACGAACGGCGAGATGAAGCGCAGCGAGAAGTCGTGATCGGCCACCGTGCGCTCGGCGGTGTTCACGCAGCGGTCGAGGATCTGCCGGCGGCAGGCCCAGCTCGCGGCGGCCAGCAACTGCCGGTAGTTCAGGCCGCGGAGCTGCCAGTTCCACTCGCGGTTGCCTTCGAAGCGCAGGCCCACGCCGTACAGCGCGATCGCCCGGGCGAAGCCCTCGTTGCCGTCGAACGCGGCGATGTCGGCATCGCCGGGCAGGTTCACCGACGTGGCCGGCACGATCGTCAGCGCGCCCAGCTCCTCGTTGGCGAGCTGACCATAGAAGTGGTGCTGGCCGGCGATCGTCTTCAGCAGCGCGTCGCCCATCTCCTTGCGGCCGGTGGCGGCGAGCGCGCGCGCGCGCCAGTAGACCCAGGCGGGGTCGCGGCGGCCGTCGGCGCTCATCTTGTCGATGACCGCCAGCAAGGTGCGCCAGTCCTGCCCGCGCAGCGCGGCGCGGGCGAGCCATACCCAGGTCTCGTCGCCGGCCTCGGCGGCCAGCGCGTCGCCGCGGGTCAGCGTGAGCGCCTCGGGTTCGAGCTTGCGCATGCTGGAGGCGGCGATCTGCGCGGCGACGAAGGCCTTGTCGCGCGCCGGCAGCGACACCGTCGCCAGCCGTTCGGCCGCGCCCTGCGGATTGCCGCGGGCCAGCCGGCTCAGCGCGATCACGTCCAGTTCACGGCCGCCCGACGATGCGGCCAGCGCGCGCAGCGGCCGTTCGATCGCCGCGTCGAGCCCGCCGTCGTCGAGCGCCATCAACTGGCCGAGCCGGCGGATGCTGCCCGCGGAGTTGTATTCGAGCGCGCTGCGCATCGTGCGCCACAGGTCGTCGCGATCGAACTGCCGGGTCTGCAGCAGCGTCTCGACCAGGGTCGCGCAGGCGCTGCCGAGGTCGCGGGTCTGCGCGAGCAGGTCGCGCGCCGCGTCGGCCACCTTGTCGCCGCGCAGCGCCCGCGCCGCCATCCGGTAGCAGTGCACCTGGCCGTCGTCCTGCAGCACCCACTTGTCGTACTGCGATTCGAGCCGCGCGAATTCGCCGCGCCGGCCGAGGTTCAGCATCCAGTCGCGCCGCGCCAGATCGCCGATCAGCGTGCCGGCGCGCGCGCCGACGAAGCGGTCGACCTCGCGGTCGAGCAGCGCCGGGTCGCCGTCGTTGCGGTTCAGCCGTATGCGCAGCCGCCAGTAGGGCGCATAGAGCGCGCCGACCGGATGCTCGGCGGCGCGGGTCGCGAACTGATCGAAGCGCTCCAGGTCGTCCTTCTGCATCGCCTGGCGGGCCTGCAGCACCGATTCTTCCGGCGTAAGCGATTCAGGGCGGGGAGCGGCAGCGGCGGCGCGGCGCTGGGCCGCGGCCGGATCGATGGCGGCGGCGCAGCAGACGGATACGAGCAGAACGATCAGCCAGCGACCCATCGATCGCTCAACACCAGCAGCCATGGACTCCCACCTCGACGACCGTCGAGGTTATCACGCGAAGATCAGGCCGCCGCTTCGGCGGGCTGCTGCACGAGGGATTTGTGGTACTGGTGGTACCACAGCGGGAACTGCTTGGCCGGCACCGGCCGGGAGAAATGGTAGCCCTGGCCGATGTCGCAGCCCATCTGCTCGAGCAGATCGGCGGCCTCGAGCGTTTCGACGCCTTCGGCCAGCGCGCGCATCTCGAAGGTATGCGCCAGGTCCACCAGCGCATGGACGATCCGCTGGTCGCCTTCTTCCTTCAGTATGTTGCGCACGAACATCTGGTCGATCTTCAGCTCGTTCAGCGGGAACTGCCGCAGATACGCGAACGACGAATAGCCGGTGCCGAAGTCGTCGATCGCCAGGTGGCAGCCCAGCCGCGCCAGCTCGTTCATGAACTCCAGCGCCAGCCGTTCGTTCTCGACGATCGAGCTCTCGGTCAGCTCCAGCGTCAGCCGGCGCGGGTCGGCGCTCCAGGTGGCCAGCGCCTGCTGGACCTGTCCTGGGAAGGTGGCATCGGCCAGCGACATCGCGGTGATGTTGATCGCGGCGCTGACGTCGATCGACTGGGTGCGCCAGAACATCTGGTGGCGCAGCGTGTTGTTCAGCACGAACTGCGTGAGCTGGCCGATCATGCCGCGCTCCTCGCACATCGAGGCGATCAACTGCGGGCTGACCATGCCGCGGGTCGGATGCTCCCAGCGGATCAGCGCCTCCACCGCGACGCAGCGGCGGGTCTTCAGGTCGATCTGCGGCTGGTAGTAGACCTCGAGGTCGTTGCCCTGCAGCGCCGCGCGCAGCTCCGCCTCGAGCTCGTTGCGGTTGACCGCATGCTCGTCGCTCTCCAGCCGCGTGATCACCACGTGGTCCTCGGCGCGGCGGGCGTTCTGGCAGGCTTCGGCGGCGGCCGCCAGCAGCACCATCGGGTCGGCGTGCAGCGACTGCGCCATCCAGGCGGCGCCCACCAGCGGACGCAACTGCACGACCGGACGCCGGCCGTGATCCACGTGGATCGGCCGCGACAGCGTCTGCTGCAGCGTGCGCGCGGCCAGCTCGGCCAGCGCGGCGGTCGGCAGGTCGGCCAGCAGCAGCCAAATCTCGTCGTGCGACACGATCGCGTAGCGGTCGTGGGTGCGCAGGATGCCGCGCACCCGGCGCACCACCTCCAGCATCACCGGCCGCGATGCCTGGTCCTGGGCCAGCGCCAGCAGCCGGTCGGAACGGTTCAGCGACAGCACCAGCAGCACCGCGCGCGACGCGGCGGCGGTGCGCAGCATCTCGCCGGCCCGCTGGATCAGCTCGCGTCCGGCGACGAGCTGGGAGACCGGCAGATCGGCTTCGGCGGCGTCCGGGCCCGCGGCGACGTTGGCCACGGCCGCGGTGCTCGCGCTCGCGGCGGAGTCGGCAGCGGCGGCGACGTTGGCCACGGCCGCGGTCGTCTGTCGATCAGAGGAGTTCGTTGGCATGCGCGATCTCGTCGGCATAGAAGTCGCGCAGCTTCAGTCCGTAGGCGCCGGCCGGCAGACCCCGTGCGATGCGGATCTGGCGGCCCTGTTCGTCGCGGCCGTTGCGAAACAGGTCGCGCTCGACCGGATTGGCCAGCGGCCGCTTGTCGGGCCAGGTCAGCAGCAGCACCTTGGGCTCCAGCCGCTTGATGCGGTTCTGCGCGACCACCACCGCGATCTCGCCGCTGTTCAGCTCGATCAGGCTGCCGACCGGGAACACGCCGACCGACTGCACGAACTGCTCGACCAGTGCCTCCTGGAACGAGGTGCCGGCCCACTGGTACATGTTCATCAGCGCATCCTGCGGCGCCTGCGCGTTGGCATACGGCCGGGAGGTGATCATCGCCGCGAAGCAGTCGGCGATGCCGGCGATGCGCCCGTAGATGCCGATGTCGTCGCCGGCCAGCCCCTTCGGGTAGCCGGAGCCGTCGAGCCGTTCGTGGTGCTGCGCGATGCCCTCCTGGACCTCGGGCGGCAGCGGCCCGGTCTGGGTCAGGGCCTCCAGGCCCAGCCGCACGTGCTCCTTGACGATCGAGTGCTCGGTCGGGTTCAGCATTCCCGGCTTCTCCAGCAGGGCCCGCGGCAGCTTGATCTTGCCGACGTCGGCCAGCATGCCGATCATGCCCAGATACGAGAGCTGCTCCTTCGGAAAGCCGATGTGCCGGCCCAGCGCGATCATGTACAGCGCCACCCGCACGCCGTGGTTGTAGGTGCTGGCGTCCTCGTCGCGCAGCCGGGCCACCCACATCAGCGCGTCCGGGTTGTCGACCATGCTGTCGACCATGTCGGTGACGACTTCCTGGACCTTCTCGACCTGCGGGATCGCGCCGCTCTTGACATCCTTGATGACCCGCTGGAGGATGCCTTCGCCTTCGTTCAGGCTGCGGCGGGCGCGCGGCAGTTCCTGCACCACCGAGGACTGCTCGGCGTACCTGACGATCTTCGCGCCGGGCGGCAGCGTCGCGGCGACCTCGGCCTGCACCGCCGCCCGCGACGCCCGGGCCGCCGCCTTGGAGCGCGCCGACGAGCGACTGCGGCCGCCGGAGCCGAACAGGCCGCTCAGCCGGGCGATCAGCCGGCGCAGCGGCGATCCGTCCTCGCTGGGCGCCACGTCCATGCCGCTGGTCGAACGGATCAGGTCGCGGAAGCGCTCCTGGGTCGATGCGGTGACCTTGGGGTCGTTGCGGATCCTGGCCGGCCGCCCCGCGGGGCGCGCGATGGCGGCACTCTTCGCCGCGGCCGGGGCCCCGCCCGAGCCCGCCAGCGAGCGGAAATCCTGCTTCCTGACGTCGTTGCCGTCGTGGCGGCTCAGCTTCTCGGCCTCGCGGATGCGATCGGCCACTGCCGGATCGGACAGCTCCAGGTCGACGAACACGTAGCGGCAGTACTTGCCCAGCGTCTCGATCTCGATCGCACTGTCGATCGCGAAGCCCTGGAGGAGGAAAGGGGTATCCAGCCACGGCCGATCGAGCTCGGCGACGAACATGCCGTGCGCCAGCCGCTGGACCGAGATCTGGAAATGCCTGTGGGGTGCCGCGCCTGCGGGCGGGGCAGCAGGCGTGTCGTTGTTGCTTTTGGGTGCTGCCTGGACGCGCGTCATCAGGAGGCTCGGCTGAGGGTCACTCGCAGCATGCTAGCGGCCATCGGCAGCGGCTTCCAGCCGATCCGGCCCCGGGTGGGCTGATCGCGCAACAGCACCCGATGGGTGGCCGGGCGAGGGGCCACCAGCGGCGTAGCCCGGTGGAGCCCGGCGGTGCCGCCGGCCCGCCACTGTCGGTGGGCCGGCCGGCTGGCAGGGGTCGGTCAGCCGCCAGGGGGCGCGGGTCAGCCTGCCGCGTCGGGCAGGTCAGCCGGCCGGCAGGCCAGCTCGCCGGCGGATCAGCTCGCCCCCAGGTTCAGCCCGCCCCCAGGTTCAGCCGGCGCAGGATCTCCAGGCTCGGCCCGTCCTGGTTCAAGGTGTAGAAGTGCAGCCCTGGCGCGCCGCCGGCCAGCAGCCGCTCACACAGCCGGCTGACCACGTCCAGCCCGAACTCGCGGATCGCCGCGCGGTCGTCGCCGAAGCTGGCCAGCCGGGTGCGCATCCAGCGCGGCAGCTCGGCGCCGCAGTTGTCGGAGAAGCGCGCGAGCTGCGAAAAGTTGGTGATCGGCATGATGCCCGGCACGATCGGCACCGAGACGCCGCGCGCCTGCACCTCGTCGACGAAGCGGAAGTAGGCGTCGGCGTTGTAGAAGTACTGGGTGATCGCCGAGCTGGCGCCGGCGCGCAGCTTGACGAGGAACGCGTCGAGATCGGCCTGCGGCGAGCGGGCCTGCGGATGCATCTCCGGATAGGCGGCCGCCTCGATGTGGAACCAGTCGCCGGTGGTCTGGCGCACGAACGCGATCAGGTCGCTGGCATAGCGGAACTCGCCGATGTCGACGACCCCGGAGGGCAGGTCGCCGCGTAGCGCCACCAGCCGGCGGATGCCGTGGGCCCGGAACTGCTGGAGCAGCTCGGCGATCGACGCGCGGTCGGCGCCCACGCAGGACAGATGCGGCGCCACCGCGCGGCCTTCGCGGGCGATCTCCTGCACCACCGCCAGCGTCTTGTCGCGGGTGGTGCCGCCGGCGCCGTAGGTGACGCTGAAGAACTCGGGCCGCGCGGCGGCGAGCCGTTCGCGGGTCGCGCGCAGCTTCACGATGCCCTCGGGCGTGTTGGGCGGGAAGAACTCGAAGCTGACCGGTTTCATCGGCTGCAGTCCATGAAGAATTCACGATTGCCGTCGCCGCCGGGCAACGGGCTGTCGAAGTAGTCGTCGATCCGCCAGCCGAGCGCCGCGATGCATTCGTCCATCCGCGCTCGCACCCGCTCGTACAGGCGCGGATCGCGCACGACGCCGCGGGCATCGAGCGCCGCGGCATCGAGCTCGAACTGCGGCTTGACCAGCGCCAGCAGCCGGCCGGGCCGTGCGGCCAGCGGCAGCACCGCCGGCAGCACCAGGGTCAGCGAGATGAACGACAGGTCGGCGACGATGAGCCCGAAACCCTCGGCGGGCATCGAGCCGGCCAGCATCGCGGGGTCGAGCTGGCGGGCATTGACGCCTTCCAGCAGCCACAGCCGCCGGTCGTGGCGCAGCCGCGGATGGAGCTGGTCGTGGCCCACGTCCACGCCGACGACGCGCGCCGCGCCCGCCTGCAGCAGGCAGTCGCTGAAGCCGCCGGTGGAGGTGCCGACGTCGAGCACCGTCAGGCCGGCCGGGTCAAGGCCGACGTGACGCAGCGCGCCGGCCAGCTTGGCGCCGGCCCGCGACACGTAGCGGGTCTCGTCGGATTCGGTGACTTCCATCGGTTCGTCGTCATGCACGGTGGCGGCGGCGCGGCTGATCAGCCGGCGCTGCGCGCCCAGGCCGGCATGCACCGCGCCGTCGCCGATCAGGCGCGCGGCAGCGCTGCGCGACGGCGCGAGGCCGCGCGACACCAGTGCCTGGTCGGCCCGCACGGCGGCTGCCCGTGACGATTGCGGACGGGGCGATCGGCAGCGTGACGGATCAGTAGCGGTAGTGATCGGCCTTGTAGGGTCCGTTCAGGTCCACGCCGATGTAGGTCGCCTGATCGGGCCGCAGCACCGTCAGCATCGCGTTCAGCTTCTTGAGCTGCAGCCGCGCGACCTTCTCGTCGAGGTGCTTGGGCAGCGTGTAGACGCCGACCGGATACCGGTCGGGATTCGCGAACAGCTCGATCTGCGCGATCGTCTGGTTCGCGAACGACGAGCTCATCACGTACGCGACGTCGATCTCGTTGTCGAAGTGGCCGATGTTGCAGACGATCGCCTGGTCGCGCATCTTCGCCATGTGCGCATGCGTGATCACGTGGTAGTTGCCGGTGGCGGTCACGAAGATGTCGGCCTTGTCGGCCGCATAGTCCATCGTGACCACGCGGTAGCCCTCCATCGCCGCCTGCAGCGCGCAGATCGGATCGATCTCGGTGACCCACACCTGCGCCGACAGCGCGCGCAGCGCCTGCGCCGAGCCCTTGCCGACGTCGCCAT
>DAISWF010000043.1:0-19382 GCA_036826495.1 Burkholderiaceae bacterium
GTCACCGCCTGCGGCCGTGAGCGCCGCTGGCGTTCCGAGCGCCACCGGCGCCAGCGCCGGCGCAGCCCCGCCGACAGCCGGATCGATCGATGACCGGCCACCGCCGGCGGCCGCCGCGAACCCGTCCGCTTCGCTTCCGGCGAGGGCCTGCCCCGTCGGCCCCACGATGCCGAGCCCGGCCGCCGGCGCACCGCACAGCAGGTGCGCCCAGCGGCTCTCACGGGTGCCGGGCTGCCGCGGCAGCAGAGCCACCAGCGCCCCGGCGGGCCGTGCGGCGAGCTCCTGCAGATAGGCTTCGATCGACGAGACGTCGGCGAAGCGGTGCAGCCGCTCGCAGTTCATCCTCAGCTCGGCGGCGGTCTGCGGGCCGCGCAGCATCAGCGTGACGATCAGCGCCACCTTCTCCGACGCAAGCTGCAGCACCCGGCCGACGTTGTGGCTGTACCGCATCACCCGGCCGCCGCTGGTCTCGAACACCAGGTCGGCACGGCGCAGCGAATCGATCGCCGCCTGCACCTCGCCGACCGTCGCATCCATCACCGGCTCGCGGCTGGTCTTCTGATTGCAGCCGGCGGTCAGCGCATTGAGCGTCAACGGATAGGTGTCGGGCACCGTCCGCTCCTTCTCGACCAGCACCCCCAGGACCCTCGCCTCCAGCTCCGACAACTCTCGCACCATCCGTTCTCCATCATGGGGCGGGAGTGCCCGCCATCCGTTCCGCCATCCGCTCCCGCCGTGCTCAACCAACCTGCGCGAGCGCCTTGTCAAAGAAATCGACGGTGCCGAAGTTGCCGGATTTCAACGCCAGCAGCAGATCGCGATCGGCGGCCTGGGTCCAGGGCACGCCCGGATCGATCATCGCGCCGATGCGCAAGGTCCGGATGTCCAGCGCCTGGACCACCGCGCCCGAGGTCTCGCCGCCCGCCACCACCAGCCGCCGCACCCCGTGGGCCACCAGCCCTCGCGCGACCGCCGCCAGGCACTGCTCGACCAGCTCGCCCGCCCGCTGCACGCCCAGCTCCGCCTGCACCGCCCTGATCTCGGCGACGTCGGCGGTGGCATAGACCAGCACCGGCCGGCCTTGCGCCAGCTCGCCCGACGCCCATTCGACAGCCTCGGCCGCCACGTCGGCGCCGGCCGCCAGCCGCCGTGCATCGACGCGGAACGCCGGCCCGCCGCGCTCGATCCAGTGGCGGACCTGGCCGTTGGTGGCCGTCGAGCAGAGCACGGCCGCGACGGCCGCGCCGCCGCCGACCGCCGGCAGCCGCGCCGCCTGCGCATCCGGCGCCAGCCAGCCGCGACCGGCATAGACCTCCGGCAGCCCCAGCGCGACGCCGGAGCCGGCGGTGATCAGCGGATGATCGGCGCAGGCCGCGGCGATCACGCGCAGATCGTCCTGCGACACCGAATCGACGACCGCCAGGCCGACGCCCTGGCCGCGCAGTTCGGCGAACCGCGCGACCGTGGCCGGCACGCCGGCCGCCACCGTGTCGTAGCGCACCAAGCCCACCGTCCGACGGGTCTGCGCCTGCAGCACCCGCACCAGGTTGGCATCGGTCATCGGCGTCAGCGGATGGTCGCGCATGCCGGAATCCGACAGCAGCAGGTCACCGACGAACAGGTGGCCACGGAATATCGTCCGGCCGTTCTCCGGGAAGGCCGGGCAGGCGATCGCGAAGTCGGTGTCCAGCGCCTGCATCAGCGCGTCGGCCACCGGCCCGATGTTGCCGCGCGGCGTGGAATCGAAGGTCGAGCAGTACTTGAAGTAGAACTGGCGGGCGCCGGCTTCGCGCAGCCAGCGCAGCGCCTGCAGCGACTCGGCGACCGCATCGGCCGCCGGCGTCGTGCGCGACTTCAGCGCCACCACGACCGCATCGGCCGCCGGCGCCGGCCCCTGCGGCACGCCGATCACCTGCACCGTGCGCATGCCGGACCGCACCAGCATGCTGGCGACGTCGGTGGCACCGGTGAAATCGTCGGCGATGACGCCCAGCACCGGCGGCGTCATGTGCGAACCCCGTCGCGCTCACTGGCGTGATCGCTCATGCGAACCCCGTCGCACTCACCGGCGTGATCGCTCACGTGACAACCCCCTCGCGCCCACTGGCGTGATCGCTCATGACGTCGCCCCGGGTAACGTCAGCCCGGCCAGCGTCGCATACAGCTTGATCACTGCCGAATCATCCTCGGCACCATGACCGTGCGCCGCGGCAGCCAGGTAGAGCTGATGGGCTGCGGCGGCCAGCGGCAACGGAAAGGCCATGCGCCGCGCGGCATCGAGCACGATGCCCAGATCCTTGACGAAGATGTCGACCGACGACAGCGGCGTGTAGTCGCCGGCCAGGATGTGCGGCACCCGGTTCTGGAACATCCAGCTCATGCCGGCCGATTCGCAGATCACGTCGTAGAGCTGGCGCGGATCGGCGCCCGCCCGGATGCCCAGCGCCATCGCCTCGCAGGCGGCGGCGATGTGCACGCCGGCCAGGTGCTGGTTGATCATCTTGACCGACGAGCCGATGCCGGCCGCATCGCCCAGCCGGTGCACCTTGCCGCAGAAGCTGTTCAGCAGCTCGCCGGCCGCGGCGAACGCCTCCGGCCGGCCCGACGCCATCACCGTCATCTGTCCGTCGGCCGCCTTGACGGCGCCGCCCGACACCGGCCCGTCGATCAGCCACAGCCCGCGCTCCAGCAGCCGGCGCTCCCACTGCGGCGGCAGCGCCGGATCGACGGTGGCCGAGGCGACCACCACCGAGCCCGGCTTCAGATGCTCGGCCAGCCCCGCTTCACCAAACAGCACCTGCTCGGTCTGCGCCGCGCTGACGACCAGCAGCAGCACCACGTCCGACTCGCGCGCCAGTTCGGCCAGCGAACCGGCGACCCGCCCGCCGGCAGCGCCGAACCGCTGGCCCACCTCGGGCCGGGTGTCCAGTCCCCAGGTCACGACGCCGCGGCGCACCGCCGTCACCGCCGCACCGAACCCCATCGAGCCGAGCCCGACCACGCCGAGTGTCCCGCGTTTCATCACGCCTCCCGTTGCCGCGCATTGTAGGCGCCGCATTGTAGGCGCCACATCCAGGCGCCACATCCAGGCACCGCATTCAGGCACCGCATTCAGGCACCGCATTCAGGCACCGCATTCAGGCGCCGACTCCGGGCAGCCGCCGCCCGAGGCGCCGAGAGCGGTGCTGAGCGCCGGTGCTCAGCGCCCGGGCCGCCGCGGATCGTGGATCGGCGTCAGCACCGGCTCCTGCCGGCCCGCCGGCCGCGGCGCAGGCGCAGGCGGCTCCGGGCGCGCCCGCCGGCGCCGGAACAGGCGCGCCAAGCCCTGCACCAGCAGGCTGCCGGCGAACGCCACCGTCAGCGCGCAGACGGCCGCGCCCACCGTCAGCACCAGGCCGGGCTGGAATGCATCGAGCGTGGCCCGCGCGATCACCGCATCGAAATGGGTCGCGAGCCAGCGCAACTGCGCATCGAGCGACCCGGCGAGCGCTTCATAGGTCGCCTGCAGCCCGCGCACCTGATCGATCAGGTTCTGGATGACCTGGCCCTCGGCTCTGAACGTCGGATTGTCGCTGGCGCGGTGCGTGTCGATGAGCGCCGGCAGGCTGCCGCCGTGGTGCCGGTCGGCGATCGCCTGGAACTGCTGAAGCTGCTGCCGCGCCTGATCCAGCATGCCGCCGACCCGCTGGCGGTAGTCGCCGATGAACTTCGGCACCTGGAACCCGGCCAGCAGTCCGACTCCGAAAACGATCCGGTCGAGCAGGTACTTGATCATCGCTGGGAGTCTGGTGTCCAACACGGTGCACGGCGACGTCCGCCTTGCAACGCAGCATCCGCGCGCTGTTGCGATTCGACTGTACCGCGGCCGCCACTCAGCAGTAAACTGGTGGAGCGCTCAGCTTCGGGCGCGCACCACCGGACGACGGAAGCTGTATGCCCATGTCCACCGTCCCGCAAGAGGAGATCGCCGGCGGCACCGCGCTGGCGCCTCCCTCCTCCATCGAAGCGGGCACAGGCCCCGCTTACGAAGATTTTTTCAGCTACCGGCTGGTGCTGCTGATGAAGCTGACCGAGCGGCGCACGGCCGAACGGGTTTACGCTGCGACGCAGCTCACGCTGTCGGAGGGCCGGGCGGTGATGATCGTCGCCGCCCACCAGCCGATCCGCGTGCAGGACATCGCATCGCGCAGCCACCTCGACAAGAGCCAGGCGAGCCGGGTCGCCGAATCGCTTCTGGAACGCGGGCTGGTTCGCAAGGCCGGCAGCCAGACCGATCGGCGCGCCGCCAGCATCACGCTGACCGACGAGGGGCAACGGGTCAACGACTTGCTGCTGAGCATCACCCGTCAGCGCAACCAGGAGATGCTGCGCCGGCTGACGGTCACGCAGCGCCGGCGCCTGATCGAGCAGCTCGACCGGCTGATCGAGGACGCCGGTCACTGAATCGATGCTGCTGCCCGACGATCCCGCGCACGCGTTCATGCCGTACCCGGCGGTACCGGTGCCCCATGCGGCGGACGGGCCGCTGGCCGGCCTGACATTCGCGGCGAAGGATCTGTTCGACGTGGCCGGCTATCGCACCGGCTGCGGCAGCGCGACGATGCTGGCGCTGGCGGAGGTCAGGACCACGACGGCGCCGACGGTGCAGCGGCTGCTCGATGCCGGCGCCCGCTTCGTCGGCAAGGCGATCACCGACGAGCTGGCGTTCTCGATGAACGGCAAGAACGCGCACTTCGGCACGCCGCGCAACGGCGCGGCCCCCGACCGCATCCCCGGCGGCTCGTCGTCGGGGTCGGCCTCGGCGGTGTCCGGCGGCCTGTGCGACACCGCGCTCGGCACCGACACCGGCGGCTCGGTGCGCGCACCGTCCTCGCACTGCGGGCTGTACGGCCTGCGGCCGACCCACGGCCGCATCAGCCTGCAGGGCTGTCACGATCTGTCGCCGTCGTTCGATACCTGCGGCTTCTTCGCCCGCGACGCCGCCACCTTCGCGCGGGTCGCCGACGTGCTGCTCGGCGCCGATCCGGCGCCGCTGCCCGGGCGTCCACGACTGCTGCGGGCGACCGATCTGTTCGCGGCCATCGAGGCGCCGGTGCTGGCCGCGCTCGATACCGCCATCTAGCGGGTGGCCGCCGCCTATGGCCCGCCAACGCCGACGGCGGCGCTGGACCGCGACTGGGATGCGCTCTACTGGGCCTACCGCCATCTGCAGGGCTACGAAGCCTGGCAGACCGATGGCCCGATGATCACCCGCTACAAGCCGGTGCTGGGCCCCGGCGTGGCCGAACGCTTCGAGTGGTGCAGCGGGGTCACCGTACGGCAGGTGGAGGAAGGTCGCGTGGTGCGGGAGAGCTTCCGCCGGCATCTGGCGGCGCTGCTGGGCAGCGATGGCGTGCTGGTGCTGCCGACGATGCCCGACATCGCGCCGCTGCTGGCCGACAGCGAGGAATCGCTCGACGTCTACCGCAACCGCGCGCTGCACCTGCTGTGCCTGGCCGGCATGTCCGGCTTCCCGCAGATGTCGATGCCGCTGGCGACGCGCGCCGGCGCGCCGCTCGGCCTGTCGCTGCTCGGACCGGCCGGCAGCGACCGCAGCCTGGTGGCGATGGCGCAGCGCATCGCCGCGGCGTAGGGAGCCGGTCTCCCGGGGGCTGCCGCGCCGCGCCCCCGAATGTCGCGCCCCCGCGTCAGTCGGTCGTGATGCCGGCGGTCTGGATGATCGAGCCCCAGCGTTTCAGCTCGGCGGCGGTGAAGTCGCCGAACGCCTTCGGCCCCAGATAGACCGCCTCGCCGCCCTGCTCGACCGCCTTCTTCTTGAACTCCGGCGACTCGATCACCTTCTTCAGCGCCGCCGCCAGCTTGTCGATCGTCGGCTGCGGCGTGGCGGCCGGCGCATAGACGCCGAACCAGGAATCGAGCGTCAGCGCCGGGTAGCCGGCCTGGGCGGAGGTCGGCACGTCGGGCAACGCCGCCGAGCGCTGCTCGCTGGTCATCGCGATAGCCGCTGTTCGCCGGTGACCGCCAGCGCACGCAGCTTGCCGGACTGGATGTGCGGCATCGCCGACGGCACCGACGTGATGTGGGTCTGCACCTGGCCGCCGATCAGGTCGGAGTAGACCTGGCCCGAACCCTTGTACGGCACGTGGCTCATCTTGATGCCGGCCGCGCTGTTCAGCATCTCGCCGGCGATGTGCTGGATCGAGCCGATGCCCGATGACGCATAGTTCGCCTGCGACGGATTGGCCTTGCACCAGGCGACGAACTCGGCCAGCGTCTTGACCGGCAACGTCGCCGGCACCACCACCACCTGCGGCGCGCGGATCGCCAGCGCCACCGGCGCGAAGTCCTTCGGCTGCCACGGCGTGCTCTTCGACAGCCACGGGTTGCCGACGTGATAGCCGGAGTACTGCACCAGCAACGTGGCGCCGTCCGGCTTGGCCTTGGCGACCAGCACCGTGCCGATGTTGCCGCTGGCCCCGGGCTTGTTGTCGACGATCACCGAGGTGCCCAGCGCCGCCGCCAGCGGCTCGGCCAGCATCCGCGCGGTCAGGTCGGTCGTGCCGCCGGTGGCGGCCGGCACCACCAGCGTGATCCGGTCGGCCTGGGCGCGTGCCGGACGGGCCGCCGTGCCGGCCACGAGGCCCGCTGCGAGCCCTGCACTGCCCAGCACGAACCGGCGTCTGGCGGCATTCCGCCGCACGGGGGATACATAGCGCATCGTCTGTCTGCTCCTGGTCATGTGATTCGGGTCATGTGATTCTGTCAGTCGACCCGGATCGTCCGACCCGGGGCAACCGTCGCATCCGTCGTCATCAGGCCTGTACCGGCGCGGCGTGGCGCCGCGACACCTTGCCCGCCTTCAGCAACTGGCTCGGCACGTCGTGTCCGACCAGCTCGCGCAGCAGCGCGGCCGCGTCGAGCAGCCGGTCGACATCGACGCCGGTGTCGTAACCCATCAGCTCGAACATGTGCGCCAGCTCTTCGGTGCACACGTTGCCGGTGGCGCCCGGCGCATAGGGACAGCCGCCCAGGCCGCCCAGCGATGCATCGAAGCGCACGATGCCGTTCTGCACCGCCGCCAGCGCGTTGGCGGCGCCCATGCCGCGCGTATTGTGGAAGTGCAGCGTGTGCTGCTGCCCGGGGAAGTCGCGCACCAGCGCCTGGCACAGGCGCGCGACCTGCGCCGGATGCGCCATGCCGGTGGTGTCGCAGATCGTCACGCCGCGCACCGCCTGGCGCGCGAACGCATCGACCCAGCGCATCACCTCGGCCTGCGGCACGTCGCCCTCCATCGGGCAGCCGAAGCAGGTCGACAGCGACACGTTGACCGGGATCGCCGCGTCGGCGGCCAGCGCGATCACCTCGCTCAACTGCGCGAACGACTGCTCGCGCGACATCTTCAGATTCGAGCGGTTGTGGGTCTCGCTGGTCGACATCACCAGATTGAACTCGTCGACCCGGCTGTCGATCGCCCGGCGCGCGCCGCGCACGTTGGGGATCAGCGCCGTGTACTCGACACCCGTCACCCGCTCGATGCCGGCCATCACCGCCTCGGCGTCGGCCAGCGCCGGAATCGCCTTCGGACTGGTGAACGAGGTGACCTCGATCTTCGCGTAGCCGGCGCGCGAAAGCCGGTCGATCAGCTCGATCTTGCGCGCGGTGGGCACGAACACCTGCTCGGCCTGCAGCCCGTCGCGCGTCACCACCTCCTGCAGGTACAGGCGCGTCTTCGCTGGCGTCATAGGCGTCGTCATCGGATCACTCCCTTCGCGCGCAGTGCCTCGCGTTCGGCCGGCGACAGGCCGGCATCGGCCAGCACCTGATCGGTATGCTGGCCCAGCGTCGGCGCCGCCGTGCGCAGCGAGCCCGGCGTGCGCGACAGATGCGGGATCACCCCGGGCACCTCCAGCGACAGCCCGCCGGCGGTGGTCGTGCGCACGATGTTGCCGCGCGCCCGGTAGTGCGGATCGGCGGCGATGTCGGCGACCGTGTAGATGCGCCCGGCCGGCACCGACGCCTCGTCGAGCGCATCGAGCGCGGCCTGCACCGTCAGGCCCGCCGCCCAGCGGCCGATCGCCTCGTCGAGCTCGCCGCTGCGGGCGACCCGGCCGTCGTTGTACGCCAGCGCCGGATCGTCGGCCAGGTCGGGCCGGCCGATCACGCGCATCAGCCGCTGAAAGATGCTGTCGCCGTTGCCGGCCACCAGCACCCAGCCGTCGCTGCACGCATAGGCGTTGGTCGGCGCGATGCCGGGCAGCGCGCTGCCGGCCGCCTCGCGCACCGCGCCGAACGCGCTGTACTCCGGCAGCAGGCTCTCCATGCAGTTGAACACCGATTCGTACAGCGCCACGTCGACCATCTGGCCGCGGCCGCCGTTGACCGAGCGTTCGCGCAGCGCCGCCAGCACGCCGATCGTGCCGTGCAGCGCCGCCAGGGTATCGCCGATGCTGACGCCGACCCGCACCGGCACCCGGCCCGGCTCCCCGGTCAGGTGCCGCAGCCCGCCCATCGCCTCGCCGACCACGCCGAAACCGGGCCGGTCGCGATAGGGCCCGGTCTGGCCATAGCCCGAGATCCGCAGCACCACCAGCCCGGGATTCTCGCGGGCCAGCTCGTCATAGCCCATGCCCCATTTCTCGAGCGTGCCGGGACGGAAGTTCTCGATCAGCACGTCGGCCTGCAGCGCCAGCCGCCGGACGAGCTGCTGACCCTCGACATCGCGCAGATCGATCGCGATCGACTTCTTGTTGCGCGACTGCACTTCCCACCAGACCGACGTGCCTTCGTGCAGCATCCGCCACTTGCGCAGCGGGTCGCCGACACCGGGCGGTTCGACCTTGATCACGTCGGCGCCGAGATCCGCGAGCGTCTTCGCGGCGAACGGGCCGGCGATGAGCTGGCCGAGTTCGAGCACCTTGAGGCCGCTCAGGGCACCGGCGGCGGCCGGCTCGATGGGGGCAGACGGGGTGTTCATCATTGCGATTCTACGAAGGGTTGCGGGCGGTTGCCATTCTGGAGTTGCCAATCTATCCTTAACCTCAGGTTAACCAAGGACGCGATGAACCCCCACCGCTTCGATCTGGTGTCGCTGCGTCTGTTCATCGCGGTGGTCGACGGCGGCAGCCTGACCGCCGGCGCCCAGGCGTTCGGCATCTCGCTGCCCGCCGCCAGCAAACGCATCCGCGAGCTGGAGGCGGCCACCGGCACCGTGCTGCTCGAGCGCGGGCGCGGCGGTGCGCGCACCACCAGCGCCGGCGCCACCCTGTATCGCCACGCCCGGACGGTCGCCGGCGAGGTCGCGCAGATGGCGGTCGCGATGAGCGACTACGCCCGCGGCGTGCGCGGCCACCTGCGGATCTGGGCCAACACCTCGGCGGTGACCGGCTTCCTGCCGCTGGCGCTGGCCACGTTCCTGCGCGACAACCCGCGCATCGCCGTCGATCTGGAGGAAGCCAACAGCGAACCGATCGTCGATGCGGTTCGCGACGGCCGTGCCGAGCTTGGCGTGTTTGCCGACAACGTCGCCAGCGGCGGGCTGCAGGTGGCGGTCTGCGACATCGACCGGCTGGTGCTGCTGACCCCCGCCGGCCATCCGCTGGCGCGCCGCCACCGGATCCGTTTCGCCGACACGCTGGCGTACGACTTCATCGGTCTGGATCGCGGCAGCTCGCTGGTCCGCCTGTCGACCCGGGTGGCCGCCGAGCACCAGAGCCCGCTGAAGATCCGCGTGCACGTGCGCAGCTTCGACGCGATGGCGCGCATGATCGCCACCGGCGTCGGGCTCGGCATGCTGCCCTGGCGCGGCGCCGCCCCGCATGCCGCCTCGATGGGCCTGCGGATGATCGAGCTCGACGACCCGTGGGCGCTGCGCCGGCTGCTGGTCGGCTGGCGCGACCGCGAGATGCTGGACGGCCCGGCGCGGACCCTGCTCGATCAGTTGCTGGCGCGCACGACGGTACCCGGCGGATAGAAGTCTCCGGGAGTGGAAACCCCCCGATGGACTCCCAGGCCTGTTCACCCTGCGCCCACGCCCACGCACGGCGCCGCCGACTCAGAACCCGATCAGGCGAGCTTCGCCCCGCGTTGCGTCAGCAGCTCGCGCAGCACCGACCGGTGACAGTGCGACTCGTCCTCGCAATAGCAGCCGACCGACAGATTCGCCTGCTGCGACATCACCGCCAGCAGGTCGAGCAGCCGCGAGGCATCGGGCTCGTTCATCTGCGCCTTGAAATGGCGCTTGAACGCCGCCCACGCGCGCTCATCCCGCGCCTGCTGCGCATCCTTGACCAGATCGGCCGTAGGCGACAGTGCCGGCAGCCACACGTCGTAGAAATCGCGCTTCGCGAACTCGGCCTTCGGCACGCCCCGCGGCGGCCGCCGCACGGTGCCGATCCGCACCCCCTCCTCGGGCGCCCGCGGGCTGCCCAGTCGCACCACTCTGATCGCCATCGCCCGCTCCCACCCGTCGTTGCGGTCGCGCCATCGCCGTCCCGCGGCCGCTACACCGCAGCGCCGCCGCTCCGCAGTCGCCCCCGCGGTCGCCGGCCAGCGATCGACGTCCTGCCGCCCGATCATCGTAACCACCGCGGCCGCCGTGCGACAATCCCCCGATGTCCGATGACAGCAGCCAGATCGTCGTCCCGCCATCGTTCATCGCGCTGTTCGTGCCGCCCGGCCGGATCAAGCCCACCGCCTCGCGCGAGCACATCACCGAACGATACGAATACTGCGAGGACCTGGCGACGATGCTGGTCGACACCGCGCAGACACGGCTCGCGCAGCTCCAGGTCACCGAGGACGACGTGCTGCAGCGGATACGCCAGGGCCTCGAAGGCGGCGAAGCCGGCATCGACGAGGCCGAAGCGGGCTGGGTGATGCGGCGGCTGGCGGAGCTGCTGGGGTGGGCCGCCTGACACGGCCGCCTCGCACGGCCGTCCCGGCTGCCCTGCTGCACTAGGAGACCGTGACCGGACGTTTGTGGCCTTTTCTGGAATGTGCCTCCTCCGGACCGCTCTGCCTCTCCCGCAAACCGCGCAGCAGCCGCTGCGCCGTCCTTTCCACATGCAACCTGCTCAACCTCGCCAGTTCCGGAGCATCACCGTCCCGGTACGCCGCAAACAACTGGCGGTGATCATGTTGAGCTTCTTCGACGTCGCCCGTCATGTTGACTTCGACCCGGATATAGGGTTCCACGGTATCGCGCAGAAGCGTGGCGAATCGCGCCAGGTGCTCCCTGCCGCTCGAAGCGATGATTCGCGCATGGAACTGGTAGTTCAACTGCGACCAGCTTTCGATGTTGCGGCCCGATCGCAGGCTGACGGCCTCTGATGCCTTCAGGATGCGCTCGACCTCGGCCAGATCCTCCTTCGTTCGAGCGTAAGCCGCGCGGTATGCCGCATGTTCCTCGACGACCGCCCGCAGCTCGAGGATCTCGAGAATCTCGTTCGACTGCAGGGACGTCACCGCGTACCCTCGCCGAGGGTTGAGCACGATGAGGCCATCGGCAGCCAGGCGGGTCATTGCTTCCCGCAGCGGCACCCGGCTCACCTCCAGCTCGCGGGACAGCTCTTCCTGGCGCAGCTTCTGGCCGGGTTTCAAGATGCCGCTCAGGATCTGAGCCCGCAGATTCTGATAGACCACGTCGGGCAGCAAGGTGGTTGAATCCGTTTCCAAGATCTTCGCCTCTTCACCGTTCTTCATCTCGCCCGCCGGTCAGGTGACGAACCGGCCGCCATGGCGCAACCAGGCGAGCTTGCGGGCGGTGTACTTTACACATCCGATAAGCGACATGACGCCGACACGCATCTTCTCCCCGAGCACGCCCTGAAACGGCAGCGCGTAGAAGAGCAGTCCGTAGCGGTACGACCATCGCTGCACGTCTTCCGTCACCGGCCGCCGCAGCGCCTCCCACTGCCTGAGCGCGCCCGGTACGTCCGAACCGTCGTCCAGCGCCGCGCCCAGTGCACTGGCATTGGCGATGGCCATGCCGGCACCCTGCCCCAGATTCGGCGGCTGGGCATGCACCGCGTCACCGATGATCGCCACGCGCCCTGCACTCCAGCCGTTCACCGTGACATAGACGAACTGGTCGAATCGCGCCACATCGGCGATGCGGTTCAGCACGTCGGCTTCCTGCGGGAACCGGTCGCACCAGAATTTCCGATCGACCGGCACGGTGTGGACGCCGGGATTCTTCGCCGGGCCGATCAGGTAGAGGTACAGCTCGTCGGCGCTGCAGGGCACGATGCCGAGCCGGCAGTCGCCCGACCACTGTTCGGTCGTCAGGCCTTCGCGCTCCTGCGGCCGGCGGGGCGCCAGCGCCCGGATCGCGCCTTCTTCCAGAAGCTGCACGTTGTTCAGCAGCTTGACGCTGTCGCGAACCACCGAACGATAGCCATCGGCGCCTATGATCAGGTCCGCCTCGAAGCGCTGCCCGTTGGCCGTCAGACTTCCCGCCGGATCGGCCTCCGTCACGACCGAACCGGTCCTGAACTGCACGCCCAGCGCACGCGCCCTGCCGGTCAGCACGCGGTGCAGCGTACCGCGCGACACCGTTATCGTGTCGACCCCCTTCACGATATGCCGGGCCAGGGCGCGTCCGTCCCGGCCGATGATGCGGCCTGCCTGCAGGATCATGCCCGAAGCCTCGATCTCCTCGTAGACACCGAGCTCCTTCAGCACCTCCAGGCTGTTCATCTTGAGGTAGATCCCCGCGCCCATTTCGCGCAAGGTATCCGACCGCTCGTGCACCTGTACCGACCAGCCTCGCTGTGCCAGCACGCAGGCGGTGGTCAGGCCGGCAATGCCCGCCCCGGCGATCTCGCAATGACGCATTTTCATCTGTCGCGCTCCGCTCGCCCGCCTAGCGTCCCTGCGCCTGCCGCGCCTCGCGGCGACGCGAGCCGTGCCAAGGCAGCAGAAGATGCTCGGCCAGCTCGATCAGATTGAACAGCAGCAGGCTGAGCAGGGCCAGGATCAGGATCGCCGCGAACATCTGCGTCGTGTCGAAGTTGGCCTGCGAGGTCACGACGACGTAGCCCAGCCCGGCCTGCGAGGATATGAACTCGCCGACGATCGCGCCGATGAAAGCGAGCGATATCCCGACCTTCAAACCGGCGAATACGCTGGGCAGCGCATAAGGGGCCCTGATCTTCCACAGGATCTTCAGGCGCGAACCGCGCAGCGAGCGGCCCAGATCGAGCATCGCCGGATCGACGGCGCGCAATCCCTGCACCGTGTCGATGACGATCGGAAAGATCGCCACGAGAGCCGCGACGGCGACCTTGGGTTCGAGCTCGGTACCGAGCCATATCACGAAGAGCGGCGCAACCGCGATCTTCGGCACCGCGTTCATCGCGACCAGAAAGGTATAGAGCGACTGCTCCAGGATACGTGAATAGACGATGCCGACCGCGATCAGCACGCCGAACACGACGGCGAAACCGAAGCCGAGAAAGGTTTCGACCAATGTCTGGTAGGCGTGGCCCAGATACCAGAGCGGCTTCTGCACGATGGACTGCAGGACCAGCGATGGCGCCGGCAGCAGGAAGGCCTTGATGTCGGCCATGCGCACCGACGCCTCCCACAGCGCGAGCAGCACGATGACCATCAGGACGAGGCCCGCGGTGCGTCCGCGGCTGCCGGACCGGAAATCGGTCATCGCGCAGCCCCCCGCATGATGCCGAGCGACTCGAAGATCGATCGCAGGCGACGCTGATAGGCAGTGAAAGCGGCGGTCTCGCGAATGTCGAGCGTACGCGGCCGCGGCAGATCGATGTCGACCACCTCGATGATGCGGCCGGGATTCTTGCCCATCACGAACACGCGGTCCGACAGGAACGCCGCCTCCGCGATGCTGTGCGTGATCAGCAGAACCGTCTTCGACGTCTTCTCCCAGATGCGCTCGAGCTCCATGTTCAACTCGTCGCGGGTGATCGCGTCGAGCGCGCCGAACGGCTCGTCCATCAGCAGCAGCTTGGGATCGAGCAGCAGACCGCGACAGATCGCGACGCGCTGGCGCATGCCCCCGGACAGCTCCCATGGATAACGCGCCTCCGCCTCCGCCAGACCCAGCGTCGCGAGCAGGGATCGGGCGCGATCGACCCAGTCGCCGGGACGGTAGCCCCGGAACTCCGCCGGCAGCAGCACGTTGTCCAGCACCGAGCGCCAGTCGAGCAGCAGATCCTGCTGAAACACGACCCCGGCATCGGTCGGCGGTTCGCTGATCTCCTTCCCCTCGAGGCTGAGCCTGCCGGATGTCACCTCCTCCAGGCCGCCGATGCAGCGCAGCAACGTGCTCTTGCCGCACCCCGACGGCCCCAGGATGCTGATGAACTCACCCGACGTGATGTCGAAATCGATGCCGTCGAGCGCGACCACATCCGCGCCGCGCTTCGAGCGGAACACCTTCCCGACGTCGCGGGCGGTGATCAGCGGCGCGGCGGTCGCAGGCATCTTCGACAAGGCCGGTTGCTCGGCCGGCAATGCGATCATTTCGGCTCGAATCGGGTGTCGACGATGCTGTCGGGATTGAGGTCTCCCTGGATGATGCCGGTGCTCCTCAACGTCTTGATCGTCGCCTCGACGTCCTGCCTGGTGACGATGCCTATCGGCCTGCCTTCGGTGGACGGCGACATCGCGAACGCGATGTGGGAATTGAACATGTTGATGGCGGTCTGATAGTCCAGCCCGGCTTCCGGCCGCTGCGAGATCATCTCCTTGACCGCCTCTTCGACGTTGTTGTCGCGCCGGGTGTATTCGAAGGCCCTGGAGGTGATCTGGACGAAGGCCCTCACGAGCTCCGGATGCTCCTTGACCATCCGCGGGCTGGTGACGATGCCGAAGTCGAGCAGTTGCTGCCCGGCATCGGCGAAGGCCATCGTCTCGATCTCCGACTTTCCCTTGAGCAGACCGAGGTAGTAAGGCACCGGCCCCGTGGCCGCATCACCCTTGCCGCTCAGCACGCTCGGCACCTTCGCCGTCGCGTCGACACCCAGCAGCTTCACATCGTTCAGGCTCATGCCCGCACTGGCGAGGTAGCCGCTCAGAAGCTGCGACTCGATCGTGGTCATCAGATGCAGAATCGTCTTGCCCTTCAGGTCGGCAGGTCTGCGAATGTCGGTTCCCTTCTTCAGAATCAAGCCATTGGTGTTGCGGCGCAGGACGCTTCCCACGATGACGACCGGGACGCCCTTCGATTGCGCGATCATCGCTGCGGCCAGATTCACGAAGCCGATGCCGACCTGATTCGCCCCGATCAGATTGACGGTGGCGGCCGAACCGCGCCCGTCGAGCACTTTCAGGTCTATGCCCGCGTCCTTGAACCACCCCTTCTGACGCGCCAGGTAGAAAGGTGCATGAAACCCGTGCGGCGCGAACTCCGTGGAGAACTTCAATTCCCTGAGCGCTTGAGCGTACGACGGTGCGCCGGCGCCGAGCGTCGCGCCGAGCATCAGCATCCGGATCGCGGCCCGGCGGTTCATCGCAGAAACATCCTCGTTCGACATCCTCTTCTCCTCGGTAGTTCGGCAGCGGCAATATCGCCGCGATTGGCGTCGTGTCAGCGCTAGTGCTTCAGCATGAAGCCGAGCGAAATGCTCGTGAACTCGTCAGGGAACTGGAACTGGGGCAGATGACCGGCCCCCTCGAACAACCAGAACTCGGCGCCTTTGATCGCGGCATGCATCAGCCTGGATTGCGCCGGCAGCGTGGTGCGATCTGCCGAGCCGACGGTGATCAGCGTCGGCGTGGCGATGGCGCAGAGGCGGTCCCGGGCCTCGAACTTCTGCGCGGCCGCGATCTGACCGGCCATGCCGACCGGCGCTGGTCAAGGAGGAGTTTCTGATCGAGATCGAGGCGATGGCCTACGCCGATCCCGCCGGCGCCATGCGCCAGGGTTGACGGGGCGTCGCAGATTCCTGCGTGTCCGCTCGTGGAACGACGGGCCGCCTCCCCTGCGGGAACGCTCTGCGCGTCGATACGCTTCGAATCGACATGGCCGATCGGCCAACGGCCGATGACGGCCGATCTGCCGATCGGCCGATCGCTGCCGCGCCCACTGGCCGTACGACAGTGACTGCCGCGCGACACCCCCTACTTAGGTCGGATATCCGGACGAGCCTTCGAGGCGAACAATCCGTCAGCAGCCCTGTTCGCATCGGAACAGCGGCGGCGGTTTCAAACGGAGTTCGACATGTCCTGGCTCATCATCCTCGGCCTCATCTGGATCGCCTGCGACATCATCGTCGTGCTGTTCTTCGTCGGTCTGACCCTGCAGGAGGTGCGTGCCGACCGGCGGCCCCGCGAACAGCGACACGGGAGTGCGGCCGAAGCCGCCGGTGACAGACCGGTGCAGCGCGACGCGCGACCCAGGCGCGAAACGAACGCCGGCAGACCGGCTTCGCGCAATGCCGCGAACAGGCCGCTGAACCACCAGCGGGCAGGCGCTGCACGGCCGGTGGCCGGGATCTGAATCGACGCCCAGCGACGCCCCTGCGGCCTGCGGCAACTTGCGACGGACTGCGGCAACCTGCGGCGGACTGCGGCAACCTGCGGCGGACTGCGGCAACCTGCGACGGCCGGTGGCCAGGACCCGGCGCCGGGGCCCGGGCCGACGTCCGGTGCGCGGACATCGCGCGCTCCGTGCGCGAGCGGCCGGAGCCGCCGCCTGAAACGATCAGCGGTTCCTGCGATGATTGAGGCTGTGACCACCTCCAGGACTCCAACATGACGATCCACGGCCGCGCCTATGTGGCGGGCGCCTACGAACATCCGACCCGGCTCGCGCCCGACAAGTCGATCGCCCAGTTGCACGCCGAATCGGCGCTCGGCGCGCTGCAGGACGCCGGCCTGACGCTGTCCGACGTCGACGGCTATTTCTGTGCCGGCGACGCGCCCGGCGCCGGTCCGTTCTGGATGGCGGACTATCTGAACCTGAAGCTGAAGTGGCTGGACGGCACCGAGTCGGGCGGCTGCTCGTATCTCGCGCACATCCATCACGCGGCCGCGGCGATCGCCACCGGGCAGTGCTCGGTCGCGCTGATCACGCTGGCCGGCAAGCCGCGCAGCAGCGGCCAGGCCACCGGTACCGCGCCGCGCGTGCTGGGGCCTGACCGGCCCGAGGTCGCCTGGGAGTCGCCGTTCCGCTGGACCATCGGCGGCATCTACGGAATGATGATGCAGCGGCACATGCACCAGTACGGCACGACGCTCGAGCAGATCGCCTGGGTCAAGGTCGCGGCGTCTCAGCATGCCCAGCACAATCCGCATGCGCTGCTGCGCAAGGCGGTGACGGTGCAGGACGTGATGGACTCGCCGGTGATCTCCGACCCGCTGCGCAAGCTCGACTGCTGCGTGATCACCGACGGCGGCGGCGCGATGGTGCTGGTGAAGCCGGAGATCGCCCGCAGCCTGAAGCGCCCGCTGGTCAAGGTGATCGGCGCCGGCGAGACGATCCATACCAACAGCGGCGGCTACCTCGATCTGACGCGCACCGGCGCCGAGCGCTCGGGCCCGGCGGCGTTCGCCGAGGCGAAGGTCGCGCCGGCGGACATCGACTATGCGTCGGTCTACGACAACTTCACGATCATGGTGCTGATCCAGCTCGAGGACCTGGGCTTCTGCAAGAAGGGCGAAGGCGGCCGCTTCGTCGCCGACGGCAACCTGATCTCCGGCGTCGGCAAGCTGCCGTGGAACACCGACGGCGGCGGCCTGTGCAACAACCATCCGGCCAACCGCGGCGGCATCACCAAGGCGATCGAAGCGGTGCGGCAGTTGCGCGGCGAGGCGCATCCGGCGGTGCAGGTCAAGGACTGCCGGCTGGCGCTGGCCGCCGGGCCGGGTCTCGTGGTCGGCGGGGGCCACGCCCATGCCACCGTGATCTTCGAACGGGAGGGATGACGATGAATTCCGCAACCGCCGGCACGACGCCGGACAACGACCCGTTCGTCGCCGCCTATCCCGAGCTGCGCGAGTTCTGGAGCGCGGCCGCCGAAGGCCGGCTGCTGGTGCGCGTCTGCGACGACTGCAAGAAGGCCCACTGGTATCCGCGGGCGGTCTGCCCGCTGTGCGGCAGCGCCAGCACTCGCTGGCAGCCGGCCAGCGGCCTGGGCACGCTGTATGCGTTCAGTCCGGCGCGCCGAGCCGATCCGCCCTACACGCTGGCCTATGTGACGCTGCAGGAGGGCCCGACGCTGATGACCAATGTCGTCGGCGCCGCGCCCGAATCGCTGCGCATCGGCCAGCGGCTGAAGGTCCGTTTCCAGCCCGCCGCCGAAGGCCGGATGCTGCCGTTCTTCGAGCCGGGTTGATTCGCCGCGCCGACGGAGCGCCTGCCGCCGATCGGGGGATCGTTGGAGGGACGCCGGATTTGCACTAAGGTCACGGCGTCCCCCGATCGCATGGAGAGGTGAAGGTGAACCGCGTCTGCAGGCTGCTTCGTGTTCCGTCGCTCGCGTTCGTCACGGCGGCCATCGTCGGTTGCGCGACGCCGGGGGTGGTCCGCGTCGATTTCGTGTCCGACCCGCCGGGCGCGATGATCTTTTCCGGCAGCAACCGCATCGGCGTCGCGCCGGTGAGCCTGCGCGTCGAAACCCCCGCCGAGTTCGCCACCGGCGGCTGCACCACCGCGCCCGCCCCGCTGACCGCGAGCTGGATCAGCGGCGCCGAGGCGGTGATCAATTCGCGGCTGTGCGCTGCGCAGGGCAGCCACCAGGTATTCACGTTCAGGCGCCCGATCGCCGCCGGCGCCCAGACCGACGCCGACCATGCGCTGAAACTGAAGAGCGATGCGCTGTTCCAGCAACGCGGCGAAACGATGAGCACGATCGGCGAGCCGCTGGCCGGCTGGCCGCCGCGACCGGCGCCGCGCGCGGGGAAATAGACCGCCTTGCGAGGCCGGCTTCGGGAGGTCACCGGCCCTGCTGCCGGTGGCGCTCGAACTCGGCGATCACCTGCGCCCCGAGCAGCAGCAGCGTCGCGCCCAGCTCCAGGCTCAGCAGCACCGCGATCGCCGAGGTCAGCGACCCGTACACGACGCCGATCTGCGACAGCGTCGCGAAGTACCACACCAGGGCCCGCCGGGTGACCTCCCACAGCAGCGCCGCGACCAGCGCGCCGACGAACGCGTGCAGCAGCGACAACCGCCCGACCGGCATCACCAGGTAGATCGACATCAGCACGAACACCTCGCCGGCGAAACCCAGCAGATACAGCAGTGCGCCCGAGACGCCCTTAAGCGACCACTCACGGCCCAGCAGCTCGATGCTCTCCTGCCCGATCACCTGCAGGCCGGCGGCCACCAGGGTCACCAGCAGCAGGCCGAAGCCGAGGCACAGGATGTAAACGTAAGGAAGCAGCGCCGATATCAGGAACCTGCGGCGCCG